>CAJYVK010000387.1 GCA_913778455.1 uncultured Hymenobacter sp. | reverse complement strand
TCCGCCACTTCCTGCCAGCCGTGCACGCGGCGGTAGCGGGTTTCGAGGGCGTTGTGCGGCGCGTCAAACAGCAAGCCTTCGCCCCGAAAGCCGTCGAAGTTGTAGGCGTTGTCGTCGATGAGATAGTCGGCGTTAAGAATACTCTTATCGCCGCAAAACACGAAGTTGCGCCAGTGCAGAAACGGGAAGTGCCGTTGCAGCCACTGGTACTTGTCGAGAAAGGAATTAGGAAATTCCATCGCCGCCGTAGCGATAAAAATCTCGTAGCGCTGGCTCAACTCGGCCAGCACGCGCTGGCTGTCGGCTATCACCGGCAGGTCGCGGAAGAAGCCCTCGGCGTTGGGGTAGGCCCGCAGGGCCGGCTGGTGCTCGGGGGCTACGGCCTCGTGCGGATTTTTACCGCGCAGGGCCTCTCGCGTGAGCTCGAGCGCGAAGTCGCGGCCGTACCACTCCTGAAACCGGGCGATGGAGTCGGCCATGACCTCGTCCATGTCCACGGCAATTCGTTTTTTCGTCGTCATCGCTTCGTTCAACCGCTTAGCCAGCCAGTAGGTTGGGCGGCGAAGGCTAAAACAGCCCCGCCGCCTCGCGCTTCACTACGGCCAGGGCCTGGGCCGTGGGGTCGGCGGCATCGGTCATCAGCCCTTCCAGAATGCGCTTAGCCAATTCGGTACCGCGCAGCTGGGTGGGATTCTGAAGGCCGTGAAAAGCGCGGTTTATCATCGTGAGCACGTCTTCCTTGGCTTGCTTTACCTGGGCCCAGGCCTCGGGACTCATGTAGAGCTGCTGCGAGTAATTGTGCTCAAACTCACTCCGGATTTCCTGTTGCAGCAGGCGGTGATATTCCGCCGCATTCTGGCCGGCGCTGCTCAGGCGCACCAGAATGTTGCTGGGCGCAATGCGCTCTAGTAGCAGCGTCACGCGCTCGTAGGCTTGCAGGCGCAGCGGCAGCGTCGTCTTGCTGCTATCGAGCCGCAACTCAATGAGGCGGCGCTGCTGCTCCTTCTCCAGATACTGGCGAAACAGCAGGAAGATGGCTCCTGCCACGATGAGCGCGGGCAAGATGGTTTTGAGCAGGTCGAAGAGGTAAGTCGTCGTGTCCATCGGAGAAGAAGCGGGCAGAGGCAGGGCAAGCGCCCGTGAGACTTTGGTATGTAGTGCTTGTATTCACTACAAACTTACGCCGTGAACCGTGGCCTCCCCTCGCCTGTTGAGCAAGTGTAAGGCACCCACCGGCGACGTATATTTGCCTTATCTACATTCATTCTAAATTCGCACCTATCATGGCTACCACCACGCAGGCTCCGCCTATCGGCCTCACTCCCCGGGCGTTAGTTGAGGTTAAAAACATTATTCAGGAGAAGAGCGTGCCCGCCGACTATGGCCTGCGCATCGGCGTGCAAGGCGGCGGCTGCTCGGGTATGAGCTACCTCCTGGGCTTCGATAAGGCCAAGGAGCAAGACGAGGTGTACGACCTCGACGGCGTGCAGCTCATCATGGATAAAAAGCACGCTATGTACGTGCTGGGCATGGAAGTCGACTTCCAGGACGGCCTCAACGCCCGCGGCTTCACCTTCAACAACCCCCAGGCCAAGAGCACCTGCGGCTGCGGCTCGTCGTTCTCGGCCTAGCCGCCCGGTTTCTTCCTTCCCGCTATTGTCATTGACTGTAATGGACATCAAATACTTATCCGACGCCAAAGGCAATATCACCGGGGTTTTCATTCCCATTGAGGAATGGGTACGTCTGCAAAAGCAGTACAACATCGGCGAGCAGCTACCACCCGACTCGGGCAAGCAGCTCCGGCAAGAGCTGGCTGGCGCGTTGCAAAAGCTCAAGCGTGACGACTCGGAAGACTAATTACCCATAACTACTAAAAAAGCCCGGCTAGCCGGGCTTTTTTAGTAGTTATGGGTGGCCAGCAGCTTATTCGCTGAGCGGGGTAATCTTGAACCCGGCCTGCTCCACGGCGGCCAGCACCTGGGCCATTGATACCTGGCCCGAGGTCACGGTCAAAATCTTGTCGGGGTTGGCCGTATCGACTTGCCAGTTATTAGCCCCGACTTCCTTATTGAGCGAAGGCGTCACGGCTTTGATGCAGCCGCCACAGTTGATGGTAGTTTTAAAGCGCAGGGGTGACATGGGGGTAGGAGATTATCGAGGCGGGAAACGGAATGGGGCGCGACCAAAGCCAGCCCTATCCCTACTACAAAATTGGGGCGCTTTCGCTTCCCGAGTGGAACATTTTTTTGCTCACCGGGCGTAAGATTCGGCCCGGGCGGGCACCTAATCCTGCAAGTCTGGCCCCGGATTACGTACCGTAGCCCGGGGGCGGCTGCCATTTCTTTGTAGGGCGCTTACGGCTGGTTGCAGGACGACTCAGCCTGCCATTTTATTCTTGACTAACAAACTTTTATAGCAATGCCACCTTCCACCGAAACCACTACCCTCGCCATTGAGGGCATGAGCTGCGCGGCCTGCGCAGCGGCCGTGGAGAGGTCGCTGAGCCGTACGCCCGGCGTGCACAACGCGCTGGTCAACTACGCCACCGAAAAAGCGACCGTCACCTACGCCCCCACCCAGGCTAGTCCCGCCACCCTCCGCGCCGCCGTGGAAAACGCCGGCTACGCCGTAGCTGACCGCGCCCCCGACACCACCGCCGCCGACCACCAGGCCGAGGCCGATCGCCAGAAAGCCGCCGCCTACCGCGCCCTGAAGCGGCGCTTTGCCGTAGCCGCCGGGTTGGCGCTGGTCATTATGGTTCTGAGCATGACCATGCTGTGGCCGGCTCTCGCAGCTCATTTCTCTCCCCACTGGCTCAACTACGGGTTGCTGATCCTCACGCTGCCGGTGCTGCTCTACAGCGGACGCGAGTTTTACACCTCGGCCTGGAAAGGCCTGCGCCACCGCTCGGCCAACATGGATACACTCATTGCGCTCGGCACGGGCACGGCCTTTCTCTACAGCCTGGCGGCGACGCTGGCCCCCGGCGCATTCGAGCGCCACGGCCTGATGCCCGAGGTGTACTACGACACGACAGCTACCATCATTGCCCTGATTTTACTAGGTAAAGTACTGGAGCTACGGGCTAAAACCCGTACTTCGGCCGCCATGCGGGCGTTGCTGGGCCTGCAAGCCCGCACGGCCCGCGTGGTCCGGCCCGACGGCCAGGAAGTGGATGTACCCATCGAACAAGTGCTGCCCGGCGACCTGGTAGCCGTACGCCCCGGCGAGAAAATTGCCACCGACGGCCTGGTCGAAACCGGCCACTCGGCCGTAGATGAGGCCATGCTCACCGGCGAAAGCCTGCCCGTGACAAAACGACCCGGCGACCCGGTTTTCGGTGCCACACTCAACAAGACCGGGGCTTTCCGCTTCCGCGTAAGCAAGGTGGGTGCCGATACCCTGCTGGCCCAGATCGTGCAGCTGGTCGAGGATGCGCAGGGTAGCCGCGCCCCCATTCAGCGGCTGGCCGATAAGGTGAGCGCCGTGTTTGTGCCGGTGGTGGTAGGCGTCGCCCTGCTCACGTTTGGGCTGTGGTTTGGGCTGGCCCCGGAGGCCACCCGGCTACCGCTGGCCCTGGTCAGCTTCGTGGCGGTGCTTATCATTGCCTGCCCCTGCGCCCTGGGGCTGGCTACGCCCACGGCCATCATGGTGGGTACTGGGAAAGGGGCCGAGCAGGGCGTCCTTATTCGCAACGCCGAGGCGCTGGAAAAGACGTATCAGGTTGATACGGTGCTGCTCGACAAAACCGGTACCATCACCCGGGGCGAGCCGGTCGTTACGAGTTTTATCCTCGCGCCAGGCTTTCAGGCCGCGGCTGTGTTACCCCTCCTCGCCGCCGTGGAACGCCAGAGCGAGCACCCGCTGGCGGCGGCCGTGGTGCGCTATGCCGAGGCCAGCCCCCCCGCTGGCCCGCCCCTCTCGGTCGATAGTTTTCGCGCCATTGAGGGCCGGGGGGCGGCAGCTACCGTGGCTGGCCAGACGGTGCTCATCGGCAACCACCGCCTGCTGACCGAGGCGCACATCGACCTGCCGCCTGCGCTGGCCAGCCAGGCCGATACCCTGCTGGCCCAGGCGCAAACGGTGCTGTACGTGGCGGTAGACGGCCAGCCTGCTGGCCTGCTGAGCGTAGCCGACACCGTGCGCGATACGTCAGCCGCTGCCATTATGCGACTACAGCAGCTTGGGCTACAGGTCGTGATGATGACCGGCGACAACGCCCAAACCGCCGCCAGGATTGCCGGGCAGGTAGGCATCAGCCGCTATTTCGCCGAAGTTTTGCCGCAGGATAAAGCCCAGCAGGTAAAGCTCTTGCAGGCCGAAGGCCGGGTGGTAGCGATGGTGGGCGACGGCATCAACGACGCCCCGGCGCTGGCCCAGGCCGACGTTGGCCTGGCTATGGGCAGCGGTACCGATGTCGCCCTGGAGGCCGCGGGCATCACGCTCATGCGCTCCGACCTGCGTAGCGTCGTTACGGCCATCAGCCTGTCGCGCCAAACCATCCGCACCATCAAGCAAAACTTGTTTTTCGCCTTTATCTACAACCTGCTGGGCATTCCCATTGCCGCGGGGCTGCTGTACCCCATCTGGGGCATCCGCCTCTCGCCCATGCTGGCGGCTGGGGCAATGGC
>CAJYVK010000386.1 GCA_913778455.1 uncultured Hymenobacter sp. | reverse complement strand
GGAGTTCAGACGTGTGCTCTTCCGATCTCCACCGCGCCCCGATCGTCGCGCACGGCCTCGAACACCTGCACCAAGTCCAAAGCGCTGTCGATGGTGCGCCGCAGCAGCTCGTGACTGGCCTGCAACTGCTGCTCGGCCTGCACCCGCTCGGTAATGTCCTGCACCAAGCCCCGGAGCTGAATGGGTTGGCCCACCGCGTCGCAGTGCACTTCGCCGTGGGCTTCGAGGGTACGCCATGCGCCATCGGCGCGGCGAATGCGGCGACGATAAGTATAGGGCTGCCGGGCGCGAATGGCCTCGTCGAGCACCTGGCGCACCGTGGCTACGTCGGCCGGGTGCGAGCGAGCGTCAATAGCTTCCAGCGTAACTTCAAAGGACTGCGGAGCTTCGCCAAACAACCGGTACAAGCCATCGGAAAAGTAGAAGCTGCCGCTCGCCAGGTCGGCCTCGTAGGAGCCAGTGTGGGCCACGGCCTCCATGTCCAGCAGCAGCTGGCTGCTGCGCTGCTGGGCTTCCTCGGCTTGGTGGCCAGCCGTGACGTTTTCCAAGAACACCCAGTGCTGTCCGGCCGGGGCCGGCGCGGCGCGCAGGTTCAGCCACTGCTGCGTGGGCGGGAGCCATATTTCCAGGGGTACTGCGCCGGGCTCGCGCAGTCGGCGTAGCGCCGTGCTCAGGGCCGGTGACAGCGGGGCCTGGGCCAGCGGCTGGCCCAGGAGCGCTCCGACTGGGAGGCCGCACCACTGCGCCGCCTGCGGATTAACGCGCCGAATAACCTCCTGCTCGTCGAACGCCAGTACGCCCCAAGGCAGCGCCTCCAGCAATTCATCGGCCGTGGCCAGGGGCGCGGGCGACGAGAAGCCGGGGGGAATAGTAGGCGTCAGGTCCATGCAGCGCGAGTGGGGAAAAGACCCCGCAAAATACGCGTACGAAGATTTTACTTCTTGAAGCCGTTACCGATACGCCAACCCGAACCGTAGCGCGGTGGTCATTCCCTGGCCGGGCCGCCACGCTAACCAGGGAGGTCCATCCGACCAAAAACGGAACCCACTCGCAGTTAACTGCCTGCCCGGTCAAAACGGTAGAGCTTCCCCTTACCTTAGCCAAACTACTTGGGTTAACAACTTGTAAAATCTTGCTTCTTAGGCTGATTAAAGCAAATTAACCGAACCGAAAAAGCAGTTTATTTGTAGCCGCTATTTCCGCGCCAGGTGCGCCGCCCGTTTGTATGACTACTGCTCCCGAGCCGGGGTTGCCGGCCGATATTGCTCAGCCCACTGGGTTTCTCCACACCCTGCTGACCATGTCGCTGACCGCCGTGGCAGTGCTGCGGCCCCTCTACGACCCCGCGCAAACAGTCATTCGGGATTTTGGCTGGGTGTACCTCAACGCGGCCGGCCAGCGCATGTTGCAGCAGCCCGAGCGGCCGGCGCAGTCGCTGCTCACGCTGTTTCCTACCGCCCCGGCCGACGGGGTGTTTGCCAAGTGCTGCCGGGCTTACGAAACGGGCGAGCGGCAACGCCACCAAACCAACTACCAGGCCGACGGACTCGACGGCTACTTTCTGCTCGTGGCCCAGCGCTACGAAAACGTGCTGGTCGTCAACTTCACCGACACCAACGACCAACCCCGCTCGCCCGTGGAGCAGGCCCTGCGCGAGAGCCAGGCCCGCGAGCAGGCCGCCCGGGCCGAGGCCGAACGCCAGCAGCGCCTGCTGCATGCCTTGCTGACGCAAGCGCCGGTCGCCATTGCACTGTTTCAGGGTCCCGAGGTGCGCATAGTGACCATCAACGAGCAGATGCTGGCTCTGTGGGACCGCACGCCAGAGCAAGTGCTGGGCCGCCCATTGACAGAGGGCATGCCCGAGTTGCGCGGGCAAGGCTTTGATGACATCATCCGGGCGGTAGAAGCTACGGGTGAGCCTTACGTCGGCCAGGAGGAGGCGGCCACCATCCGGCGCGACGGGCAGTTAGCCGTGCACTATTACAACTATAGCTGCGTGTTGATTCACGATGCTGCCGGGGGGCCGCTGGGCGTCCTGAACGTAGTGGCGGAAGTAACCGAGCAGGTCGAGGCTCGTCGCCGCCTGGAAGAGCTAAATCAGGAGCTGGAAGCCCGCGTGCAGGAGCGCACCCGACAGGCACAGCTGCAAAGCCAGCGCCTGACCCGCTTAGTACAGGAAGCTCCCGCCGCCATTGCCCTACTCGACGGCCCCGAATTAGTAGTCGAACTGTTGAACGACGACTACCAGGCGCTCTTCCCCGGGCGGGTGCTGCTGGGCCGGCCCGTGGTAGAAGCCATTCCCGAGCTAACCGATACCCCGCTGGCCGAGGCCCTGCAAAACGTCTACCGCACGGGCGAAACCTTCGAGGGCGCGGAGTTTCCCATTCCCTTTACCGGGGCCGACGGCCTGGCATACAACCGCTACTTTGACTTTATCTATCAGGCTCGCTACAACGAGTTTGAAGCTATCGATGGCATCCTGATTTTCGGCTTCGACGTGACCGAGCGCGTGCAGCGCCGCCAGCAAACCGCCCGGCTGCAAGCCGAGCTGCTGGCCGCCGCCGAGCGCCGCGCCCAGGAACGGCAGGATCTGTACCAGATTGTGGCCCAGACGCCGGTGGCCGTGCTGCTGCTGCGCGAGCCCGCGCACCGCATCGATTACTACAACCCGGCCTTTGCCGAGGTCTTTCCGCCCGAAGACTGGGCGGGCGGCGAGCTGCGCGGCCACGCGCTGGCCGAGGTGTACCCGCGCATGCGGGAGGGCGGTCTCGTAAAATTGCTCGACCACGTATTCACCACCGGCGAAAGCCAGACGGTGCTCGAAATGCCGCTGGCCGAGTTGCAGCCCGGCAGCCCGCGCTACATCACCTTTGCCTACCAGCCCTACCGCGAGCAGGGTCGCATCGTGGGCGTGGCGGCCCTGGCCTACGATGCCACCGAGCAGGTACTGGCCCGCCAGCAGGTGCAGCACCTCAACGAGCAGCTGGCCGCGACCAACGCGGGGCTGGCCAACGCCAACGCCCAGCTCACCCGCGCCAACGGCGACCTCGACACGTTTATCTACACGGCCTCGCACGATTTGCGCGCCCCCGTGGCCAACATCGAGGGCCTCATCTCCGCACTCCGGCAAGAGCTGCTCGACGAGCCCATCATCAAGCGCGACGTGGAGCATATTCTGGGGCTGATGGAAAACTCAATTACGCGCTTCCAAACCACCATTGGCGACTTGTCGGACATTTTGCAACTGCAACAAGACAACAGCAAAGCCCGGCAGCTCATCGACCTGGCGGCGCTGGTCGAGGCCGTGCGGCTCGACCTGGCCCCGCTGCTGGCCGCCACCCAGGCCGAGCTACAGGTGGAGGTGCAGCATTGCCCTACCCTGCACGGCTCGCCCAAAGACTTGCGCAGCATCGTCTTCAACCTGCTCAGCAACGCCCTCAAGTACCGCCATCCCGACCGCCCCCCGCGCGTGCGGCTGCTCGCCACTTGCGACGCCCACTACGCCGAGCTGCGCGTGCAAGACAACGGCCTGGGCCTTACCCCCGAGCAGCAGCCCAAGCTTTTCGGCCTCTTTACCCGCCTGCACAGCCACGTCGAGGGCTCGGGCGTGGGGCTGTACGCCATCAAGCGGCTGATCGAAAACCGGGGTGGCCGCATCGGGGTCGAAAGCGAGCCGGACGTGGGCTCCACCTTCTGGGTACGGCTGCCGGTATAATCGCACCAAAATGTAACACCAAGCTCCAGCTTGGTGAGGCGTTAGGTCGCGCTCGCCTGACGCCTCACCAAGCTGGAGCTTGGTGTTACACCACCTAGCGTTAAGCCGGGGCTTCGACCATTTCCTCCTGCGTAGTGGTCCACACCACTTCCTCACTGCCCTCGGGCTTGTCGAGCGTAAGCGTCGTACCCTTGCGGGCCTCGCCGCTGATGATGAGCCGCGAGATGGGCCGCCGCAGCTGCGAGCGAATAAC
>CAJYVK010000385.1 GCA_913778455.1 uncultured Hymenobacter sp. | reverse complement strand
CGCGCCACCAGCGGCGACGTGCTGCTCCTGCACTTGGTAGCCGGTAATGAGTTGAATTTTACCTACAAAGGCCCCGTTACTTTCCGCGACCTTGAAACCGGCCAGACCATCCAGCTCAACGCCGACGAGCAGCGGGCCGCCTACCAGCAGCAGCTGCGCCAGTGGCTGCGCGACACGGCCCAGGCCGCCCGGCAGCAGGGCTTCGACTACCACCAGCTCAGCACCGCCGAGCCCCTCGACGGGGCGCTGCGCGAGTTTTTGAAACGACGGCTGGCACTGAGCTAGTCGTTTTTCACCGCGGAAGGCGCGGAGGCTTTTCGCGGAAGACGCGGAAGGAGAGCCTCCGCGCCCGTCCGCGAAAAGCTTCCGCGCCTTCCGCGGTGAAAATACCTTATCATGCTCACCTTCACCTACCCTTCTGCGCTATTTGCCCTCCTGGGCCTGCTGGTGCCGCTGGCCATTCACCTCTGGAATCGCCGGCCGGGCCGCGAGGTGGCGGTGGGTAGCCTCCGCTGGCTGGCCGCCGGGGCCAATCGCCGCCTGCGCAACCTGCGCCTGGAACAGGTGTGGCTCCTGCTGCTGCGGGCCGCGCTACTAGCTGCGCTGGCCGTAGCGCTGGCCGGCCCGCAGTGGCGGCAACCCCAGCCCGCCGGGCGCGGCCAGGTGCTGATCAGCCGCGAGTTGGCCGATGGTAGCAGCCTAGCCGCCGTGCGCCCTACGCTCGACTCGCTACGCCGGCGCGGCTACGCGCTCCGCTGGCTGGCGGCCGGGCTACCCGCCCTCACCAGCGCCGAGTGGCGGGCCGACTCCCTGGGCCGCCCCAACCGAGCGGGCAAGGCGTTGCGCGATAATCGCTATTGGGCACGCGCCCAGCAGGCCGCCGACTCATTTCCGGGGCAGCCCTTGTACGTCGTAACGCCGGCCACCCTCCGCGCCTTCGGCGGCCCGCACCCAACGCTCCCGACTGGCCTCACCTGGCTGGCCATCCCAACGCGCACGGCCAGCAACTGGCTGCAAGCGGCCGCCGCCAGCACCGATAGCCTGCGCCTGCTAGTCGGCCGGAGCGATGCGCAGGAAACCACCTATCGCCTGGCGCGCACAGCCCGACCGCAGCCGGGCGGCACCGTCACCGTGGCTGGCCTCCCGCCGCTACGCTACGAGCTGGCCGCCGGCCAACCCCGCTTGCGGCCGCTACCCGCCGATTCAACCCGCGCCCAGGCGGCAGTACCGGTGCGGACCGGGCCGGTGCGCGTGGTTGTGTACGCTCCTACCGACGCGGCCCAGGAAGCGCGCTACCTGCGGGCCGCGCTGCAAGCCGCGGCCGTGGGCCTGCCCGCAACTCTGGCCCTCACCACCACGGCTACCGAGCCCGCGCCGACTAGCTCGCCCGACTGGCTATTCTGGCTCGGTAGCAAGCCCCTCCCCGCCGGCTGGCGGGCCCAGGTGCCCCGGGGGCTGCGCGTGTGGCAGGTTGCCCCCGGGGCGGGCCAGCCCGATACCGCTACCCTGGCCATTGCCGAAACGGCCGGCGAGGCGCCCATTCGCCTCCTGCGCCGGGGCCACTTGGACTTGCCGGCGGGTCGCTTCCCGCGCTGGACCGATGGTCGGGGCCGGGCCGTACTCGCCGAAGCGCGGCAGGGCCAGGGCACTATCTACCAACTGGCTACGCACCTGTCGCCGACCTGGAGCACCCTGGCCGAGAGCCCTGCTCTCCCAGCCTTGCTGCTCGACCTGCTGGCTACTAATCCGCAGCTTGGCACCGACTCTCTGCTCACTGCCCACGACCAGCGGCACCTCGACCCAACTCAACTACCTGCGCCGCCCACCCGGGTAGCCAGCTCGGCCAGCCAGTTGGCCGCGGCACCCGCCGCCTATCATTTCACCGATTTGCGGCCCTGGCTGGGGCTGCTCGCGGCCCTGCTGCTGGGGCTGGAGCGCTGGCTGGCCCAGCGGCGGGCGGGCCTTATTAGTCCTTTAGCTTCTTCGTAATGAGCTCGGTAATCGTTTCTACTACTGCGGACGTAGCGGCTGCCCAACCATTGTTACGGGCGGCGGGCCGGAGCTACGCCGGGCGGCGTCTGGTGGCCGTGGGGCTGCCGACGGCGGCGGGCCTGCTCCTGCTGGGGCTGCTGGCAGCGCGTTGGCCCGAGGGCCGACCGGCGCTGCTCGCGGGTACGGCCGCAGTGCTGGCCCTGGCCGCCTGGCAGCTGTGGCCCCTGCGACGACTGGGGTCGCCCGCCGTGGCCCGGCAGCTTGACCGGCTGTTTCCCGAGCTCGAAGACAGTACCGGCCTGCTTTTACAGGATGGCGCGGCGCTCCCCTTTCTGGGGCAGTTGCAGCAGCAGCGCGTGGCGCATCGGCTGGGTGAGCTGACGGCCACGCAAGCGCCTTTATTACCAGTTACCTTTAAAAAGTCCTTCGTTATCAGCGGCCTGCTGCTAGTAGCCAGCGCCCTGGCCTGGTGGCTGCCTGCCCGGTCGCTGGCCCCGACCGCCCCCGCGGCGGTGGCCGTTCACTTCTCGCCCGATGCGGCCCGGCCCGTGCCGGCGGCGGCCCCGCGCATTACGAAGGTCGAATTGCTGGTAACGCCGCCAGCCTATACCCGGCGGGCCGCGTTTGCGCCGACCGCGGCTTCGTTTCAGTGCCCGCAGGGGGCGCAGGTGCGCTGGCTGGTGCACGTGAGCCGGTCGGCCGGTAGTGCGCCGACGCTGGAAATCGGCAGTCAAAAAATAGCCTTGCGGCCCGCCGCTGGGCTAGCTAATCAGTTTGAGGCCACGCAGGCGCTGCATGCCTCGGCGCTGTACCGGCTGCGCTTCGCGGGACAAACTTCCGACGACTACGCCATCGACGTACGGCCCGACCTGGTGCCCACCATCCGCCTGCAAACTCCCAAGCCCTATACCCTCATTGCCGCCCGGGGCACCCGGCCCGAGGTGCCGGTGCAGGCTACCCTGCGCGACGACTACGGCCTCACCCGCGCCGAGCTGGTCATCACCGTAGCCCAGGGCCAGGGTGAGGCCGTGAAGTTTCGGGAAGTGCGCCGCGACCTGAGCGTCAGCCTCGGCAGCCAGCCCAGCCAGGCTACGGTGACCAGCCTGCTCAGCCTGCCCAAGCTCGGCCTGACTTACGGCGACGAGCTGTACTTCTACGTGCAGGCCCGCGACAACCACGGCCAGAGCGCCCGCTCCGATGCCTTTATCGTGCAGTGGCAGGATACGGCCGCCGCGGCCAGCGCCATCGACGTGGGCATGGGCGTCAACACGGCCCCGGCTTATTTTCGGTCGCAGCGGCAGATTATCATCGACACCGAAAAGCTCCTCGCCGACAAGCCCCGGCTCACGGCCGCCGAGTTTAGCAACCGGGCCAATGCGCTGGGCTTCGACCAGCAGTCGCTGCGCCTGCGCTACGGCAAGTTTTTGGGTGAAGAGGCGGAGAAGGGCCTCGGCCCCACCGCCGGCCCACCCACCGCCGACGAGCCCGCCATACCCACCGCCGATGCCCCCACGGCCGACGAAAAGCCCGCCGCGCACCCGGCCGACGACCACGACGAGCATGACCACGACCACGAGCATCCCGAAGCGCCGGTCGGCCGCAACGCCTCGCCCACCGCGGCCACTGACGCGCTCATGGACCCCTACATGCACAAGCACGACGACTCCGAAACCGCCGACTTCCTGGAGCCCGCCGTGAAGGCCAAGCTCCACGCCGTGCTCGACGAGATGTGGGCGGCCGAGCTGCGCCTGCGCACCGGCCAGCCCGCCGCCGCCCGCCCCTACGAATACCGCGCCCTGCGCCTGCTTAAGCAGGTGCAGCAGCAAACGCGGGCCTACGTAAAAAAGGCTGGCTTCACCCCCCAGCCCTTTCCCGAAGCCACCCTGCGCCTCACCGGTGAGCTCAAGGGGGCGGCGGCCCCGCGCCTGTTAGCCACGGTGCCGGCCCCTGCCAGCCAGCCCACCGTGCGCGCCGCCCTGCGCTGGCTGGCCGCCGCACAAAGCCAGCCCAGCCAGCCCGCGCGCCCCGCCGAGGCCGCCGCGCTGGAGCAGGCGGGCAGCGCCCTGGCCCAGGCCGCCTTGCAAAAGCCCGGCCTCTACCTACCGGCCCTGCGCGCCCTGCGGCAGCTGGCTACCGATGCCCGGGCCGGCCGGGCACCCTGCCCCACCTGCCTGGCCCCCGCCCAACGCGCCCTCACCGACCTGCTGCCTGCTCCCGTACCCACCGCTCCGCCAGCCCCGGCCCCCGACCGCCTGGCCCGGCGCTATTTCCAGGAGCTGAGCCGGTAGAAACTTCATTCCTAAACGCCAGCGCACGCATCCAGCGCGTGGCTTCTCCGTCGCAGATGGCTAGTCGGGCCGCGCCGCCCCCCTGACTAACTCCGTGCGCCATTCATAGCCTTGCCAAACCCAGCGTTTTAACCTGTCCAAAACGCCGCTAGCTTACGATTCCTTGCTTACTGCCCTCGCTTCGCTCCTTTTCTTACTGGCCCTGGGGCTCGTGGTAGCCGCTTGGCGCCGGCCCGACCGCCGCCGGCTGGCTCCGCGGCTGCTGGCGAGCCTGCTGGCCCCGCTGGCCCTGGGGCTCACGGTCCACCCGCCGCTGCGCACCGTGCCCGCAGCCCGGGCCGTGGCCGTCGTGCTCACTCCCGGCTACCAGCCCGATACGCTGCGCCAGGTACTGCGCCGCCTCGGGGCCGGCACGCCCGTGTGGGCCTACGGCACCCGCCCGCCCGCCGGCACCAAAGCACTCCGCAGCTTGCTCACACTCACCGACCAGCGGCCTGCCCTGCACCGGGTACACGTGCTGGGTGAGGGCCTGGCCGCTACCGAGCTGCCCACCTTGAGCCGGCTGGCCGTAATACCCCACGCCGCCCCGGCTTTCGTCGGCGTGCAAGCGGCGGGCTGGGCGCAGCGCCTCACGCTGGGGCAACGCTTCGAGGTGGAGGGCACCGTGGCCGGCACTGGCCCCGCCTGGGTGAGCCTGCAAGCCGAAGGAGCCGGCCGCGACTCGGTATCGCTGCCCACTGGCACCGGCAGCTTCCGGTTGAGCTACCAGCCCAAAGTGGCGGGCCTGGCGCGCTATACCCTGTACTTGCGCCGGGCCGGCCAGCCCGCTGTTGCCGAGCCCCTGCCCCTGGAAATTGCCCCCGCCCAGTTGCCACCCGTGCTGCTGCTGGCCGCCGTACCGGGCTTCGAGTTTAAGTTTTTGAAGAACAACCTCGCCGCAACTGGCCGCGCCGTGGCCCTGCGCACTACCGTGAGCCGGGGCCTGGTGCAAACTGAGTTTCTCAATCAACCCGCCCAGCCGCTCGACCACCTCACCCCTGGCCTGCTGGCCCGCTATAGTGTGGTAGTGGCCGATGCCGTCACCCTGGCCAGCCTGCCCGCCGGCGAAAGCCAGGCGCTGCGTACCGCCGTGCAGCAGGGCCGCCTGGGTTTGGTTTTGCTGGCCGATGCCACACCTCTGCCCGCCGCCGCGCCCGCCCGCGCCGATTTTGCGGTGCAGCCGCAGCCTACGGCTGGGGCTTCGGCCCAGCCCCTCACTTGGCCCGAGGCTCCGCGCCCCGCCGTACGGGCGCTGCTACCGGCCCGGCTGCGACCCAGCGCGGCGCTGCACGCCCTCATCACGGCTCCGGGCGGGGCCGTGGTGGCCGCCAGCCGGCGCGTGGGCCTCGGCAGCACGGTAGTATCAACGGTACCCGAGACCTTCCGCTGGGCCTTGCAAGGGCAAGCGGCAGCTTACGCCTCCTTCTGGAGCCAGTTGCTGACGGCTGCTACCCCGCCGCCCGCCCCGGCCGCCGCCTGGCTGGCCCTCAACCGCTGGCCGCACCCCCGGCAACCGCTCACGCTGCGGCTGGCGGGGGTGCGGCCGGCCAGCCCGCCTACCGTGCAGCCGCTGGCCGGTGGCCCTGCCGTGGCGCTGGCCCTAGCCCAGGACACTCGCCTGCCCGAATGGAGCACCGGCCAGTACTGGCCCGCCGGCTCCGGCTGGCACCAGGTGCGCGGGCCGGGCCGCACGGCGTACAATTTCTACGTGTACGACTCGGCCGCCTGGCGCGGTCCCGAGTTCGCCGCCAGGCAGCAGGCGCTGGCCCGCCGCCCGCCGCCCGCCGGCTCAGCGCGGGCCGCCGGAACAGCCAGCGCCCAGCAGCCGTGGCCCGCCGCTTGGTTTTTCGGGCTGTTTTTATTGGCGGTCGGCTTTCTGTGGCTGGAAGAGAAGCTTTAGCCTTGTCGCTTGCCCGCAGGAAGCTCATTGCAGACCCTACGGACAGCGGAAATCGCTTGCACTAAGGCAACTAAGAGCAGTCCCGGTTACTTTCACCAACCACTACCATGCAGCAGCCCGCGCCCTCGGCCAGGCTAGCTTCTTTGCCGATGTCAGGCAGCGTAGTTGCTAGCTAGCTGCAATAGCTCGGAGCACCGCTCCTTATCTGTAGCCCGAGTGGCGGGGAGTTGCGAGTGCCGCACGGCTACTTTGTGGCAGACTATCTAACTCAGGCCGGTACTGTCCCCATCACCCGTAGAAAGGGCTAAGTTTCCGAATGGGTGATAGAGACAGTATGGTACCTTCCGAAGTATTCTTAGATGGGAGCGGCGTAGGCGCTTCGCACGGCATTATAGATAAAAAGCGCTACGGGTAACAGGAAAAATAGTCCGGTTAGAACTCTTGCCACCCCCTGGTGAAAGCTGATAGTATTTTCTTCGAAGCGCTGCAGCAGTCCAGGCAGCCGCCCCCCGCGCCAGAAAAGCCAGTAATTACCGCCCCACAGGGCTAGCTGCGTAACAACCAGCAATACTTTCGCCATTGGCTGGCTAATAATATGCGAAGTACTATAGCCCAGCCAGCTAAGCAGCGTACTCAGTATTAGTATAACATTGATGAGCACGACAAAGCCTACCAGCAAAGTGGCTTTCATCCCGGGCGTATCGCGGGCATTCATGCGAAAGAAAAAGCGATAAACGCTGTAAAAAATATAGTGGTAGTAGACCATTGGGTAACAACTAAAATTGCCTCTACAGTCCTTCAATATCCGCGATGGCTCCCTGGTAGCCGCCAGTGGCAGCAGCATGGTAAAGCGCATCAAATAAGCCGTCTGCATTCATTGCCGCCAAGGCAATGGAAGGCACCAAGCCGATTTCTGTGAAGCCCAAGGCGGTAATCAAGGCATCTACGATGAAGCGGACTACATACTCCGGGCTGTAGCCGTGGTTTACGACTTGGTAAATATCGAGCCCCGTAGTGAGCAAGGCCGAGCCACGTACAATGTCTTTCAATACCGTACCCACGCTTTTCAGCAGTAGATCCTCAGTTTTAGCCGCAATGTCAATTGACGGCAACGCATCTAGTGCTCCAAACCCGTTATCAAAAACGCTAACGACTGAGCCAACAATCGTATTGGCGACTGTGCGTAAAGGGGCTTGCTACGGGTGGGTGAGGGCGAATAGGGAGTACTAACCGAATCAAAAGCCGGTAGCCCAACTGTGGAATCAGGGGTATCTGATTCCGATACCGCAGCCGGCTCATCGGCCACGGGTGTGGCTGAGGCGGTAGCCTTTGCAGCTCTCGGCTCCCGGCTGGGCACGGCAGCGACGGCCAGCGGCAGCTTTTCGGGCAACGCTGGCGAGGGGGCAAGGCCAGGGCAGACACCACGCGGGGGGCCAGCAGCGTATCGGCCGCTACGGACACGGGCTGGCTGAAACAGGCAGTTATGTCGTCGAACCACACGTCGTACGAGTGGTATTGACCAGCGCGACTTGCACAAAGCCATCGGCCGGCACGGCAGCCGTTAGCAGCACGGGCTCCCAGGCAGCTTGCGCGCTGGCGGGCACCGGCTGGCGCTGGGTGCTCAGGTAGGCCCCAGCCTGGTCAAACAGCGTGTACTCTACATAGGCTACCGGCGCTTCCTGCGGCGGGCGTGGGGCATGGCGAGGCAGCGCCAGGGCCAACCCCGCCCCCAGGTAGGGTGCCCAGCGCTGCCCTTGGGCGCGGGGCTGGTCGCCGGCCGCGCCCACCGGGGCCGGCAGGGAGCCGGCCATTAGGCTACCCGCCACGGGTAGCCTAATGAGCCATTAAAAATTGTTGAATATTATGCGTTTCTTGCTGCAAAAAGCCTTTTCAACATTATCAATTTATTTTACTTCCATTGACTCACAGACACTTCATCTCTGTATCGCGCTAGCTACCGGCCTAAACGCAGCTCCCCCAGCAGCTGGCGCACCTGAGGTACGCCAACTGCTGGGGGAGCTGGAAAGAAGACCCCGAAAAGGCTAGTAAGCGCGGGCAAACCAGGCGCGGCGTGGGCTGGGCTTGCCAGTCACGATGCACACGCCTTCCTCGTCGGGCTCGGCCAGGGGCAGGCAGCGCACGGTGGCTTTGGTTTGCTCCTTGATGAGTTCCTCGGTTTCGGAGGTGCCGTCGTAGTGGGCCACGACGAAGCCGCCTTTACCGTCGAGCACTGCCTTGAACTCGTCGTAGGTTTCGACGCGGGTAGTGTGGGCGTCGCGATACTCCTTGGCGCGGGTGTAGATGGTGAGCTGAATGTCGTTGAGCAGCTTATCGACGCTATCGACCACGTCGGCCAGCGGCAGCTGCAATTTCTGCTTGGTGTCGCGGCGGGCGGCTTCTACAGTGCCGGCGTCGAGGTCGCGGGCGCCGATGGCCAGGCGCACGGGCACGCCCTTCATCTCCCACTCGGCAAACTTGAAGCCCGGGCGCTCGGTGTCGCGGCTGTCTACCTTCACCGAAATACCGCGCTGCACCAGTCCCTGCTGAATAGGCCGGATGCGCTCCAGCAGCGCGTCGAGCTCGCCGGTCTTGTAAATCGGCACGATGACCACCTGGATGGGTGCCAGCTTGGGCGGCAGCACCAGGCCCTCGTCGTCGGAGTGGGCCATGATGAGCGCGCCCATCAGGCGGGTGCTCACGCCCCAGCTCGTGCCCCACACGTGCTCCAGGCCGCCTTCCTTGCTTTGGAACTGCACGTCGAAGGCCTTGGCAAAGTTCTGGCCCAGGAAGTGGCTGGTGCCCGCTTGCAGGGCCTTGCCATCCTGCATCAGCGCCTCGATGCAGTAGGTGTCCTCGGCCCCGGCAAAGCGCTCGTTGGGGGTTTTTACGCCCTTCACCACGGGCAGGGCAATGTGCTCTTCGGCAAACTCGGCGTATACGTCGAGCATCTGGCGGGTTTCGGCCACGGCCTCGGTGGCGGTGGCGTGGGCCGTGTGCCCCTCCTGCCACAGGAACTCGGCCGTGCGCAGAAACAGGCGCGTGCGCATCTCCCAGCGCACCACGTTGGCCCACTGGTTGATAAGCAGCGGCAGGTCGCGGTAGCTCTGAATCCAGTTTTTGTAGGTACTCCAGATAATGGCCTCCGAGGTGGGGCGCACGATGAGTTCTTCCTCCAACTTAGCGTTGGGGTCTACGCGCAGCTTGCCGGGCTTGTCGGGGTCGGTTTGCAGGCGGTAGTGCGTCACCACGGCGCACTCCTTGGCGAAGCCCTCGGCGTTTTTCTCCTCGGCCTCAAACAAGCTCTTGGGCACGAACAGCGGGAAATAGGCATTCTCGTGGCCGGTGCGCTTGAACATGTCGTCGAGCGTCCGCTGCATCTTCTCCCAAATGGCGTAGCCGTAGGGCTTGATAACCATGCAGCCGCGCACGGCAGAATTTTCGGCGAGGCCGGCACGCTTCACCAGCTCATTGTACCAGGCGGAATAATCTTCCTGGCGGGTAGGCAACTTTTTGCTCATAACAGGCATCTAAAACCAGTGTATCGGGGCTGGCAGCGGGCCAGTCGATTATGGTATAAGTTTTGTGTAGGTAACTTCAAGAGAAAGGCACCGTTTTGCGGCGAAATTACGTTAAGTAAGGTGCGCCCCCGCGGAAGCCGGAGACAGCAGGGTTATTTTTGACTGGGCGCACTCGCCTGGGCTTCACTTAGCTTCCATTTGCCAGGTTCGAATTTTACTATCCCACTCAGCCCCGCGCTGATTTCTCATTTTTCTGCCATGAAAAACCTGCTCACCGTTCCTTTGCCGGCGTTGGCACTGCTCGCTTTGGGCGGGTGCGCCACCTCCGGGGCGCTGACGACATCCACGGAGAACGACGGCGTCTATTACTCTTCCAGCGACCGTACCACGGCCGTGGCTACCCCTTCCCGCGTGTATAGCGGCAGCGGCAACATCCCGGCCCGCTCGCTCGATGACACCGTGCCCGCCGCCACTACCGACGATGCCAACCCCGACTACCAGGGCGGCACCACCCGGGGCTACTCGTCGGGCACCGACTACTACAGCAACAGCTACAACGACGGCCTGAGCTACTACAACCCCAGCGGCTTCAACCAGCCCTACACCGGGCCGGGCGTCAGCTCGTACAACTATAATCCGACCTGGTCGGTAGCGCCCTCGTTCTACGGTTCGCCCTGGGGCTACGGGGCCGGGCTGGCCGTGGGCTACGGCTACTCGCCCTATGCCATGGGCGGCTACGGGTACCCCTACGACGGCCTAGGCTACGGCTACCCCTACGGCGCTGGGTTTTATGACCCGTTCTTCTCGCCCTACTACTCGCCCTGGGGCTACGGCTCGGGCCTGAGTATTGGCTTTGGCTACGGGTTCGGGGGCTTTGGCTACCCGTACGGCGGCTTTGGCGGCTACCCATACGGCTATGGCTACGGTCGTGGCTACGGTTATTACGACGCGTACGGCCCACGCTATGCCCGCCCGATTGTCTACACGCACGGAGGAGGCGTCAGCACGCCCGGTGAGGGAGCCGTTATCTACGGCGGCCGCTCCAACCGGGGCGGTGCCGTGATGAACGCCCGCAACGTAAACGGCAACCCTAACATGGTAAACCTCGGCGGCGGCCGGCCCAGTGGGGGGTCGTATACCGGTAATGCCGTAGCGATACCGGGCGGCAACGCGCCGGCTGGCAGCGCGGCTCCCGTGCCGGTGGCTCCGACTGGTCGGGGCGGCCGGGCCGTCAGCTTCGGCGAGGCTACGGGCCAACCCACCTACAGCGCGCCGGCCAGCCAGTCTACGAATACCACTCAACCCATGTCCCAGCCCGCAGGGGGCACCCCTGGCCGCCGCGGCTTCTTCAGCGGCTTCTTTGGGAATGGCGCTACCCCGGCGGGCCAGCCCACCAACAATCAGCCCATGAATAACCCGGGCTACGGAGGCCGGCAGCGCAGCGTCAATTTTGGGGACGCCCAGGCGGGCCAGCCGCAGATGCAGCAGCGCAGCTACAATCAGCCCTCTTACCAACCGCAGCGTACTTATTCGCCGCCCCAGCCCCAGATGCAGCCTAGCCGCTCATTTGGCGGAGGAAACTTCGGTGGCGGCGGTGGCGGCGGCAGCTTCGGGGGTGGTGGCGGCGGCGGTGGCCGGGGCCGCCGCTAGGCAACCCGCCAGCACCCTTCTACGATTTACCGCTTGATTTTACCCGAGCCGGTCTCAGGGACCGGCTCTTTTTTGCCCATACTTTTTTTCTATGAAGCACGCATTTATGGGCCTGGCTACGTTGCTGGGCGGTTTTTTAACCATCAGCCAATCAGCCTGGGCGCAGGGCGGCTATGCCAATGATGCCCTGCTGTACATGCGCCAAAACCCCAGTGGCACAGCCCGCACGCTGGGCCTGGCGGGGGCCAACGTATCGCTCGGGGCCGATTTCGGTAACCTAACCAGCAACCCGGCCGGCCTGGGCTTCTACACCAAATCGGAGCTTACCCTCACGCCCGGCGTGGGCTTTGGTACTACCAATGCGGCCCAGTTGCCTACGGTGGCGGCCACCGGCACTAGTTTTCCGTCAATATCGAGCACGGCCAACAGCTTCCACCTGGCCAACGTGGGCCTCGTTTTTGCCAGCCGCCGGTCTGACAACGATAATACCAGCGATTGGCGCGGTGGGGCGTTCGCCCTGGGCTTTACCCGCTTGGCCGATTTCAACCAAAGCCTGCGCTACCAGAACACGACGGATGATAACCACTCCTTCTTTCAACGCATCCGCGAGCCCTACAACAACGGCGACTACACCAGCGCGGACTATCAGCAGAACGTAGACGATATCTACACGCAGTATCGCACTAAGACTTATACCAACATCGATGGCTTAGCTTACGGTACTGGCTTGGTTGACCAGATTTACGTGCGTAACCCTAAAACGGGCACGGCCCAGGGCGACTCCATTTACCGCCTCGGCACGCCTACTCGCAGCGGCAGCATCACCCAAACCGAGGATATCCTGACCAAGGGCTCGCTCTCCCAGTTTGATCTCGGCTACGGGGGCAACTACCGCGATAAGCTGTACATCGGGGGGGGCATAGGGATCGTATCGCTGCAACGCACGCGTACCAGCACCTTTGGCGAAAGTTCGAGTGGCGCCCAAGACTTTATCTCGACCGATTACCTGAAGACTACCGGCACCGGCATCAACGCCCGGCTGGGGGTTATCGTCCGGGCGGCCGATGCCCTGCGCCTCGGGGCCTCAATTCAAACCCCCACCTACATTCGCCTCACCGATGAGTATAGCACCTCGCTAACGGCCAACAATAAGTACGCAGCCCCGGGCACGGTAAGCTCGCTCACCACGGCTTCCGCCGTTCCCTTCGAGTACAGCATTACCACCCCCTTCCGGGCCAATGGTGGCGCTACGGTTGTGCTGGGTAAGGCCGGCTTTATTACGAGCGATGTCGAATACGTCGGCTACGGGCAAGCCAAATTCAACACTACCGACGGTACCAGCGACCAGGCGCTAAACGACGGCAACTACAACGTTAGCAATAATTACCGGAGCGTTGTCAACTTCCGCGTGGGGGCCGAGGGCCGCTTTGCCATCTTCCGGGCCCGGGTGGGCTTTGCCTACTACGCCAGCCCCTACCGCGACGACACGTTCGATCGCAATCAGAAGTATTATTCGGCGGGCCTGGGCGTGCGCACCGGCAGCTTCTTTCTGGACGTAGCCGGCCTTTACCTGACGGGTAAGGAGCTGTACCAGCCCTACTCGCTGGCCAATACCTTCGCTCCTACCGTGAGCATGACCAACAACCGCTTCACGACCAGCATCACGGGTGGCCTGCTGTTTTAGCAGCGCTACGCCTACGCACCACTTACCCAAAAGCCTCCCCGCGCAACACTAGCACGGGGAGGCTTTTTTTGAGTTAAGAAATCTCTAAAGCTCGCCGGCCAGGCGGCGCCTCTTAGCCAGGCGGATTTGCAGCTGCAAGCCGACTGCGCTAGTGCCATTGGGCACGCTGAGCACGCGCATCAGACCGTAAACGGGCGTCACCCCATCGGCCCGAAACGTTCGGAAAGCATACACCTGGTCGAGGGCCAGGGCCGCGACGTACGCCCGGCCCGGCCCGGTAAACTGGCCCCGGATTGCAACGGAATCGCGGGCGCTGGTGAAGCCCGTGGGCGTGAGCGCAGTGAGCTGGAAGCGCGTGCTGCGGCGGTTGCTGGTCGGCCAGCGAAGGTCGCTGAGCCGGAGCAGCGGGCTGGTCGCGCTCAGCGTATCGGGCGATACCAAGCGCAGGCCGTCGGGCAGTACAATTACGTCGGTGAGCTGTTGCAAGGTGGGATTGGTTACCTGCCCCACCACGCTGTAAGCGGGCAGCGCCAAGCCCGATTTCAAGTCGATAAAGCGCCGGGCGGATACGCCGGTAGCGGGCACGCGCAGGCGCAGCGTGTAGTCGTGGTAGATGTTGGTGGAGTCGGCCCGACGCACCGCCAGCACGAAAAAGCGCGACGCGCTATTACCGGCTTTATCCTGGGCCGTGAACGTCCAGCGCTCGGTGCCCGCCGTGGTACGCGCCCCGAATACCGAGGTGTAAAGAAAATCGGTACCCGTGAGCGTCGTGTCGAGGTAAGTCACCTCGGGATCGGGCTGCACGTTGTTGATAAACAGGCTGAGCTGGGTAGGGTAGGCAAACGGCTCCCGCCGGGGCGTGTAGGCCACCGTCACCTTGAAGCGCGTGAGCTGATTGCTCTGGTCGTTGGTGAGCGCGTAGAGCCTGGTTGCCAGGGTATCGCCCGCCCCTACGCTGGTCCGGTTGCCCGAGGTAAAGCGCGAGGAGCTGATAAAAAAGACGTCCAGCGGGCCGCTGTTTTTGGCCCCGCAGCCCGCCAGCAGCAACGCGCTGAGTAAAACAAGAAGTACACGCATAGCTAGCCACCAAACTGATAAGAGCCACAAAGGTCGGCAACCCGCTGCGGATGCGCCAGCCGCCCGGCTAACGCTGACCGGCCGGCCATTATTCCCACCAGCCCAAAAAGAAACGCGCTGGCTGCCGAAACAGCCAGCGCGCCCAATTCCCGGCGGGGCCGGTCTGCGCATTCTTACTTCTTACTTGGTAGCGGCCGGGTAATCGGTGTAGCCGTGGGCTCCGGGCACGTAGTAGGTATCCTTGTCGCCCTGGGCCAGCGGTACGTGCTGGGCAAACCGCGCCACGAGGTCGGGGTTGGCGATGAAGTGCGTACCGTAGGCCACGAGGTCGGCGTCGCCGTCGGCGATTACTTTATTGCCCTTCTCCTGGTCGAAGCCGCCGTTGATGATGAGCGTACCGTGGTAGAGCGGGCGATAGCGCTTGGCAATGTGCGGCTCGGCAAACTCGTTCTGGCTCACATCGGTAAAGGGCTCCGATAGGTGCAGATAGGCCAGGCCGTAGTCGTTGAGGCGCTTGATGATGTAGTCGAACGTGGGGATGGTCTCGGCGTCGAGCGTCATGCCAAACAGACCGTCGAGCGAGGGATTGAGGCGAGCGCCGACCTTGCCCAAGTCTAGGCCGGCGGCCTTCATCGCGTCGAGCACGTCGAAGAGTAGGCGCGCGCGGTTTTCGATGGAGCCGCCGTACTCGTCGGTGCGGTGGTTGCTGGTGCCGTTGAAAAACTGGTGAAACAGGTAGCCGTTCGACGAGTGAATCTCCACCCCGTCGAAGCCGGCGGCCAGCGCATTCTGGGTCGCTTTCACGAAGTCGGCCACCGTTTGCTTGATTTGGGCTACCGTCATGGCGGCCGGCTCCACCGTCTGCTTGAAGCCCGCGGGCGTGTACACCTGGCTGTGAGGGTTGAGAGCCGAAGCCGAGAGTGGCTTATTGCCGTGCAGCAAATCGGGGTGCGACATGCGCCCCACGTGCCAGATTTGGGCGAAGATCTGCCCGCCCAGGCCGTGCACGGCCTGGGTTACGTTGCGCCAGCCGGCCACCTGCTCGTCGGTGTACAGGCCGGGCACGTTGATGTAGCCCACGGCTTCGGGGCTCACAAAAACGCCCTCCGAGATAATGAGTCCCGCCGTGGCGCGTTGCGAGTAGTACTCCACCATCAGGTCGTTGGGTACGTGACCGGGATTGTCGGCGCGGCTCCGCGTCATGGGTGCCATCACGACGCGGTTTTTCAGGTTAAGTTTATCCGATTTAAACGGAGTCAGGAGCGGTTGCTCAGCCATACTATTTCAGAGAGTAGATACAAGACAAAAGCGCCTTCCAGTCGGAAGGCGCTTTATAAGCGGTCGGGCCGCCGCTTTGTTTGATGTTGCTACATTATTTGTATCACAAGCGCTGGCCCGGACTACCCCAGCGGCCTAGCGGCGCACCGCCCGCACAAAGCGCGGACGCCCCAGGAAGTCGTCTAGCACCGCCGCGGGCGCGAACGCTGCCTCGGTAAAGAGCGCGGCCGTTTCGGCACCCAGCGCCTCGTTGATTTCGAGCCAGATGCTACCACCGGGCCGCAGCAGGCGCTCCCCCACCACCGCCAGCCGTCGGTAGAAGAGCAGCGGGTCGTGGTCGGGCACGAAGAGGGCGGTGGCGGGCTCCCAGGCCAGCACGTTTTCTCGCATCAGCGCCCGCTCGCTCTCCCGCACGTAGGGCGGGTTGCTCACCAGGATGTCGAGGCTGGCCGGCACCGCCCCCACCGGCCAGCCCGCCAGAATATCCACCTGTTCCACCTGCACGCCCGGCGCGTAGCGGGCCGCGTTGCGGCTGGCTACGGCCAGCGCCTCGGCCGAAATGTCCACGGCCAGCACCTGCGCCTGCGGCAGCTCCCGCGCCAGCGCAATGGCCAGGCAGCCGCTGCCGGTACCCACGTCGAGCACGCGGGCACCGGGCCGGCTGGCCTGGGCGTGGGTTATCAGCTGCACCAGCTCTTCGGTTTCGGGGCGCGGGATGAGGGTGGCGGGCGTCACTTCCAGTTCCAGGCCGGCAAAGTGCGCCGTGCCCAGCACGTACTGCACCGGCTCGTGGGCCAGCAGGCGGGCCTGCACCGCGGGCAGTTGAGCCAGCGCGGCGGCGGGAACCGGCACCGCGGCCTGCATCCGGCGCTGCAAAGGCGTGAGGCCCAGTAGGTGCTCAACCACCAGGGCGGCGATGGCCTCGGCTTCGGCGGCGGAATATAAAGCTTGCAGGGCCGTAGCCAGGGTGGCGGTAAATTGCTGGGTTGTCATGAGCCTGTAAAGATGGGATGCCGGGCTCGGGTTCAGTTCTTATTTTAGCTGATAGCTTTACCCCCGCAATTCGTGCTGACCTCCCCTCCTATGCCCGTGCCCGACGACTCGCTCTTTATGCGCCGCGCCCTCGACCTGGCCGCCCTCGGCCAGGGCTACACCCGCCCCAACCCCTTGGTAGGCTGCGTAGTCGTTGGTCCCGAAGGCACCATTATCGGCGAGGGCTACCACCAGCAGTACGGCGGCCCGCACGCCGAGGTCAATGCCCTGGCTAGTGTGGCCGACCCTGAATTACTGCGCCAAAGCCGCGTGTTCGTCACGCTGGAGCCCTGCGCCCACTACGGCAAAACGCCCCCCTGCGCCGACTTGCTCATTGCCAAGGGGGTGCCCGAAGTTATTGTTTGCAACGACGACCCCAACCCACTCGTGGCCGGTCGGGGCCTCGATAAGCTGCGGGCTGCGGGCGTCCGGGTCAGCACCGGGCTGCTGGCCGCCGAGGGTCGGCAGCTCAACCGGCGCTTTTTCACGATGCAGGAGAAAAACCGCCCCTACGTAGTACTGAAGTGGGCCGAGTCGGCCGACGGCTTCCTGGCTGGGCCGCATTTCCAGCAGGTGCAGATAAGCGGGCCGCAGGCCCAATTACTCACCCACCAATGGCGCACCGACGAGGCTTCCATCCTGGTCGGCACCCGCACCGCTTTGCACGACAACCCCCGGCTCAACGCCCGCGAGTGGCCGGGCCCCCAGCCGACGCGCCTCGTCATCGATAAAAACCTCGCCTTGCCGCCCAGCCACCACGTGCTCGACGGCTCGCAGCCGACCATCATCTACACCCATCGCGAGCGGGCCAGCTCGCCCAACCTCGACTACGTCACGCTGCCCTTCGCGCCGGCCGGGGCCCCACCCTCGCCCGACCTGCTGCCCGCCGTACTGGCCGACTTGCACGCCCGCCACATCCAGTCGGTGCTGGTAGAAGGCGGCCCGACCGTTCTCACTGCCTTGATCAATAGCGGCTTGTGGGATGAAATTCGCGTCTTCCGCAGCCCTAAGCGGTTGGAGCGCGGCGTGGCTGCCCCCCGCCTGGGTCTACGCGGCTGGCAAAGTCATGAAAAGGTAGGTTCCGACGACCTGTTCTGGTACGTGAATGGGTGATAGGGTGAGGAGGTAATGAGGTGATGGGGTGAGGAGGTGACAGGTAATCAGGTAATAGATGACGGGGTTGTGAGAGCAATACAATGCCTCATTATCTCCCTACCTGTCACCTCCTCACCTCATTACCCCATCACCTGCCACCTCATCACCTGTCACCTCCTCACCTATTTAAACAGTCCGCCGAGCAGGCCACCCAGGCCGCCGCCGCCCGCGCTGGCGGGCTGCGAATTGGGCCGGCCACCCAGGCCGCCCAGCACCGACATGATGGAGCCCAGCCCGCTGCTGCCCATCGAGCCCTGCTGCGGATACTGGTTCGTGTTGGCATTGTTGCCCCCCAGTACGCCGCTGAGCAGGCCGCCACCCAGCAGACCGCCCAGCAGGCTACCCATCGAGCCGCCGCCACCGCCTAGGTTGCCCATTGCCCCGCTGAGCAGGCCACCCATCGAGCCGCTCCGGCTCTGCGAGTCGCCGCTGCCGCCGCCCATTACTTTCGAAATGACCATCGGGGCTACTACGCCGAGCAGACCCGCCATGAGGGCCCCCTTGGGAATGCCCACGTTGCTCAATTTATCGCCGATGCTGCTCAAGAAACCCTGTTTGTTGGGGTCTTGGGGGTCGTGGGGCACGTTGGCGGCCTGGTCCACTACGCTTTCCAGGGTCTGCTTCTGCTCGGGGTTGATGCCGAGGTAGGCGGCCATCTTCCCAATCATTTCCTCCTCGCCGGGCGAGTAGTTGCCGTCGGCGCGGGCCAGGCTGATGAGGTCGGTCACGAGCGAGTAGCGCAGGTCGCTGCTTTTAAGCTGGTCGAGGCTCTGCTGCACGGTCTGGTTGTTGGCGTGGTCGGCGGCACCCAGCACCTGGCGGATGGCGCCGTCCGAGAGGCCCGCCTGCTGCGCCAGCCGCTGCAAAAACTCAGCCTCGGGGGCCGTGGCCTGGCGGTCGGCCGTGGCGAGGGCGGCAATGGCACTGAGGTAAGCCGTTTTTTCGGGCTCGGAATAATTCTGAAGCAACTGGGTTTCCATGAAAGAAAGGAGCGAAAAAGAGTGAAAGAAGAAGAAAAATGGCCCGGCGGCTACCCCAGCCGACCCGCTGCTGCTAACGGCAACGCGCCCGTCGCGTTGCCCAAGCTGGTCCTTGCGCAGTTTGCCACACTTTTTTTATGAAATTTTTCTAGCTGACTCCTAATTTTTTAACCCTTCATCCCAGCCCTAGCCCCCACTTTTTTTGGCGACGGGCTTGGCTAATTCAAAAAAACACCCCACCTTTGTAAAACCAAAACGGCAATGGCCGCCCGGTACTAGAAAAGGGAGATTAGCTCAGCTGGTTCAGAGCATCTGCCTTACAAGCAGAGGGTCACTGGTTCGAACCCAGTATCTCCCACCACTGATAAGCAGCCACTTAGTCGCAATACTGAGTGGCTGTTTTACTTTTAGTTTACACGCTGGTTCAAACAAGTCAGCGTCTCCCCCACTCGCTCTATGAAAAGCGAGAACGATACATTTTATACCTGCTTCCCTTGTTAACGACCGGCTCCCTCAATCGGGGAAGCGCTAAAGTTCAGGACAGTGATGGCGAGCCTACCAGCCTAACCATGAGCAGCAAGAGGAAGTGAGGGCTTTATTCGAAAGCCATTTTACTGGGTACATCTAAGCAAAAAGCCCCGGCCGTGTTGTCGGGGCTTTTTTAGTACCTAGTGCTCATTTGGTGAGTATGCTTGTATCGAGTGCTACGCTGATTAAAGCAGCAACGTGGCTAGGGAAAAGGCTAGACGACGGGGCCAGCGGGTGAGGTAGCGACAGTGGGCCTACTTGGACTTCGGGGAAGGCCGAGACGGAGCATGGTGCCGGTGAGCGGCCAACGCCGCGCGTACCTCGCCGGCCGTTTCCAACTCGTTGAAATAGGATGGCGTGGGGCCGTCTTCGTAGTGGGGGCGTCCGGCGGGGTCAAGGCCCGCGTATCTAAACACCACGGCGCCCTGATGCCCTACGTGGCCGTACATGGTTTTGCCTTCGTCGTCTTTATAGTCCGACGGCTCTAGGGAACTGCACGAGCCTAGGGCTATCAGCTCCTTTTGTCCATCGTGGTCGATGTCGGCAAATAGGATAGCGCTGACAGCGGTCGGCTGGTCGCAGGCGCCGTTCACGAGAGGTATCAACCGCTGCACGGTGTAAGTATTCTCCTGAAAAGGATCGAGTACGAACAGGAAGGACAAGTACCACTCCGCGTCCGTGCCGGCTACCACAAAGAATAACTGCTTGCCGAAGGTGCTCGGCCGCCAGGCGTAGCTCAGTCGCTGGTAGGAGGCGGGGTATGAGGCTGGAAGTATGCGCCGCAGAAAGGTGCTATCTGCCTCGCCGGGCAAACGCCGAGCCTGGCCCTGCGTCAGGGTGTGGGCTTCGGCACGCTGAACTGAGGCGGGCAACTCCTGTCCATTGGCTGGCGGGGTGGCTGCAAGCAGCCCTAGCATACCCAGCAAGCCAACCTGCTGCCCGGTGGTTGGTCTTTTCATGTGGCAAAGGTGGGGGCAATCCGCTGCACCTGGCGCTCGGCCCGGCCTGCTGATGGATGGCAGTAGTCTGCTGACGGGTAACCTGTGTGCTCACGGCTTGTCTGGTGCGCTCGCCGACAGGTGACCCCAAACTGGCGCACTGGGACTATACACCTAGTAGGTTTTGTAGGCCCGGGCTTCAGAGATCATCCTATTGTAAGCCGCCAGTCTTCTTCTTGGCTGGTGCGTCGCCAAACATACCACCAGCTCTATCCTTGGACTATACACCTAGAGCCTAGCCCCGTGCATAAGTAGCCAGCCGATGTAGCCCTCACCGCGTGTGCCGGGCCAGCCAGTCGCCGACGGTGCGTAGTACAGCGGGGTCAACTGTGGTGTCGAGGTCGCTGTACTCGTTGGGCAGGCAGGTGCGGCAGGGCTGAAGTAAGTGATTGAGACCAGGCAGCACCTGCGTGGTTACGTCGCGGTTACCAGCCTGGCGCAGGGCCGCGGCGGCGGCGGCCAGGCCGTGATAATCTACCAGTAGGTCACGGTCGCCGTTGAGGGCCAGCACGGGCACCTTCACCCTGGCGAGGTAGGGGGCAGGATCGAAGCGAATGTGGTAGCGGTACCAGGGGCCGGTAGCCTGGCGTAGGTAGCTCTCGAGCGGGAAGCGGAAGTGGTCGTTCGTCACCTTATCGGCGAGCAAGCGGGCGTCGTCCTGGGTTTTCCAGGTTTGGTAGGTGGCCCGTAGCTGGGCTTCCAGTTCGGGAGAGGTGGCGTACTGGTAGGCCGTGCGGAACATGCGGCCATTCAGCTCGTCGAATCGCTGCTGGTCGCGGGCCGGGAGGGCGGCGGTGCGCACCAGCTCGGCATTCTGAAACAGCAAGGCCTGTAAGCCGGGCGTCAGCAGACCGGCCAGGCTGATGACGAAGGCTACGTCGGAGCTTGCGGCGGCCATCACAGCGGCGGCTCCGCCTTCGCTGTGTCCCAGCAGGCCCACGCGGGTGGGGTCGATGTCGGGGCGCTGGCGCAGGTAGCGCACGGCGGCCAGGGCGTCGCGGGCGAAATCGGCGGTGGTGGCCTGGTCGTAGCGGCCAGTGGTGCGGCCCACCCCCCGGTCGTCGGTACGCAGCACCGCGAAGCCGCGCCGCGTGAGGTAGTCGGCCAGTACCTCAAAGGGCTGGTGGCCGATGGGGCCGGGCGCACCGTTGCGGGTCTGGGGGCCAGTGCCCGAGAGGATAAGTACGGCCGGCACCCGGCCCTGGCCCGGCGGGTGCGTGAGCGTACCGGCAAAGCGGATAGAATCGCCGGCCGAGTTGAACTGTACGTCCTCGGCACGGTAGGGCAGCGGTAACTTGGGGGCCTGCGCCAGCCGCAAAGGCTGCACGGCGGCCACCGGGCGCAGCACCACCGGCAGCACTTTCGAATACTCGCTGAGCGTACCGCTGAGGGTGCGGCCCTTGTCCGTAAACCGGGCCCGCAAGGCCGGCTTACCATACTTGGCAATGGCCACCAGGCTGTCGCCGGGAGTACGTAGCGTGGTCAGGCGGGCCGGGGGCTGGCCGCTCTCGGGCAGGGCCAGAGTACTAGAGTCGCCGCGCAGCGTGAGCACCACGCGGCGCGTGCCCACCTGCCCCTGCCAGATGCCGGGGCGCGGGGCGGACACCTGGGCCGTGGCGGCGGTGGGGCCAGCCAGGGTGCTCGCCAGAAGCACCGGCAGGGCAGCGAGAAGCTTTTTCATAGAAAGGCAATGCATACTGATACTCTGGCACGGGAACCGTGCCACTACGCCCCTCCCCTATTCAGAGAGGCACCCCCTTACTTCGCCGCGCGGGCCAGCTCCACCATTGCCTGCATCTCGTCGGCGAGGGCGCTGGGGCTACCGCCGTAGCCTACAGTGATAAAGCGCAGGCTACCGCTGGGGTCGATGATGAGCTTCTGCGGGATGCCCGACATCTGGTACGCCTTGCTGTACTGGCTGTACACCGCGTCCAGGGTTTTGCCGCCGGGCGCTTTCTCATCCAGCAGCACCCGGAAGGGAAAGTTTTTGGTGGTGAGAAAGTCGCGCACCTGCGCTTTGTAATCGGGCTCGGTTTCCTCGGTGTCGATGAACAGGAACACCACGTTGGGGTCGTTTTTGAACCGTTCCTGGGCCAGCTTCATGCCGGGAAACGACGCCTTGCAGGGCACGCACCAGGTGGCCCAGAAGTCGAGCACCACCGTCTTGCCCCGCAGCTCGGAAAGGCGCACCAGCTGGCCATCGAGGTCGCGCAGGGCAAAGTCGGCAATGGGTTTGTTGATCATCTTACTGGCCAGGTCGGCGCGGGCGGCGGTTTTGGCAGTTTGGTCTTGCAGGCCAGCCAGGTACTGCTCGTAGCCGGTGCCGCCGGGGTGAGCGGCGAGGTAGCTTTCGCGCAGCCAGTCGAGCATGCGGGGACTGGCCTGGTTGAGGTGAACGCTGGTCTCCAGCACTTTTTGGAGCTGCGCCTTGTCGGCCGCGCCGCCGGCGTGCAGCAGACCGGCCTGAATATCGTTGAGGCTGGCCAGTTTATACTGGGCTACCCGCTGAGCCTGCTCGGCGTAGGTACGGGCCTCGGCCGTTTGCCCCAGCTCGGCCAGCAGGCCGGCGTAGTGGATGCGCCAGGGGTTCGAGGTCTGGGCCTGGTACTGCCGCCATTCCAGGGGCGAGAGGTAGGCAAACTCGGGCGGGCGCTGGTCGCGCAGCGCATCCATGCGCTGCATCAGCAGCGTGGCGTAGGGCAAGGCCTGGGCCGGCGTGAGCAGCCCCGGGCGAATGCTGACCTGCACGGCCTTGTAGTACATGTTCACCAAGCCGCCGTAGCCCAGACGGGGCGCGTAGAAAGTCAGGGCCGAGTAATCGTGCTGGCTCATGCGCAGCAGAATGACGTCCTGGTAAATCTTGTCGTAGTCGATCGCGTAGCGAGCGGGGGCCTGGTAAGCTGCCTCGGGAGGATAGGCTTGCAGAAAGGCTTCCCAGCCCGCCAGCTTCTGGGGCACCTCACGCAGCTTGTTTACCTCGCTGAACTTTGCCTGGCGGGCCAGGTAGCCCTGCGGAAAGCGCTGGTTGATGACCTGGGCCAGCGAATCAGCTTTAGCCTTGTCGCCCAGCACGCTGGCGTAGCCCGAGTAGATGCCGAGCAGGTCGGGTTCGCGCAGGTTGGGCTGGCTACCGGCCAGGGCCAGGCCGTGGCGGGCGCGGGGCTGGTAGGTATCGGGCTGGTAGGCTTTAAGGGCACCCAGGAACTGCGGCATCAGGGCCGGACCGTTTTCGGGGTGGTAGCGCAGCTCCTGGTTCAGCCAGTAAAACAGCGCGTCGCTGGTAATGGTGTACTTCTCGAAGTAACCGGGAATGCCCAAGCCAAAATCGGGCTTGCGCAGCACGCCGTAGCCCATATTGGCCCCGGCCGCCACCAGGCCGGGCCGGGTGGCATCGGCAAGCATGTAGAAATAGCCCTGGTCGTGGTGGTTGTCGGTGGTGCCATCGGCGGCCACGAACTTATAGGCCGTAAAGCCCGCGCCGGCCAGGGGCGTGAAGCTACCCGTGAGCGCGCCGCTCTTGGGGCCGGGCCGCAAGGCTACGTCCTGGGCCACCCAGCGCAGGTGATCGAGGTCGAAGCTGTACACTACGGCCCGCACCCCGGGCTTACCTGCTACCGGCGTACCGGCGGGCGAGTAGCTCAGGGTGATGGCCTCGCCGACCTTGGGCCGCTCGGGCGTCAGCCGAAAAGACTGCTGGGCGTCATCGGCCGGGGCGTTGGCCGCGGGGGTCGGCGCGGCCGCAGCCGGCGTCGAGGCGGCCGGGGTCTTTTTTACCTTAACCTTGGTTTTTTGGGCGAACACCGGGCTGGCACTCAGCAGCCCGGCGAGGCTGGCGAGCGCCAGGGCGGCAAAGGAATTGCGACGCATAAAAGGCGGAGAAAGAAGGCGGTAGAGAGAGGGAAGATTTCCGGCCAGGCGTGCCAGCCCAAGACCCTAAGGATTGGAAACAATCTCAGGGTTGAGGCGCTGCGGAATGGGCGGAATCGGGAACAGGTAGCGGTCGGCACCAGGGGCCAGGGTGTAGGTACCGGCCGGCACTACGCTGGTGGTAACCTGCCACACGCGGGCTTCCGACTGGGCCAGGGCAGGGTCCTGATTGAGGCGCTTCTGGTCGAACCACCGGAAGCCCCGGCAGAACAATTCGCGGCGGCGCTCGTCGAGTACCACTTGCAGGGGCGTACGGGCGTTAGTCGTGGTCAGGGCCACGTAGTCGGCGGGCCGGAAGCGCTTCGCACGCAAGGTATTGAGCGTGGTGAGGGCACCGGGGCCATCACCCTGCCGGGCCTGGCACTCGGCCCGAATGAGCAGCATCTCGGGCACCGAGGGGCCGAGGTTGCGCGGCTCGCTGGTGAGCAGCTCCTTGGCAAAGATGCGCCCGGTGTAGGTTGCCGCGACGCTGCTGGCCGGCCGGGTAAAGAGCGTGTAGCGCAGGTCGGCGGTGCCGAGCAGGCTCAGCAGGTCGGGGCTCAGCCGCAGCACCGTGGAGATGGATGACACCGAAGCAAACTGCGCATTAGCCACCTTGGAGAGAATAATCTCGGGGTCGTTGACGCGGCGGGGGTAGGTGGTCGTCAGGTAGCTGTTCAGGTCGAGGAGCGTGCTCTTGATAGCCAGGGCGCTCTCGGCATTCTGGCGGGCCTGGCCGTAGTCGCCCATTAGCAGGTAAGTGCGGGCCAGCAGGGCGTAGGCGGCGGCGCGGCTGGGCTGAGTGTTGTAGGGAGTAGTAGTGGGCAGGTTGGGCACGGCAGCCTGCAAATCCTGGATAATTTGACCGTAAACCGCCTGCACAGGCTGGCGCGTGAGGTCGGCGTTGACTTCGGTAGTGAGCACCAGCGGCACCCCCAGGTCGGTGGCGGCGCTGGCCGAGCTGTACGCCTTGGCGTAGCAGTTCACGAGGGCCAGGTAGGCGGCGGCGCGGTGCACCCGCGCCTCGGCCAGCAGCTGCTGCTTGTCGGCCTCGGTGCCGCCGGTGCTGGCGGGCACCTCACCGAGCACCGTATTGGCGTAAAAAATGGCCGCGTAGGGAGTATTCCAGTCCTGGTCGGTTTCGGTGCCATCGTAGAAGGCAGGCTGCCAGGTGTAGGCGCGGGCCAGGAAGTTGGGCAGGGCGCGCTGCTGGGCCAGGTCGCTGATTTCGACGTCGTCGCTGGTCAGGTCGGGCAGGCTCACGGTGCGCTCCAGCACGCCGGTGTTGTTGAGCAGGTAGCGGTAGTTGACCGTTTCGGACGGGATGAGGGTGCCCTGGGTTTTGATGTCCACGTAGTCCTTGCACCCGGCCAGCAGCAGGGCAGCCGGGGCCAGCAAGGCAAGCGAGCGAAGCAGCTGCATAAGCCAGAAGGTTAGAAGGAAGCGTTGAGAGAAAACACGTAGGACACGCTCGGCGGCAGCACCAGCGGGTTGCTCACGTACAAGAAATCGGGGTCGAGCCCCAGGGTATTGCGCCGCCACAGCAGGCCCAGATTACGAACCGCCACGCTCAGATTCAGCCCCTTGACCACCGGCGTGGTGCTACCAAAGCCCAGCAGCCTGCTCGGCACCGCGTAGCGCAGCGATACCTCGCGCAGGCGCACGTGGTCGCCGCTTTGCACGCGGGCGTCGGAATAATTGTAGCGCACCCAGCTGGCACCGGCGCTGCCCAGCACGCCGGGCACGTTGGTAGTGGCCTCGTCGCCGGACTGCCGCCAGCGCCGGTCGATGTCGGCGTTCAGGTCGAGCCCACGCGTGGGGTTGAGCTGGCCGAAGGTGGGGGGCAGAAACACGTAGCCGAGCTTGAATACCGTTTGCACGTACAGCGACAGTCCTTTGTAGCGCAGCGTCTGGGTCAGGCCGCCGGTGTAGGGCGGGGTGCGGCGCCCGGCGTACACCATGTCGTCGAGGCTGGTGAGCGCCCGGTTGTAGGGCACGATACCCTCGTTGCGGTCGTATATCTGGGTGCGGCCGTTGGCGTCGAGGCCGGCCGAGCGGTACACCAGGATGTAGTCGGTGGGCCGGTTGTTGAGCGGGCCGCTCGTGCCGCTGGCCAGCACGGTGCTGGTGTTGTCAATCCGGTAGTCTACTACCTTGTTGGTATTGTAGCTCAGTACGCCGTTCAGGTTCCACTCCCAGTCGGTGGTGCGCAGGGGGCTGCCGCTCAGGGTCAGGTCTAGGCCCTGGCCGTTGAGGTTGGCCGCGTTGCGGGCGAGTGAGCTGTAGCCGTAGGTGGGGTTGGTGGGATAAGTTACAAACAGGTCGGTACCGTGCTTGTAGTAGGCTTCGACGGCCCCGTTGAGGCGGCCGCCCCACAGGCCGAAATCCACTCCCAGGTTGGTTACGGCCGTGCGCTCCCAGCGCAGGCTGGCGTTGGCGGGCGCGCTGATATTGGCGTAGCCCTGGGTGGTTACGGGGTCGGTGGGCAGCAGCGAGATGGCCGTGTAGGGCACCGCGCCCCCGGGAATGTTGCCATTCAGGCCGTAGGTGGCACGCAGGCGCAGGTTGCTGAGCCAGGTGACACTTTTCAGCCAGGCCTCACGGCTCAGCGTCCAGGCCAGGCCACCCGAGTAGAGGGGCGTGGCGCGGTATTTCCGGTCGAGGCCGAAGTTGTTGTAGTCGTCGTAGCGCACGCTAGCCGAGGCCGTATAGCGCTCCAGCAGCGTGTACGAGCCGTTGAAGAAATACGAGAGGTAGCGGTTGCGCCGGTCAGTGACGCTGCCGGTGCTGCCGATGGTAGTGCTGCCCCCCGTCACGGTAGTGTAGGGCAGCACCGAGTTTACTTGCTGGTAGAGCTGGGTCTGATTGTTATAGCCGTAAAATACCTGGCCGGTGGCGGAGGCATTCACCTCCCGGATTTCGCTCCCGCCCACGGCATTTACCTGGTGCTTGCCGCCAAAATTGCGGTCGAGCGTGAGCTGGCCGCGCAGGGTGTAGTTATTGCGCCCCGACGTGTTGTTGCGCTGAATGGCCCCCAGCGGGATACCGTACGTGAGCTGCCCGGTAGCGGCATTGATCGAGGTAGCCGTGTTTTCGAGGTCGCGGGCCGTGTACGAGTTGGGGGCGTAGTAAATAGGATTCTCGCCGTAGGTCCGCTCCAGCGAGTAAGTGGCGCTGCCCGACAGCCCGCCGTAGATGGGCACGCTGAGGCTGGCGGCGGCCCAGTAGTTGTTTTCGCGCAGCACGTTGTCGGCCAGCGCATTTTCTTTCAGGTAATTGTAGCGCCAGGGCAGGTAGCCGCGGCTTTCGAGCTGGTCGAGCTTGGGGCCGTAGAAGGCGTAGGAATAATCGACGCTCTGGCCGTTGGCGTCAACTAGCTGATTGTAGGGTAGCAGCTCGCTGGGACTAGTGCGCAGAGGACTGAGCCCCAGCCCATTTTGCCGCTGGCTGAAGAACGAGCCCTTGGCGTTGACCGACAGCGTAGCCAGCCGAAACAGCTTGTACTCCTGGTTGGCGGTGAGGGTGAGGCGCGAGCCGTCGGAGCCGATGGCGTTGGTACGTTCCTTGGCGTAGGACCCCGACAGAAAGTAGGTGTTGCTTTCGCCGCCCCCGCTCAGCGAAACGTCGTAGACCTGGCTCTGGGCGGGTTGCAGCAGGTACTGGCCCAGCTGCTCGTAGCCGGTGCGGCCCCGGCTGGCCAGTACCCCGAGGGCCGAGTCGCGCTGGGCCGCGGTGGCCGTGCCCCGCTGCGCCCGAAACAGCCACTCCTGGGCCTCCGAAATAGTGGCTGGAAAGTACGCCGTATTCGGGTTGGCCGGCGGTAGGCCGGGGTCGGTGAGCAGGCTACGATCTACCAGCTCGCGCTCATAGTCGATAAGCTGGGCCGCGCTGAGCAGCGGCAGCGTATTGATGCGCGGCCGGCCGGCCAGGGTGAGCGAGGTGCTGAAGCTCAGGCTCGGCCCGCGGTTGAAGCGGCCTTTCTTGGTTTGAATGACGATGACGCCGTTGGCCGCCCGCACGCCCCAGATGCTGGCCGCCGCCGCATCCTTGAGCACCGTTATCTGGGCAATGTCGTCGGGGTTGAGGGTGCGCAAATCCAATTCGGTGGGCAGGCCGTCGAGCACGATCAGCGGCCGGCTGGCGCTCGCGTCGCCCAGCGTCGACTGGCCCCGTACGTTCAGGGTGTAGTCGTTGGTGCCCACGTTGTTGGCTACCGGATTTACGGCGCTACGCTGGTAAAGGAAGCTGTTGTCGGGGCTTTGAATGGTGAGCTGCACGCCCGCCACCTGCCCTTCGAGACGCTGGATGACGTTGGGCACCGGGATTTCTTGCAGCTGCTCGCTCGTCACTACCCCGAAGGCCCCGGTGGCCCGCTCGCGCGGCAGCTCCGAATAGCCGTTCGATACCACCTGCACTTCGCCCAGGCCCGTACTCTGGCTTTGTAGGGTGACGGGGTAAAACTTATCGGCCGTAATCAGTACATCCTGGCTCTGGTAGCCGATACTGGACACCCGCAGCACCAACGCGCTGCTGGGTACTTCCAACGTAAACTTACCTTGGGCATTGGTCGCGGCGCCGACCTTACCGCTAGTGCCCACCAGCACCGTGGCACCGGGCAGCGCCTCGCCCTTCTCGTCCTGCACCTGCCCGCTGATGCTACGCGTCGGGGCCGGCACGGCACCCACCGTCGGGGCGGGGCTGTCGGCCTCGGCGCGGGCATCGCGGGCTACGATGGTGTAGTGATTCTTATCGACGTACAAGAATACCAGGCCATTGGGATAAAGAATGGCCTTAAGCAATTCTTCCACCGAGCGGCCGCGCGTCACTGGCACCGCGGTGGTTTTACCCACCAGCAGGCGCTCCTCGAACACAAACTCGGTGCCGTAGAGACGGTGCACTTCGGCCAGCGCGCGGGCTAGCGGCTGAGCGGCGCGGGCCGTAGGCTGCACCGTAGCCTGGGCCAGGACGCGGGGCGCGGGGGCCAGCAGCAGGCTACCCGCCGTCAGCAGCCCGAGAGTAGAAAGTCGCATAGGCAGAAAAAGGCTTAAAATCTGATTATGAGCGATGTGTATTCCAGAATTGATTCATCTTCCACTAGCTACCTCCCAGCATCTGGAGCGCGGAAGCCCTGCTTTAGGGTATGCAGGCCCCCGAGGTAAGCGTAGCATCTTACCCTCCTCATCCCTTACCCACACACCCTATCCCCTATGGGCGGGGCGTGCCGATATAAATCGTACTATCGCGCTTGGTCACGGGCACGTGCAGGATGGCACTGAGCACGAACAGCACGCTCTTCTCGTCGTGCATGGGCAGCACGCCTTCCAGTTCGCGCTGGCCCAGGCGGGGGTCGGTCAGCACGGTGCGGTAGCCGTAGGTATCTTCCACGGTTTGCAGAATATCGTTGACGGTAGTGCGGTGCAGCAGCAGCTTCTGCTCGGTCCAGGCCAGGGCAGGGGCCGGGCTGCTGGCCGCCAGCTTGTCGAAGCGCCCGCTCACGCTGTCGAAGCGGGCGGCCTCGCTGGGAGCCAGCACCAGGGCCGGCCGGCCGGGCAGCGATACCCGCACCCGGCCGCTTTGCAGCACTACCTGGGTTTGGGCGCGGCGCTGCTTCACGTTGAAGCGGGTGCCGAGCACTTCCACGTCGAGCCGCCCGGTATGCACCACAAACCGCTCGCCGGGCGTGATCACGCGGTCCTGGTCAAGGTGCTTCACGTCGAAAAACGCCTCGCCTTGCAGCCACACCTCGCGCGGCTGGCCGGGCTGCCAGGCGTAACGACGTAGCCGCGAGTGGGCGTTCAACGTCACGCGGGTGCCGTCGGGCAGAGTCAGCCGCTGGGTTTGGCCGTAGGCCGTAGCGTCGGTGTAGAGCGTGGCCGGGGCCGGGCGCAGCAGCAGCCAGCCCCCCAGGCTCACCCCGGCCAGCGCGGCGGCTGCGGCACTGGCCCACTGCCAGGTACGGCGCCGGGCGCGGGCCTCGTGCTCGGCCACGCTCTGGCTAATGTCTTGCCAGATAAAGCGGAGCGTGTGCGCGCCCACCGCCACGGGCTCGGCAGCCAGCAGCACGCGCAGCTGCTGGCGGGCGGCGCGGGCGGCGACGGCGTTGGCCGGGTTGGTGGCTAGCCAGCCTTCCCAGAAAGCCGCGGCCGCGGCATCGCCCTTCACCCAGCGGATAAAGGAAGCGTCGTCGAGAAAGTCGGTGGTCGTGTACGAGGCGTAGTCGGGAGTCATGGCGGGCATCGGGGGTTGTCGGGTAAGGAAGCGAGCGTGGCAAGCGCCTTCCACCGGTGCCCGACATCCCTAAGACGCCGGCCCCGGCGCGATTACCCCACGCCCGACTTATTTTTTTGAAAATAGCGGCGCGGGGTAGTTCTTTTTTGCTGAAGCAGGGGTGCCCGTGGGGTAATGCGGGGCCGCGGGGCGTCTTGCAAGCAGCGGCCGAGGGTCGCCTTTTTCCGCGTGCTCTATGCTTCCTGCCACTGGCCGGGCTTGCCCGGCCTCCCCTCCCACCGCCCCGGCTTCGCTTTGGCACCTGGTGGGCAATACGCCCTTGCTGACGCTGCACTATAAAAACCAGGAATTAAAAAGGTATTTATTTCTAATTTTTTCAAAGGTGCACCCCCATTCAGAAGCTACCCTCCCCCTATTTATACACCACTTATCGCATGAAGTACCTCCTACTGAGCGGCGCACTGCTGCTCGGGGCCCGCGCGGCCCAGGCCCAGATTCTGACGCCCGTGAAATGGGCCTACGCGGCCAAGAAAACCAGCCCTACCGAGGCTACGCTCTACCTGAAGGCCACGATGGACGAGGGCTGGCACGTGTATTCCCAGACCGGTCAGAAGGGCGGCCCGGTGAAAACCACTATCACCTTCACCCCCGCCGGCACCTACGCCCTGGTGGGCGCTGCCACCGAGCCCACCCCTACTACCAAGTACGAGCCCGCCTTTGACATGCCGGTGAGCTACTTCGCGGGCTCGGTCATTTTTCAGCAGAAAGTAAAGCTGACCGGCAAGGGCCCGCTCACCATCAAGGGCACCGTGAAGTACATGACCTGCAACGACACCAAGTGCCTGCCGCCCGACGAAATTGCCTTCAGCATCCCCGTTAAGTAAGGCCGCCGATGTTTGCTTTTCTTCGGTCCCTTTGCCGTCGGCCCCTGGTCTGGCTGGCCCTGCTGCTCGTAGCCAGCAGCGGGCTGGCTGGCTCCCGGGCGGCGGCCCAGGCCCCACCCGCCGACCTCGACTTTACCCCCGTCGAAGCGGCCCCGGCCCGCCCCGCCACCACCGCCCGGCTGGCCGCCAGCGCTGAGGTCGCGAACGGGCGGATGACCGACGCGCCGCCGACGTCAACTGCGCCGGCAGCCTCCCAGCCCGCCCAGGTATCGTTGGGGGTCACGCTGCTGACTGGGTTGCTGGGCGGCTTCGCGGCGGTGCTTATGCCGTGCATTTTCCCGCTGCTGCCCATGACGGTGAGCTTCTTTACCAAGCGGGCCCGCAGCCGGGCGGCGGGCATTCGGCAGGCGCTGCTCTACGGGGCCAGCATCGTGGTTATCTACGTGGCCCTGGGGCTGCTGATTACCGTCGCCTTCGGGGCCGATGCGCTGAACAATTTGGCTACCAACGGGTTGTTTAACCTCTTTTTTTTCGGGCTACTGGTGGTATTTGCCGCCTCCTTCCTGGGCGCTTTTGACATAACGCTGCCCAGCGAATGGGTGAACAAGACCGATACCCAAGCCGATAAGGGCGGGGTGCTGGGCATCTTTTTTATGGCGGCTACGCTGGCGCTGGTGTCGTTTTCGTGCACCGGGCCCATTATCGGCACGCTGCTGGTGCAGGCCGCTACCACCGGGCAGCTACTAGGGCCGGCCGTGGGGATGCTCGGCTTTTCAACGGCGCTGGCCCTGCCGTGTACGCTGCTGTCGCTGTTTCCGGGCTGGTTGTCGTCCTTACCCAAGTCGGGCGGCTGGCTCAACTCGGTGAAGGTAGTGCTGGGCTTTCTGGAGCTTGGCCTCTCGCTCAAGTTCTTGTCAAACGTCGATTTGGCCTACCACTGGGAATGGTTTGACCGAGAGCTGTTCCTAGTGGTGTGGATTGTATTGGCGGTACTGCTGGGGTTTTACTTGCTGGGAGAATTGCGGCTTTCGCACGATAGCCCGCTGGCTTTCGTCACGCTGCCGCGCTTATTTCTGGCCATCGCCACGCTGTCGTTTGGCTTGTACCTGGTGCCGGGGCTGTGGGGGGCACCGCTGCACGCCGTGGCTGCCTTCCTCCCACCCCAGACCACCCAGGACTTCGACCTCTACACGCCCACGCTCACTGGGCCGGGGGCTTCGCAGCCTTACGAGGAGGTGAGGAGGTGAGGAGGTGAGGAGGTAAGAGGGTAAGAGGGTAGGAAGTAGTAGGAGGGAGGAAATAATAGAGGGAGACGGTAATTGAGAGTAGAGAGTAAGAATAGCGCTTTTCCTACCCTCCTACCCTCCTACCCTCCTACCCTCCTACCCTCCTACCCTCCTACCCTCCTACCC
>CAJYVK010000384.1 GCA_913778455.1 uncultured Hymenobacter sp. | reverse complement strand
CTTCCGAGTTGGGCATCTACGAGATGCAGGGCAGCGGCCTACGGCAGGTGAGCAACCCGTCCGAGATACTACTCTCGCAGCGCACCGAAAGCCTCAGCGGCATGGCCATCGGGGCTACGCTGGAGGGCAACCGCCCGCTGCTGGTGGAAGTGCAGGCCCTCGTGACGCCCGCCACCTATGGCACCCCGCAGCGCAGCAGCACCGGCTTCGACGCCAAGCGCCTGCAAATGCTACTGGCCGTGCTCGAAAAGCGCGCCGGCCTGCGGCTGGGCCAGCACGACGTATTTCTCAACATCGCGGGCGGCCTGCGCCTCGACGACCCGGCCCTCGATGCAGCCGTGTGCGCAGCCGTAGTGAGCAGCCTCAATGACCTTCCCATTGCCGGCGACGTGTGCCTAGCCGCCGAAGTGGGCCTCAGCGGAGAGATGCGGGCCGTGCCCCGCCTCGACCAGCGTCTGGCCGAAGCCGAGAAGCTGGGCTTCCGCGAAATGTACGTATCGCAATTCAACGGCAAGAACCTAGCGAGCCAAGACCGCGCCGGGCTGCGGGTGCAGGCCGTAAGCCGGCTCGACGAGGTGTTGCAGGGCCTGTTGGGCTAGCTACCAGGGGCCTCGGTCGGCGGCCGCTGAGCACCGGCCGAGGCCCCGTTTTAGTCTGAAACAAGTAGTTGATAGTAATTTTTCGGGGCGACTGAATTTTGCATTAGGCAAGTAGCGGGTATGCCCGTTATGTGTCTTATCTTCGATGCCGTAATTGACTTTTACCGTGAAAACGGCTAGCTACACGTATTAAGTCTATTAGTTGTTTTAGCTTATCACGGCTACGAGGGGTGCTGCACCTACTGCTCTATGAAACTACTTTTTACTAGTCTATTAACCTGTGCTTTAAGCTGGGCGCTGGGTGGGGAAGCGCGGGCGCAGACCCCAGCTAACCGGCCGGCCGAGGTAGCGGGGGCGGCCATCCTGACGGGCCGCGTTACCAACCCGACTACCGATACCATCGCCGTTTCTATCCACGATAGCCCGTTCGATACCAAAGAGCGCATCAGCTACGCGAAGCTGAATGAGAAGGGCGAATTCAAGCTGAACGTGCTGCTGAGTGGTGCCACGAAGGCCGATTTGGTGTACGGCGACGCCGTAACCGACCTTTTTCTGGACCCCGGAACCGACTTAGACGTGCGCTTCAAAGGTGAGGACCTGCCCGGCACGGTTAAGTTTAAGGCCAATGACGTGCCCACGGGCTTCGGTACCAAGCTGCGCAACAGCGGCAACCTCACCGATGCCCAGCGCCACCGCCAGCAAATGGCCAACGCCAACTCCTATCTGGCCGAGTTTGACGCGCAGTTTGTTTCCAACGATGGCTTCCAAGTGCTGCCCGATAATATTCAGCTCTATGAAGCTCCGTTCGTATCGTTTCTCGATTACCGGATTAAGCACGAGCGTAATTTTTTGGAAGATCGCGCCGCTCGACAGTCTTTTACCATTGATTTTTATAACTATGCCAAGGCGGAGATAACCTACTCCAACGCCAATGACCGATTGACTTTTCCCGATTTGCGCGAGCAGGTAGTGAGCACCGAAGGCCGTCTTACCATGACGCCCGGCTACTACGACTACCTGCGCGACCCCAACCTGCTCAATGACCAGACGGCCGTGGGCAACGAGCAATTCCAGGAATTCCTGCTCAACTACATTCACTACATGGCCGCGCAGCAGAAGCACCTGCGCACCGACCCCGATTTCTACCCTTTCTGCTACTCGCTGGCTAGCAAGCGCCTCAACGGCACAATGAAGCTGCTCACGCTAGGCCGCATTTTGCAGGAGTCGTTTCGCTTCGGACACGTGCGGCAGTCGTCGGCCATGCAGGCCGACTTCCGCACCCTTGACACCAAGAAGCGGTTTGTATCGGCGCTCGACCGTGATTTCGACAAGCACAAGGCGATGGCCATCGGGGCCAACGCGCCCGATTTCCGGCTGCTGTCGGCCGCCGGCGACTCAGTCCGCCTGAGCAACTTCCAGGGCAAGCTGGTGTACCTCAATTTCTGGAAAACCACCAACGGCCTCTGCCTGCGCGACTTGGCGTACGCCCAGGACCTTGCCAAGCGCTTCGAAGGCAAGAATATCGTGTTCGTCAACGTGGCGCTCGACGAGTTGGAGATGCCCTGGAAACAGCTCGTAACCGTGAAGAAGTTGCCCGGCGTGCACGTGCGGGCGCTCGGCGGCCTGCGCTCGGAGGTAGCCAAGGCGTATAATCTGCAAGAAGTACCGACCTACATTCTGCTGGGTGAGGATGGTACGATTCTCAACCCCAAGCCCAAGCGCCTGAGTAGCCGCGCGGCCGTGGACGAGATCAACCAGTCGTTTGGCCGGGCCGGCGTGTACAGCGCGGCCGTATCGCAGCTACCGGGCAGCGCCCAGAAATAATAGCCCCCACCGCACCTCAACCCGTCCTGCTGCGCCTGGCGCGGCAGGACGTTCTTTTTTGCGTCCGCACCGGCCGCGGGCAAACCTTTCGGCGCCAGCCGGCTTTCTTTGCGTACCCATGCGCTCTACTCTCCGCGACGCCGTCTCCTTCCTGCGCAAAGCCACGCCGGGCCGCGTGCTCAACGCCGGGCAGGTGGTGACTTCCTACGTGCTGAGCCGCCTCACGGGGCGTGCCCGGGCCTGGGGCCTGCCGGTGGCGCTGGCCTTCGAGCCTACCACCAGTTGCAACCTGCGCTGCCCCGAGTGTCCCAGCGGCCTGCGCTCGTTTACGCGGCCTACGGGCATGCTGCCGGCCGAGCTGTTCAAGCAGACTATCGACGAGGTAGCCAGCCGGCTGTGGTACCTCATCTTCTACTTCCAGGGCGAGCCCTACCTACACCCGCAATTTCTGGATTTGGTCGCGTATGCCAGCCGGAAGGGCATCTACACGGCCACCAGCACCAACGCCCATTTCCTAAACGACGACAACGCCCGCCGCACGGTGGAGAGCGGCCTCGACCGCCTTATCATATCGCTCGACGGCACCACGCAGGAGGTGTACCAGCAATACCGCGTGGGCGGCAAGCTGGAGAAGGTATTGGCAGGCACCCGCAACGTGGTAAAGTGGCGCAAGGAACTGAACAAGAGCACCCCGCGCATCATTTTTCAATTTTTGGTAGTGCGGCCCAACGAGCACCAGATCGAAGATGCCAAGGCGCTGGCTCAGGCAATGGGCGTGGATGACGTGTGGTTCAAGACCGCCCAGATCTACGACTATCAGCACGGCTCGCCACTCATTCCTACCATTGACTACTATTCGCGCTACGCCAACAACGGCAACGGCACCTTCCGCCTCAAAAACAAGCTGGTAAACGGCTGCTGGAAAATGTGGCACTCCTGCGTCGTTACCTGGGACGGGAAGGTGGTCCCCTGCTGCTTTGACAAGGACGCCGAATACCGCCTCGGCGACCGCGAGCACGAAAGCTTCCGCGCCCTCTGGCACGGCCAGAAATACCAGGGCTTCCGCCAAGCCCTGCTCAAGGGCCGCGACCAAATCGAGATGTGCCGCAACTGCACCGAGGGCACCAAAGTGTGGGGCTAGGACCGCAGATTCAACGGATTAAACGGATTGCGCAGATACGCCCGCCAGGACCGCAGATTAAACGGATTGCGCAGATACGCCCGCCAGCCTGCGGCGGCGGGCTGACTACTTGGATA
>CAJYVK010000383.1 GCA_913778455.1 uncultured Hymenobacter sp. | reverse complement strand
TAGACCCGAAAAGCTCCTTTTAAACAGCTTCAACGCAACAAGCTTACTTCTCCTCGGCCGGGCCCGGATTGAGCTCGCGCACGTCGGGGTGATGGTAGTTGACGAGGATAACCGAGAACGGATGCGGTTCGCCCTCGCGCTTTTCGAGGCGCACGGCCCCGGCATCGCGCAGGTGGCTGAGCAGTTGGCGACGCTCCCAGTCGGGCAGCTCGGGTAATACGTCGGTAAGGCGACGCAGGAAGGGGCTGGCCCAGATTTCGGGCGCTGCCTGCTGGCTGCCGAAGCGCTGCATCTGCTCCAGCAGAAACTCCAGGCAGCGGCGCTCGTCGCTGCGCGTGATGCGGCGAATGGGGGCAAACGTGGCGGGCTCTTGCAGCAGCTGCTCCAGCATAGTAGGCCGCCCGGACACGCTAGGACGCGGCGAGGTGGACACGGGGCTGGCTCCATCCTCGGCCGGTGCGGCGGCAAGGTCAGCAGCATCTTGCGCGGCCTGCCGGGCGGCGGCCGACTGCACCCCTACCATCCCCTGCTCGCGCAAGCGGCGGATTTCCTCGCCCTGCCGCAGGCGAGCCGTGCGGTGGTCTTCCAAACTCTGGAGGCGCTCGGCGGGCAGCAGCTCGCGGGCATCGATGAAGTGCTCCTGGCCCAGCATCTGGAGCAGGTCGCCCGAAATGCTTTCGCGGAAGCCAACCACCTTCACCTGCCGGGCCTGCCGGCGCAGGTGTTGCAGCACCGGAATGTAGTCGCGGTCGCCGGCTACCAGGATGAAGGTGCCAATGGCCGGCCGGGTATATAGCACCTCCAGCGCGTCGATGCAGAGCTGCATGTCGGCCGCATTTTTGTGGTCGGTGCCCAGCACGTTACGCGTGCTTACGCCCATGAGGTAAAGCGGCCCCTGCGGGCCAGTGGGTATCTTGTCGAAATCGGCGTAGGCGTTGAGAACCAATGATTCAAGTCCGTACTCACGCTTGAGCGCATCGCGCAGGGCGCGTACCAGGTCGAGGGCGTAATCGTGGGGGTCCTGGGGGTCGAGGTAATGGTTTTTGAGAAAGTAGTAGACGTTCTCAAAATCGATAAACACGGCGGCGTACGGCGAAGCCACCGCCGGCGGCGCCGTAGGGAAAGCAGTGAGGGTTGACATTATTGGTAGATAAGAAGGCGCATCCGCTCAACCACTTGATTTGCTGCGCGGTATACAGAGTAGAGTAGGCAGCAAAGTTCGTTTCCAATCAGTTTTTTTCGGTGAAAAAATTCGGATTAACGACCTAGCTCAACCGTTTTGCTGTCGTAAATACCTAGCCACAAACAGAGGATATTACCCAGGCTGAGCACCTTAGCAGCCCGCCCGGGGCCAGTCTATTCATAACTGTCCGGGGTAACGCTGGGCGCTAGCTTAGCGCATTGCTCGCGGGCGTACTCGAACGCCTCACCAAGCTAAAGTGTGGTATTACCCGTGAGGGAGGCTCCTGCTGCGACAGCGGCACCAGACACCTGACGGCAGCCAACTGAGCAGTGAATACGACACAAAAAAAGGTCCGCTCACGAGCTGGGAGCGGACCTTCTTCGAAACCATCATTTTTTGCTAAGAATGCGCGGCAGTCTTGGGCGACAGGGCGGCCAACGCACTATCCTGGTTGAGATACTTAGAGTTGTAGCCAGCGTTCGATTTGCTCAGAAATAGGCAGCTCCCTCCCTGCACCGCGTCGATAATCTGGGCGTACTGGTCGAGCGGCAGAGCGGGGCAGCCGAGGCTACGGCCCAGGCGACCATTTTGCTTGATGAAGTCCTCGCTTACGTAATCGGCCCCGTGCATGACGATAGAGCGGGCGAACGCATTGGTGTTAAATCCTTCGTCCAACCCTTGCAACCGCAGCGAGTGGCCGTGCTTACCCTCGTATTCTTGCCCGGTCACGTAGAAGCCCAGGCTGCTCATGTTGCTTTCGCTCACGTTCGAGAACTGATTAGCACCATTCTCGCCCGAGTTGTGGCCGTGGGCCACGAGCGTGTGGAATATGATTTTATCGCTGGCCAGGTCGAGCACCCACAGGCGCTTTTCGGTCGAGGGCAGGTCGAAGTCCACTACCGTCAGGTGCTGCTGGTCGGCGGCCAGGTGGCCGGTTTCGCGCAGGTTGAGGTAGCCCGTCATAGCTTTGGCAAACACCTCGTAGCGCAGCCCTTGCTGGGCGGCACCGAGGCGGTCGTAGGTTTCGCGCAGAGTAGCGTCGAAGCGGGCCAGCGGCGTGAGGGGTGCAGCGGCTTTATGCTTAGCGGCCAGCGAAGTGTGGGCGACCGACTTGAGCAGCGGCCCGGCCAGCGGGGTAGCCAAGAACAGCGATGCCACGAAAGGTAGTACGCGGCGCACCAGGCGCTGCGAGCGGCGGCGACCGTCGCGCTGACGCTGAACTACGCTGGAATGATGCTTTTTCATAACAATTTCAACCTGAAATAGAAGTAGAAAGCGGCCGCCACTAGGCTGGCATTCTCAAAGATACTGTACGTAAGTAAGAATTGCCAGGGCTACTTAAAACCCCTCCCCCACCAAAAAAATTCCGGGCTAGTGCCAGCCCCGGCGGGCGAAGCGACGGCCGGCGGCCGGACCATCGAGCCAGCGCGAGGCCAGCCCCGGCCCACTTACCAGCAGCAGACTACCCGCCTGCACGGTGCTGATAATGGCCTTGTACTGCGCTGGGGGTAGTGCCGGGCAGCCCCGGCTGTAGCCCAGGTGGCCGTGCTCCCGCACGTACTCGGGGCCGGCGTAATCGGCAGCGTGCAGCACGATGTAGCGGTCGAAGGCACTGGCATTCTGGCCCTTGTCCAGCCCCCAGAGGCGGCGCGAGTAGCCGTGCACGCCACTGTAGGTACCCGAGGTGCGGTAAAAGCCCAGCGCGGTGCATTCGGAGCCGGGCACGTCGGAAAAGCGTCGGGCTCGGAGGTGGCCCGAGCCTTCGCCGTGGGCGACCAGGCTGCGGTGCAGCACGCGGGCATGCTCCAGGTCGATCACCCACAGGCGCTCGGTAGTGTTGGGCAGGTCCATATCGGCCACGGCCAGCACGCCCGAATGCTCGATGCGCCCGGTAGGGTGCAGCGTGAGGTAGCCCACGCAGGCCTGCTCCAGCACGGCGGGCCGCAGCTCAGCGGCGGCGGGGCCGAGAGCCTGGCGCAATTGCGCAATGGCTTGGTGCAGGGTATCGGGCACGCCGGCCACGGGCGGCACGGGCGTGGGCCGCAGCGAGTCGGGCAGGGCCAGCGGAGCGGCGGGCCGGGCCGCGACCGGACGGTGGGCCAGTTCGTGGCTTGCCTCGGGCGGCGTGGTCCGCGAGCAGCCGCCGAGTATTGCCAGCGTTGCCAGCAGGCTGGCGAATCCCCTTTTACTTTTTACCCAAACCATACTCGTGCCTGTTGATTCTTTCAAAAATACCACTCCTATCGGCCAAGAGTCGCCAGCCGGACTAAAAAACACCCGCTCCCAGGCAGGCAGCGGGCCAGGGCCGGGCCGACTCGGCGGCCCGGCGGCCCCGGCACCGAGTATTTTTGCCGGGCCGTTTTGCCGGCACGCTTGTTACCTTGTTTTTCGGCTGCTTTCAGGCGGCCCTTGCTTTACCTATCTTATGGCTAAAGTTGCCATTAATCTCGCCACCGGCGCCATTCAGCAGGAAGAGCTGATTGTGGGCATCGACCTGGGCACCACCAACAGCCTGGTGGCCTACGTACACCCCGAAACCCGCCAGCCGGCGGCCATCAACGACCTGGGCCGGGGCACCATCGTGCCCTCGGTAGTTCACTTTCCAGCCGACGGCAGCACGCCGCTGGTGGGCAACGAGGCCAAGGATTTTCTGCTGACCGACCCGGCCAATACCATTTACTCGGTGAAGCGCCTGCTAGGCAAAAGCTACCGCGACCTGGGCCAGCACGCCGGGCAGCTGGGTTATAAGGTTATCGACGACGACACCGAGGGCTTGGTGAAGGTGCGCGTGGGCGAGCGCTTCTACTCCCCCATCGAGCTCTCGGCCGACATCCTGCGCGAGCTGCGCCACCGCGCCGAGCACGCTCTCAAAACGCCGGTGCGCCGCGCTGTCATTACCGTGCCGGCTTACTTCAACGACTCGCAGCGCCAAGCCACCCGCGACGCCGGGCGGCTGGCGGGCCTCGAAGTACTGCGCATCGTCAACGAGCCCACCGCCGCCGCCCTGGCCTACGGCATCGGCCTGAATCCCGACGAGGAAAAAACCGTGGCGGTGTACGACCTGGGTGGCGGCACGTTCGATATCAGCATCTTACGCCTGCACCAGGGAATCTTCGAGGTGCTGAGCACGCACGGCGACACCTGGCTGGGCGGCGACGACATGGACCGCGCCGTGGTGGAGTATTGGCTCGAAAAATTTCAGCTTGGCCGCGATTTTCAGGAAGTGCCTGCCTTGCAGCAACAGCTGCGCCTGGCGGCCGAGATGGCCAAGCGCTACCTGAGCCAGCACGACGACTTCACCACCCAACTCATCGACGGCGACGAAAACGTAACGGTAGTCACGCTCACCCGTGCCGAGTTCGACGACCTCATTCGGCCGCTCGTGGCGCGTACCATCGCGGCCTGCCGCCAAGCCCTGGGCGATGCCGGGCTGGGGGGAGTAGGGTATGAGGGTACGGGGGTAGAAGGGCAGGAGGAAAAAAGTAGTCAGCAAAACCCCTCCTACCCTCCCCCCCCCTTACCCTCCTACCCTAAAATCGACGCCGTGCTGCTGGTGGGCGGCTCGACCCGCGTACCGCTGGTGTACGAGGAAGTTTCAAAGTTCTTCGGCCAGCCGGCCAATAACTCGCTCAACCCCGACGAGGTGGTGGCCCTGGGCGCGGCGATTCAGGCCGACATCCTGGCTGGCAATCGCCGCGACGTGCTGCTGCTCGACGTGACGCCGCTCACGCTGGGCATCGAAACGCTGGGCGGCCTCATGGACGCCATCATTCCGCGCAATTCCAAGATTCCGACCAAGGCCGGCCGCCAATACACCACGAGCGTGGACGGGCAAGTAAACCTCAGAATCGGGGTGTATCAGGGTGAGCGCGACCTGGTGCGGGAAAATCGCAAGCTGGGCGAATTCCTCTTGAGCGGCATCCCGGCCATGCCCGCCGGCCTGCCCAAAATCGACGTCAATTTCTTCCTCAATGCCGATGGCATTCTGCGCGTGGAAGCGGTAGAATT
>CAJYVK010000382.1 GCA_913778455.1 uncultured Hymenobacter sp. | reverse complement strand
GTAGGCTTGGGCTAAAAACAATAGGATGGTTGCTATCCACAAAACGGCGCGAGACTTCATCAGGGGGGTACTAAGCGGCCGGAGCCGGGGCGGGGGCTTCCATGTAAGTGCCGCAGACGCGGCAGGTGCGCAGCTCGTCGCTGGCCCAGAAGCGGTTCATGATGGGCGGGAGCTGCGCCACGATGTCGGTAATCTCGGCGTATTCCTCGTGCAGCTTGTGGCCGCAGTTTTCGCAGTACCACTGAAAGCCGTCGAGCTCGCCGGCCGTGCGGTAGCGCTCCAGTACCAGGCCCACGGTGCCGGCGGGCCGGCGCGGAGAGTGCGGCACGCCGGGCGGCAGCAAAAACATGTCGCCGGGCCCGATGACGATATCCACCGGCCGGCCATCCTCGATAATTTTCACGGTCATTTCCCCTTCGAGCTGCCAGAACAGTTCCTCGCCCTCGTCCACGTGGTAGTCCTTGCGGGCATTGGGGCCACCCACCACCATCACGATAAAGTCTTTATTGTCTTTAAAAACCTGTTGGTTGCCCACGGGGGGCTTCAACAAGTGGCGATGCTCAGCAATCCACTGCTGAAAATTAAAGGGTCGGGCGATGGGCATGGGCTAAAGCTGAAAAACCGGTTGGGCACAAAGCTAGCCACCGGGCTGCGGCTACTTTTGCCGTACATAGCCCGGCCGCTTGGCGGGTCCCTCGCTCTGCATGGCTTCTTCTTTCTCTTCCGGCGCGGCCAATGGCCTGGGCTGGCGCGGGCTCTTGCTAGCTACGCTGGCTTACGTGGCGCTGTTCTTCTGGTATTCCTGGCCGCTGGGCCCGGCGTGGAGCACGGCCTTCGTGGGCATCCCGCATCACGATGCCAACCAGTACATCTGGAACGCCTGGCACTTTCAGCGGCAGATCGCGGCGGGCCACAACCCCTTTCAGACCTCGCTGCTGCTTTATCCGCAGGGCACGGGCCTGTGGCTGCACACCTACACGCCGGTGCTGGGCCTGCTCAACGTATTGCTGCACCAGGAATACTGGGCCGTCAACGCGGGCCTGCTGCTGAGCTTCGTGCTGAGCGGAGTAGGCGCGGCGCGGCTGGCCGGGCGCTGGGTGCGGCAGCCGCTGCTGTGCGGGCTCGTGGGCTTCGTATTTGCTTTTTCCCCCTACAAGCTGGCGCACTGGCCCGAGCATTACCACCTGCTGCTCACGGCCACGGTGCCGTTTTACCTCATGGCTTTTCTCGATGGCTTGGCCTTTGCGCCGGGCCGGTGGGTGCCCTGGGTGCGGAGCGGGGGGCAAGTAGTCTGGGCAGTAATTCTACTGCTGATCACCCTGCTGAGCGACTACTACACCCTGGCGGGCCTGGTGTGGTTTTCGGCGGGCTACGCGGCGTGGTGGGGCCTGCGGCTGGGCGAGGTGAACTGGCGTAATCGGCGGCTCTGGGTAGGGCTGGGGGTGCTGCTTATCGGCTGCCACTTCCTGGTGCGCTGGTTGCAGTGGTGCGGGCTGTCCGACAACGCGGGCCTGTGGTGGGGGGGCGACATAGCGACCTATTTCGTGCCGCCCGTCGGCAATCGCTGGCTGGCCACGGCCGCCACCGATGCCTTCTGGCACAGCGACCGCATTCGGGCCCCCGGCTCGGTCGAAAATGTGGCGTTTCTGGGCTACCTGCTGCCGCTGCTGGCGGTGGGTTTCGTGCTCGCGGGCCGGCGCCGGCCCGCTGGCCTACGCCCCGCTGCCCCGGCCGAAACGCGGCCCTTCGTCGCGCTGGCCGTGTTATTTCTGCTGCTTACCATGCCCGAGCTGCGCCTGGCGGGCCGCGACCTGCTGCGCCTGCCTACGAGCATCGTGCATTTTGTGCCGTTTCTCAATAACATCCGCTGCCCCACGCGCTACGTGCTGCTGCTGTCGCTGCTGCTGCCGCTGGTAGCGGTGCTGGGCCTCGATGGCTGGCTGCGCGGCCGGGCGGCCGCCACCGGCTGGCTGCTGGCCATCGGCTTGAGCGTAGGCGTATTCGGCGAGTTTCAGCCCACGGCCTACCCGCTCATTCGGGCGGCCGACGTGCCGCCGGCTTACCGGGTAGCGGCGGCCAGCCCCGGGGAGGTGCTGGTTCCCATTCCGCTGGGGCTGCTCGATGGGATGCGCCAGGTGGGGCACATGGACCCGGCCGAGCTTTTCTACCAGACCCAGCACCACAAGGCGCTGCCGGGAGCCTACATCTCGCGCCTGCCCGACGCGGCGTTCGCCGCCTTTCGCCGCGAGCCGGTGCTGCGGGCCTTGGTGGCGGCGCAGACTCACCCCGACTCGCTGCGGCAGCTGCCCCCGCTGGCCCCCGGCCAGGTCCAGGATTTTTGGCGGCGCTACCCGGCGGCGGTATTCGTGGTGCATCCGCCGTTGGTGGGGCAGCCGGTGCACGAGCTGCTGCGGCAGCTCACGCGGGGCCGGGGCTACCGCGAAGAGGCTGTGCAAGGCTACGTAGTGCTGGAGCCCGAGGCGGGCTCGCATCCGCACGCCGAGTAAGGCGACCCAGGTGGGGTGGGGCTACACGTGCTCATTAGCAGCCTAACTGACGCCTGAAAAGCCGTTTCCTAAGCGGCTTTAAGAACGGCAGAGTGAGCTTACAGTATAGCCGGATGGCTGGGTCAAGGCTATCTTTGGGCGGCCCAACCTACTTTACGACTTTGGTTAAATTCGACACCTTGTCCATCGTGGTACCCGTGTACAACGAGGCGCGTACCATCCATCAGATTCTGGACTTGCTGCGCGAACTGCGCCTGACCAACGACATCGCTAAAGAGATTATCCTCGTCAACGACTGCTCGACCGACGACTCGGCGGCGACCATCCGGGCCTACGCCGCCCGCCATCCCAGCATGGGCCTGCGCCTGCTCGAACACACCGTAAACCAAGGTAAGGGAGCGGCCCTGCACACGGGTATCCGGGAGGCCACCGGCGACTACGTCATCATTCAGGACGCCGACCTGGAATACGACCCCGAGGAGTACAACCTGCTGATCAAGCCCATTTTAAAGGGTTTTGCTGATGTGGTATTCGGCTCGCGGTTCATGGGCGGGCAGCCCCACCGCATCCTGTTCTTCTGGCACAGCATCGGCAACGCCATCCTCACCTTCCTGTCGAATATGGTGACCGACCTCAACCTGACCGACATGGAAACCTGCTACAAGCTGTTTCGGCGGGATATCATCCAAGGCCTGAAGCTGGAGGAAAACCGCTTCGGCTTCGAGCCCGAGGTCACGGCTAAGGTAGCCCGCGTGCCCAACGTGCGCATCTACGAAGTGGGCATCAGCTACTACGGTCGCACCTACGCCGAGGGGAAAAAAATTGGCTGGCGCGATGGCTTCCGGGCCATTTACTGCATCATCAAATACGGGCTGCTGGGCCGGTAGGGGAGCGCCGCTACTTCTGGAAGTAGAGCTTCTTGCTCGGCGTTATGCCCCACTCGTAGAGCAGCTGGGCGCTGGGCTCCGACTGGCCGGGGCTCGTTACCGGCCCCCACGATAGCACGCCGCAGTCGGCGGGCAAGCGTACTTCCGCCCCGGGCGCATGGGCCAGGGTGGTCAGTGCCTGCCGCTCGCAGTCGTTGTTGCGAACGGGTTTCAAGACGAAGTCAACCCCTAGCAAATAAGCGCTAACTAACAGTACGCCGCCCAGGTAGGCCCGCTGCGGGCCGCCCGTTAGTTGTTGCAGCAAGTAGCGCACCAGCAGCCCGTAGGCAAAGAGCAGCCCCAACGTGACGGGTAAGAAGGTATCGTAGCGCACCAGGTAGGGCCGGTAGGTGCGGTAGCCGCCCAGCGGCAGCAGCAGTAGGTAGGCCGCCGCCGCTGCCGCGCCCCAGGCCAGCAGGCGCAGCAGCCAGGGGCGACTAGCAGAGGTAATGGGCGTACGATACGCCAGCCAGGTGCTGAACAGTAGCCCGACCAGCAGCAGCGGCAGGCCCACGTCAATCAGCAGCAGCCGCGCCAGGCCCTCGGGGAGCAATCGGTACAGCTGGCCCAGCGTATGGGTGTGCACGTTCTCGTTGTTGTTGCGGCCGATGTAGAGCGAATACGCCGTGAGCAGCCCCAGTACCCCCAGCAGCCCCAGCGCCTGGCCCGAAAGCCACTCCGCCCGTTGGCCCGGGTACCGCAGTCCCCACAGCCAGCGCAAGCCCATCCCCAGCAGCCCCACGGCCACTACGGCACTCGCCAGCGGGCCGTTGAACGCAATGACCACCATGAGGGCCAGCAGCAGCGCTACCCGCCAGGCCGGTAGCCGCAGCGGCTGCCCCAGGCGCGCCGCCCGAAAAAACGGCCAATACAAGCCCAGTACCAGCAGCAGCGGCCAGGCGTAGAAAAACGTGTACGTAACGGCTTGGTCGGTAATGCCAATTTGCTCATACAGCCGGCTGGCCGTCTGAAAGAGGGGGCGCAGCAGGGCAGCCGTCAGCCAAAAGCTCAGGCGGCTGGCCCGCGCTCCGCGGGCCAGCTCCACGTAGGCGGCCAGCACCAGCGTGAGCCCGGCCTGCGTAAGCGTGGCAACCAGGGCACTGGCCGCGTACAGGCTAGAAATGGGACTGAGCCAACGTTGGAGCAGCGCGGGTACCGAGTGCCAGTACAGCACCATGCTAGCGTGGGCAAAAAAGCGGTTGGGCGCGCTGTACACCTCGTTTTTGGCTAGTACGGCCCAGCCAAACGGGTCGTGTAGCACCGGGCTGTACCAGTAGGCCGGCAGGGCAATGGCCGCCAGGTCGCCGTCGAGCGGCATCTGGAAGTATTGCCAGAACGTGAGGGCTAGATCTGCCCCCACAAAGGCCAGCAGCAGGCCGGTGAGGCAGCGCCGGGTAAGGTGATTCGAAAGCAAGCTGCCGCGCATACTAGATGTTCTGCGCTAGTTCGTGATACTCAGCTTGACGTCGTCGAGCAGTACTTCCTCGCGGGCATCGGCCCGCCACATGTACACCCGCAAATGCTGCTCGGGCTTGAGGCCCGCGGGCAGTACGAAGTCCTTGCTCACCATCACCCACTTGCTGAAGGTATTGACGACCTCGCGCAGCTTGAGGTCGTCGCCGTGCACCTGGTGCAGGCCATCGGGCTCCATGATCTGGAGGTTGAGGCTGCCCGTCGCTTTGTAGTTGACCATAAACACCCAGGCTTCCAGGTGCACCACCTTGATGGGCGTGTGGCTGAGCTGGCCCATCGGCATGTCATAGGTCAGGCTGAACTCGTGGTCGCGGTCCACGCGCGCCGCGTACTGCCCCGAATGCGCATTGCCCTTCACCACCAGGCTGGTGTTGTTGCGGTTGGGGTCGTTGCTCCAGCCCCCGCCCGCCTCGAAGTTGTTGAACGTGATGGCGTGCGGATCCAGCTCCGGGTAGCCGGCCGGGGGGCCCGAGCAGCCCGCCAGTAGCCCTAGCCCCAGCAGCGCAGTAAAGTTTTTCATTGCCAAAAAATAGCGCAACGGGCAGTGGTGAAGCCGCAAAAGTAGGAACCGCCGGCCGCCGAACGGCCCGGCTATCTTTGCGGCTGGCTGCCAGCTTCGGGCGGGGCTGCCCGCCACTTATCTACCTGCTCATGGGGGTTATCTCGCTTCGCCAACAAGTAGTCTGCACGGTGCTGCTCTACGCGCTGTTATTGCTGCTAGTGCCCCACGCGGGCTACGATGGCGACATGAATTTCTGGCTGCGCTGGGCTACCTACAGCTTTGACTATGGCCTGGGCAACGTCTACCGCATTCCCGACAACAATTACAATCCCTTCTACCACTACATCCTGTGGCTGTACGGGCAGTTGGCCGGCAGCGTGTACCGGCTCCAACGCTACATTCACCTGCTCAAGGGCTTCACCCTGATTTTTGATTTTGCGGGCGCGTTCTGGGCGGCCTCGCTGGTGCCCGAGCGCAGCCGCCGCTTCGGGCTGGCGCTGCTGCTGCTGCTCAACGTGGGCTACCTCTACAATACGATGATCTGGATTCAGGTCGATGGGATCTACTCGTTCTTTTGCTTTGGGGCGGTGGTGCTGGCGGCGCGGCAGCGGTTGGTAGCCAGCCTGCTGTGCTACATCCTGGCCCTGGCGTCCAAAACGCAGGCCATCATTTTCCTGCCGCCGCTGCTGCTGCTGTGGGGGCCGCGGGCCTGGCGGCAGCCGCGACACCTGGCCCAGGGGCTGCTGGCTGGCACCGCGCTTACCACGCTGCTGCTGGCCCCGTTCATCTGGTGGTCGTGGGAAAATGGCGTACCCCGCATCATCGAGATTAACGCCACGGCGGCTAACCTCTACCCCAAAATTTCGCTCAACGCCTACAACCTCTGGTACCTCATTACCGAGTTTCCGTCGCTGCCCGAAACGTCCGACCTGCTGCCCTTCGCCGGCCTCACGTACCGCAAATGGGGGCTGATTTTGTTTCTGAGCTCGTCGGCGGTGGCGCTGCTGCCGCTGCTGGTCGCCGCCTGGCAGGCCTGGCGCCCGCGGGCGGCCAGCCCCGGGCCGACCCCCAGCCTGCTGCTGGTGCTGCTGAGCTGCGGCATCATCCCGCTGCTGTTCACGTTTTTCAACACCCAGATGCACGAGCGCTACTGGCACCCGGCGCTACTCTTTCTGGCGGCCTACGGCTTCGTGCGGCGCGACTACCTCCCGATGGTGCTCATGTCGGTAGCGTACTTTTTGCACCTGGAGCGCGGACTCCAGTACATGCAGCTGCTGAACTACGACATCTTTTTCTTCCAGCCTAAATTTGTGGCCGCGCTCTTCGGCCTGCTCATGGGCGTGCTGCTCTGGAAAATCTACCGGCTGGCCCCGTGGCGCACCGGGCCGGTAGCCCCGCCCGCCGCTAGTGCGCCGCTGCCCGGCTGGCCAGTACGTGGAGTAGTTGAGTCGCGCCGCCCGCAGTAAGTAGCCATTCGTTATGGAGTTGTCCGTCGTCATTCCCATCTTCAACGAAGAAGCTAATATTGAGGAGCTGCACCGCCGCCTGACGGCCCTGCTCGCGCCCATGTCCCTGCCCGGCGGCTACGAATTGATTTTTGTGAACGATGGCTCGCGCGATGGCTCGCTGCCGCAGCTGTTGCGGCTGGCCGAGCGCGACCCCGCCCACGTGCGCTACCTCAGCTTCAGCCGCAACTTCGGGCACCAGGTTGCCGTCACGGCCGGCCTCGACCGGGCCGAGGGCGAGGCCGTCGTCATTATCGATGCCGACCTGCAAGACCCCCCCGAGCTGATCCCGGCCCTCTACGCCAAGCTGCGCGAAGGCTACGAGGTAGTATACGCCAAGCGCCGCTCGCGCCAGGGGGAGAGCGCGGCCAAGAAACTCACCGCTAAGTTGTTCTACCGAATTCTGCGGGCGATGACCAACGTGGAGATTCCGGTCGATACCGGCGATTTTCGCATCATCTCGCGCAAGGTGGTGCTGGCCCTGCGCCAGATGCCCGAGCAAAACAAGTTTCTGCGGGGCCAGATTTCCTG
>CAJYVK010000381.1 GCA_913778455.1 uncultured Hymenobacter sp. | reverse complement strand
TAACGAAGTCGCTTACTGAGGTACGTAGCTACAAAGGTCGTCATGCTGAACGCAGTGAAGCATCTTGCTCGCCTCGTCGGATGAAGCGGGCAAGATGCTTCACTGCGTTCAGCATGACAGTCGAGCGCTACTTAAACCACTTCTGATACACCGGCCCGCGCAGCTTGAACTGCGCCCACATGGCGGGCCGGATGAGCCAGTCTAGCCAGCGGCGGCCGGTGCTGTAGGTAATGTCTTCCACGATGACGCTGCCGCCACCCGGTGCGGGTTGTATCAGGTGGCGGTGCCGCCACTGCCGCAACGGGGCGGGTATCGTTTGGCCCTCATCCACAAAGTAGTGCGTACCGTCGGGCAGCACGCCATCGGCGGTAATGCGCGAGGTCCAGCGCCAGCGCTTGGGGCCGGCTTGCAGCTCGATAGCCACCGTGTCGCCGGTGCGGCTGCCGTCGTAACGCAGCAGGTGAAATTTAGGAAACGGCGGGGCCAGGGCTAGAAAAAGCTCCCGGGTAAAGCCGGCCGCCACTACGGCCGGCGGCTGGCCCACCGGAAAACGAAGCAGCAAGTGCATGCGGTGAGATGGTGAGTGGTGAAATGGTGAGTAGTAAACTGGTGAAGCAGCGCTTGTGGTTACGTGGGGCGGCGGGCTACTTGCTACCTCATGCATCACTATGCCTCTCTTACCGCCCTGCTGACTCTAGCAGAAATTTTCCGCGTACCTAACTTGATTGTCATGCTGAGCTTGCCGAAGCATCTCGCTCTAATCGTTGAACGGCTAAGCGACGATGCGAGCGAGATGCTTCGGCAAGCTCAGCATGACAATCGCGTTGGGTGCGTAGGCTATCCTAAATCAGCTTCTATTTACCATCTCATCATTTCGCTATTTCACCACCTCACTGCTCGCCGCGTCCAAGGAGCCGATTTTAGGTTGGATTTGAATGATGAAGCGCTTGTTGAGCTGCTCGCGGGCGTAGCCCTGGTAGCGGCCTGCGCCCCGGTAGCCGCTACCGGCTGGGATTACTTCGATGTTTTTGGGAAACTGGATGCCGGCCTGTTGCCACAGGTAGACTACGGCCAGGGCGCGGTTGTAGCTCAGTTCGCGTACGGCCTGCTGATCGGTGTTTTGCGGCGCATCGGCGGCAAAATTGGGGTTCATGGCTGCCCGACCTTCGATGATGACCAAATACTGAATACCATCGTTGCGCAGGCTCTGCACCTGGCGCAGCAGGAATTGCCCCGCTTCGATAAGGGGCTGCCGGGCCGCAGCCGGCAGGTCGTAGCTGCCGGGGCGGAACAACACCTCAAAATTCAGCTCGTAGCGCTTAAAATCCTTATTATAAGTGAAATAGCGCGAGTTGTCGAGCCGCTTCAGAGCTTCTTTTATTTCGTCCAGCTTCTTTTTTTCGCGGAGCTGCACTTTCAGCTGGGCATTGGCACGCTCCAGACCTTGCTGCTTGTCGTTGAAGAGTTTGTAGCTCAGCACGAACAGCACCAGCATGGTCAGGAAGAGCGCCGTCATCAGGTCGACGTAGCTGGGCCAGAAGAAGTCCTTGCTTTGCTTCATAGTAGAAATGTAGCGCGGACTCTGCGAGTCCGCGTACGGGCGCTGGCGCCGGGGAGCGTCAGAATTTATTTGTAGCGCGGACTCGCAGAGTCCGCGTACGAGCGCCGATGTCGGCGAGCGTTAGAATCTATGTTTATAAAGAGTGCCTGATTAACTGGCACCCGGGTGCGGACTCGCAGAGTCCGCGCTACTAGCCGACCAGGCGTTGGAGCCAGTTGCGCTGGGTGAGTTTTTCGAGTACCGCGTTGGTGCGCTCGGTCTGGCGCAGCAGCTCTTCCTGAATGCGGCGGTTTTGCTCCAGCGGCTGTTGCAGGGCTTGCAGGGCCTCGGCGCTGCGGCGGGCCTGGGCTTCCTGCAGCAGGTTGAGGCGCTGCTGCTGCTCGGGTAGCTGCTTGAAGGGCGACAAGTACTCCACAATGCGCTGGTAAACATTGTCCTGGTTGAGCTGCCGGAAGTGGGCGCTCCACTGCGCGTGGGCAGCCTGGGCCTCGGCCTCGAACTCCTCGCGGCGGCGGGCCAGCACGCGGTTCATCTGGGCAGCATCTTCGCTCAGCGCCTGGCCCACGCCTTGGCTGATTTTAGCTAAAATCGCCTGGTGCTCGGCAAAAAACTGCGCCTGCTCCCGGATGCGGGCGTCGTGCTGGGCCAGGTAGCCGGGCACCTGGTCGAGAGCCTTTTCGAGGTTGCCCAGCCGGTCGAGCAGCGCCGTGATGGTGCGGGCCGTGCTGGCCCCCTCGCTCACGGCCACGTTCAGCGCCTGCTGGTAGCCCAAGAATTTATCGAACGACTCCGCGCTCTCGTCCACCCGGTCGAATACCTTGATGGTGGCGTTGGCCAATTCGGTGTAGCCGATTTGTTGCAGCTTTTCCAGAAAGTCTTTCTGAATGCTGATGTTCTCGGTGATGCGGCTGATGAGCGGCGTAAACTCCGCAATCTTCGAGAAGAAATCAGCCTGAATTTTCGAGAAGAAATCCTGGTTGAAGGTATCCAGCACGGCCTTCAAATTGCTCATGCTGGCTTGCATGTCCGAATTGAGCCGGGGCAGCAGGGCCTTCTGCAGGAAGTTGTAGTAGCCGTTCTTGAGCCGGTCGCGCTGGGCGCGGGCCGATTTCAGCAACTGGTTGCCGCCCAACGTGAGCAGCAGGCCGGTGAAGCTGCCGCTCATCGCAATGAGAATGCCCCCCAGAAAGTGAGTTACGTCGGCGTTGTTGAACGACGACTCGCCGGCCGCCGTGGGCGCGTCGCCAAACGGATTAACCAAGGCTATCAAGCCCAGAATCGCCCCCAGGAAGGTGCCCAGTAGCCCCAGGTAAAGCGGGGTAGATAGCTGGGCTTCAATCTCCTGATCGAGCAAAGCGGCCTCGCGCTCCGAAATGTCGCGCAGGGTGTTGAAGTCGGCCGCTGCGCCCTTGTTGGCCCACAGGTAGTCGTTGGTGTCGCGCACGAGGCGGCCAAACTCGGGACTGGCGCTGCCCACGGTCAGGGCGTCGTAGGTATGGGTGCCGGTGCCATTGTGGGCCGGCTGGCCGGTGGCGGCATCCACGGCCATCACGCCCAGGTGCGCTACCTCGGGGTACATGTCCCCCACGCGCTGGATGAGCCGGCGGTTGAGGGTAAAAACGTAAATCTGCCAGAAAATCAGTCCTAAAATGAGGACGATTTCGACTACTTGAATCGCTGCCATAGGCCCGCAAGCTACGGGTAAACGCCTAGCTGATGGCCAGCCGGGCACGCTCTACCACCTGCCAGCCGCTCTCGTGGCGCTGAAGCCGGCCCGGCCGCACAGCCGCTACCGATGTAATGCGCCCCCCCAGCGGCGGGTCGTAGTCGAAGAATTTTTGCAGCCGCGTCAGCCCGTCGCCGATGAGGCGGGCTTGGTCTACCTGCGGGTTGAGAGTAAACGTAGCCTGGCTGGGGTCGCGGGAATTCACGGTCAGCATCAGGGCCAACTGGGGTAGGGGACTGTCCACGATTTTGCGCTCTTCCAGGAAGGGCGTTTCCTGCACCGGCCCGTAGCGCGTAGCGGCGGGGGCAGGCGCATTGGTCGAGGCACCCACTAGCTCCTCAATGGATGGCAACTCGGTTGGTGTGGGTGCCGCAGAGAAAACAATGCCCGTTGTGTCGTTGACTTCACTTGTAGGGCGATTTCTATTTGGTTTATTAGTTGATCTACCGCTGATTTGAGCTTGCAGATCTTCTAGTTGTTTTTGAACGCTAAGTAGTTGTGTGTGGAGGTTCCTGTTCTGCCTCTGTAGCTTGCGGTATTCCTGAGAGTTCATAATATCAGTAATGTCGGGTTCAGTAGCTTCGGCATGGTCGTGGGGCCGGCGGCGGTGGCGGCGCGATCTCATGCTGCGGCCTAGGCCCAGGCCCAGCAACCCGCCGGCTAGCAGGAGCACCAAGCCCGCTAGGTTGGCCGGCAGGCCGAAGTAGCGCGGTGCCACTGGCGTAGAAGTAAACTCGGGCGTTGCTGGCTGCCGCGTGGGCGCGGGTGGGCGGGCCGTATCGGCGGGCAGCGCCGTGAGGCCGGTGGCCCCCGGTACGGCCGTGACGGTCGTTGAGTTGGTACCAGCGGCGCTGGTGGCCGGTGCGGCTGTCGGCGAGTCGGGCGCCGCAGTTGGTGGGGTGCTAGTAATAGCAGCGAAGGGCTGTAAGTCAGCCTGCAAGGCTTGCACGTTGACTTTCGCCAAGGCTCCGGTTTTGCTCGTCTTGCGCTGGCTCACTTCAGCCAAAATAGCCTGCGCCACCTGCGCTGGACTGGCCGGCTGGCCCGGCCCCACCCGCGTCAGTACCGCCCCGAACAGGGAGCCTAACTCCGTCTTGTCCGGTTTCTGGGTGAGTACCCATTTGTTGAAATCTGAGCCGGTGGGCCAGGCTTTCAGCGGGGCGTCTACTTTTTCATCGGCCCACACGCGCCGGGCCGTGGCCGTCCAGATGCGGCCTTTCAGGCTGTCCTCGCGGGTGGGGGCTGTTTGGGCCAGACCCGTTTGGCTCAAGCTCAACAGCGCCAGAAGGCTCAGCGCCCGAATGGTGCCGTAGCGCGGACTCTGCGAGTCCGCAGGCAACCGGGCGGTAGTGGGCGACTCCCGATGTGGGTTGTTTGCCGCGCCCGCCTGCGGACTCGCAGAGTCCGCGCTACGGCTGAATGACAAGCTAGTATTGTGCATGATACGGAGCTAGTGGGCGGAACCATGCAGCACCTGCGACAGCACGTAGAGCGCGTGCTTGAGCGGCAGGAAGAACAGCGTTTCGGGAATGGGCTCGCCGGCGGGCAAGGTATTGGCGTAGCGCTGCCGGCCCAGGTTGAAGGAGTCGGCCAGGGCGCTCGTCAGTTCGCGCAGCACCAGGCCGGGCGGGTTTTTGATGCCCAGGTTGTGCATGGCAGCTACCAGGTCGGGGTCGGTGAGCAGCAGCGTGAGGCACTTCTCGACGTTGGCGATAACGGCGTTTTTCACTTCCTCCGTAATGTCGCTGGGGTAGAGCGGGCGGTTTTCGGCCGCGTCCTCGGTGCCGGTGCCGATGGGTTGCACGATGGGCGGTACCTCGGCGGTGCTTTCAGCATCGACGCCGGTGGCTAGCACGCCGCCGTTGGCGGTAGTTTGCTTGGGGTCGTCGGCCAGCACGATCTTGAAGTTGGCCGGCGCGGGCGTCCCCATTACCTTGGTTAGGATGAGGCTGGCCACCTGCTCCAACGGACGCAGGTTGCTGGGGCACAGCAGGCGCAGGTACAAGCTGCCGCGCCCGGTAAAGCACAGGTAGCGCGGGGCCGTGAGCCCGCGCAGAGCCGTCACCTGCCCCAGGTGGTACACGATGGCCCCGAAATGCAGGTAGAACAGCACCCGCAGGTGCTGGGCCATCAGGAGCCGCTCGCCGAACTGGAATTCGCGCTCGTAGTTAAATAGCAGGCTGGCAACTTCTTCCGAGCCGAAAGTCGGGTTGGCTTCGACTACCGCCAGGCACTTCACGGCCAGCTCGGCGGCCTTGGTGTGGGGCAGCGGGTGCGCCCGGATGCTATCGAGCCCGAAGCGTACGAGGCCGTTGTCCTTGGTGCCGCGCACGTCGGCCGCGCCGTCGCCCCACAGCTCGTTGCCCGCGAAGCGGAACGAGGTGCTGAACGCCGGGTGGTGCCGGCGCGGGCCGCTGGGGTTAGCCTGCTGGTCGGAATAAAACAGCACGTCGGAAGTGCCGCCGCCGATGTCGATGAAGGCCGCATTCTCCCCGGGTCCGGGCGTCACGAGGCCGCGCCGGGTTAGGAAGAAGTACGGGGCCGACGACTCGGGCAGGTAAGTAGTGCCGCGGTTGGTGTGGAAAATCTCCTTGAACAGCGTATCCCACTCGCGCTGGTAGAGGTCGCGGCTGAAGGCCGAGAAGCTGAGCGGCGCAAACCATACCACTTGGGTGGCCGACACGTTGCCGCCGTGCAGCGCCGCTTTGTATTTGAATAGCAGCAGCATCTCGCGGAAGAACATCCGCACGCGGTGGCGGGCGGCCTCGCCGGTTTCGCCCCACTTCAGGTTGGTGTGGTACGAGTCGTTGGTTTCCTCTTCGGTGTTAATGCCGAAGCCCACGTTAACGTTGGCCAGCAGGCGCGGCGGCTCGATGGAGAAGCTAGCCGATTCGCTCGTGGCCGTGCGGATGGGGAACTGGTACGGCGACCCGCCCGCGCCCACGAACGAGGGCACGAACTCGCGCTGCTGGTAGCGCTGCCAGCGCCGCAGTTGAATGCCGTGCGCCGGGTCTTCCTCAATGCCCCGGTATAGTTGCTCGTAGGCTTGGTAGTCAGTCTCTTCCGATGATTTCTTGAGCAAGGCTACCGGCGTATCCTCCGGCCCGAAGTGGAAGGGCTGGGGCGGCTGGCTCGGCCCGTCGTGGTAGGCCACGTGGGTGTTGGTCGTGCCGAAGTCGATGGCAAAGCGGAACTCCTTGGTGCCTTGGCGCACCTCGCGCCACTTGGGTACCACCAGCGCCTGCCCGGCGGCCGGGGCGGGGCTCGTCACCACCACGTAGTCGAAGGGTGTGCCCTTGATTTCGTAGTAGGTGCTGCCCTCGTCGGTGCTGCTCTTGGGCGTGCGGCGGTAGGCAGTGGCACTCTGCTCGGTGCCAGTGGGCGACAGCACCCGGCCCTGCACGCCGAATTGCAGCTCCACTGGCTTATGCACCTGGCTGGGGTCGATGTTGTTGGCATCGACCAGCATTACCTTGTAGAAGTCGTTGAGCGGCGGCGCGTCGGTGATTTTCACGAAGGGGAAAACCGACAAGCCCACGTTAGTCACCAGCAAGCGGCCGAGGCCCTCGGTGCGCGGGTTGGGGTAGTAGGCCCGCTCATAATCCACGGTGAAGCCGCCCGCCACCGGGATGCGCAGGCGCACCCGTACGCAGGCTGGGTCGAGCTCCATCGTGAGCTGGGTAGCCAGCTCCTGGGGCGAGAAATACTCAAAGTACAGCGGCTTGACCGGCAGCAGCGGCCAGCAGGTGGGCCGGTAGCCGGGCGCGGTTTTAAGCTGGCCGGTGAGAAAGCGGCTGCCATCGACCTCGTAGGGCACGGTGAGCAGCGTTTCTTCAAGCAAGTCGTTGAGGGTGAGGTAGGGGTAGGCTAGGTCGGGGCCGGGCAGGGTGCGGTCGGGCAGGGCGCGGGCGTCGCTGGCGGGCACCTTGTTGCCGCTGTCGCCAAGCAGCGAGTTGTTGTAGTAAAACTTGCCGGGCGCTTGCAGGCCGGGGCGCAGCACTAGCGGCAGTGGGCTCGGTAGGGGCCAGCCCGGCACCGGCACACGGTCGGGCCGAATAGTGAAGTCGGAGCTGCGCACCACGCCCTCGTCGGGGCGCACGCGCACGGCCACGCCCGCCACGGCTACCGGGTTGCCGGCCTGGTCGGCGAGGTAGGGGTAGTCGGCGAGCTGGGCGTTGCCGGCCAGGCCCCACTTATTCAAAATGTTTGGGTCGAGCGAGTTGCGTACGGCCGGGGCCAGCCGCCCCAGCGCCGGGTCGGCCACGAACTGCTGGTAGATGTAATCCTGAAACGCCTGCTCGCGCTGCCCCAGCGCCACGTAGCGGCCATCGAAATAATACCCGCCGCCCTCGGGCCGCTGCACCGGCAAGGCCCGCACCGCCGGGGCCGGGAAAAACACCGTGAGCGGCGAGGTGCCACCCAGCAGCTGCGGCGCTTCCTGCGGCGAAGCGCCGGGGAAATACAGTAAATTCAGGTCGGTGAGGTTAGCGAAGCGCTTGTCGTTCAAATACAAGGACAGGGCCTGGGCCAGCGGCTTGGTCTGCGGGTTGGCTTCGAGCCGGGCCAGCTCGCTGGCCTTGTTCCAGGTGCGTACGCTGAGGCGCTGGCTGGCCTGCCGCCGCTGGTAGTAGTTGAACACCAATTCCCACAAATCCCAAAATTGCCCCACCAGCCGGTGGTGCACCGAGTCGATAGCGCCGGGGTTAGCCCCCACGTAGGCTAGGGCCGTTTCGACCAGATGCATCCGCGCAAAGGGCGACGGAATCGCCACCGCCACGCGCTCGGCCCGGCCGCCCTCGGGGTCGAGGATGCCGCTGGGGCCTTCGATTTCGTTTTTGCCGATTTTGCCGGTGCGGCCCCAGCCCTCGTGGGTGCTGGAGCCCGTGCGGTGCAGGCGGAGGATTTTAGCCATATAGTTCTTAAGCTGTTAGCTATTAGCTGCTAGCGATTAGCTTCTTGTGGTTTTGGTAATGGCGGAGCTGAAAGGGAAAGTTTTGCCCCTGACCTCTGCAAAAAGAGAGGAGTGTAACACCAAGCTCCAGCTTGGTGCAGTGCTCGGTGAGTGAATCCTGGCGCTGCACCAAGCTGGAGCTTGGTGTTACGTGCCCTACGAATACTGCAACTTATTCTCTACCACCTTCTCCGTGGCCTTGTTAAACGCCTCCACCAGCCAGCGCAATGCCCGCGCCGCGTCGGGATTGTCGAGATTGGTCTTGCCCACGGCGTCGTTGAGCTCGGCGCGTAAGACGTCGTCGGTCAGACCTTTGTTGAAGAAGCCGGTGCTGATAATCTTATCGGCCACCATCTTGTTGAAGTCGGTTTCCTCGGGGTGCAGGGCGGCAAAGCGGCGCTCGTTCACGCCGAGCTCGCGCAGCCAGCTTTCGTACTCGGTGAAGAAATCGGTGAGGTCGGCCAGCGGGCCGGTGCTGGCGGGCAGGTGCTGGCCCAGCTTGCCGCCCTTGTAGAGCGGGGCGTTTTTTTCTTCCAGCAGGTGCTGGCGGAAATACCGGGCGAAGTAATGAAACCGGATCATGGGCCGAGCCACCTCGCGGCGCTGGGCCGGCGAGAGCTGCCCGAAATCCACCGTCGGGGCGTCGCTTTTCAGGCCAAACTCGTGGTGGGCGGGGTTGCCGCGGTCGAGCTGGCTGGCTGGCTGGCCCAGGAAGTGCTGGATGGCAAGGGCACCGAGCACCTCCATCAGGTGGGCCTGGTTGCGCTGTTCGGCGCGGCCGGGGTTGTTGGGCAGCGGCTGGCCAGCCTGGTCGCCGAGGTAGTACAGCGCCTCCAAGCCATCGAGGTGCTCGGCATAGTAGCTGAGCGCCGTCTTGGTCTTGGTAATGAAGGTATTGGAGTCGATGAAGTCCTGGCCGTTCTGCTTTTCCTCGGCCGAGGGCTGTTGCAGCTTGAAGTAAGGCAGCAGTACTAGCGCGCCGGCGGGCACGGCGGCCCGCACCGAGGGCTGGGGCAGGTCCACGCCCGGGTCGCGCAGGTTCTTGACCAGCAGCGGGAAGCCCGCCGCGCCGGTGCCCCCGAAAATGCTGCTGATGAAGAATACCCGGTCGTCGGAGTTCAGGCTCTGGGTGAGGTAGCGCATCTCGCGCGACTGCACCAGCGAGTTGAGCACCACCGAGCCCACGTTGGGCGAGCCCCGGAAGCCGAGGTCAAGGCTGGCGTTGAGGCTGTCGGGCGTGAAGAGCAGGTCGAGCAGGCCCCGCGTTTCCACGCTGGCCTCGTTGTAGTGCATGAAGTCCTTGAACGACTGATTAATGCCGCCGAAGTCGTACACGAACGAATCGCGCAGTCCCTCCACGCCCGAGGTATTGAGCTGGGCCAGCGTGGTCAGGTCCTGGCCGAAAAAGCCTTCGTTGCGGGGGTGCTGGCCATCCTGGTACAGCGCGTCGTGGATGCGCTTGTAGCGCTTGAGCAGGTCCACGGTGCGCGTCACGTCGCCGTTCTGCGTGTCGGGGTCCACGAGCACGGGAATTACCTGGTCGCAGTCGGGCAGGCGCACACCGGCGGCCAGCAGCATGGTCAGCGAGCGCAGCACCCGCGCCCCGGTGCCGCCCACGGCAAAGATGAATAGACGAGCCAAAGCTTTATGAATGTGGGGATGTGGAAGGAATGTGCAGAATGTGAGAAATGTGGAAGATGTAGCGGATGTAGAAAATGGAGCGAATCGAATGTGTACTGGCAATCAGTAGATAGGCATTATTTGCACATCTAACCCATTCAGCACATTTTTTACATCTCTACACTTTTCACATCTTCCACATTAATTAAAACGGTGTGCGGCGGGCGTGATTCGAGCCCCACTTCAGCGCCACCGAGAAGAGAATAAACCACAGCGGGGCCACCAAGGTATTGGTAATGATGAAGTAGCGCATGTACGGGGCGCGCACCGCGCCCGCGCCCATGCTCACGCGGAAGGCTAGCAGTGCTCCCAGACCCGCTACCAGCAGCAGTACCAGCAGCCAGTGCGTGGGCTTGTACAGCCCTTGGTGGGTGAGGGCCGGGATGGCGTGGTTGAAGATGTAGTAGAACACGACCACCAGCGCCAGCGCCGTGAGCAGGGTGTAGAAGCCGGTAGTATTGAAAATTTCGGCCTTGTACAGCCCGTAGAGGGGCGATTTGCGGTCGTAGAAAAGCCCGATACCGTTCGTGTACAGGCTGTTGAAAAATTGCTGCATGGGGAAGAAGGCGGGTTATTGGGCGAGGGCAAAGGTGGCGGTGAAGACGGGCGGCAGGGCCTGCGGGAAAGCTCCGCGCACGCCGTTCATGATTTCGGTGAGGCGGTACGTGTGCGGGGCGGCGGTGGGCTGGTTGTCGTTTTCGGTGCTGCGCTGGGCCACCCAGGTTGGCAGGCCGGGCGCGGGCAGCGTCAGGCTAAGCTGGGCGCCCGCCTTGGGAAACGCGCTAAGCCGCAGGCGCACAGTGTGGGTGAAGGCTTGGAGCTCGGGTACGTTGGTGGTGAGCTTCACGGAATTGGGTAGCAGCTGCACGCGGCCGTTAGGCACCTGGGCTTGCAAGTGTTGGGCCAGGAAGGCAGGCTCGCGCCAGGCGGCGGGTAATTGGCGCAGGTCGAGGGCAACGGTAAACTCCACGCCTCGCTGAACGTCGTCTACCTCCAGATTCGTACTTACGCCCGCCCCGCCGTAGGAAATCGACCCCTCGCCGCCCGGGGCGAGCGGGCTGCCAGCCGGCACCTGGGTCAGCACCGCTGCGTAGGGCACCTTCAGGAAAGTCAGCCCGAAATACGCCTGCTGGGTGGTAGCCGTGGCGGCGGGCAGCACCTCGTTGACGTAGCGTGCTACGGCGGTGGGCGGACCGATTACCCAGATGTAGTAGGGCAGGGTTTCACCCTTCAGCGGCCGCTGCTTGAGCGGCGTTTTTACGGCGGGGTGGTAAGTGCCGTAAAATTTCGACGTTTCACCGAGCACAGCCACGGCCAGCCCCTTCTTGGTGACGGGGGCCAGCGCGTCGGTAATGTTGACGTTCATCAGGGCGCTGGTTGCTTGATTTTTAGGACCGTAGATGAAGTCGGAGATAATCACGTTCACCTTGTCAGTCGCCTGGGGCAGGGCCAGAATATTTTCGAGCATGGTGGGCAGCTCGGTGCCCAAAGCCGCCTCGTGGGTGTCGCCCTGCACTATTTCCCGAAAATGCTGGTAAGTAGTGGCTTGGGGAGCTTTGTTCAGCGACAGCCAGAACTTGGTAGCGGCCACGGCCGGGCTGCTGTTGGTGCGCGAGGCCAGCAGGCTCACTTGCTGCTGAAAGGCCGTGGGCTCGGTGGCGGTAGTATTGGCTGGCATAAAGCCGCGCATCCCACCTGATAATTCGAGAAAAATATTGGCCTGTAGGGGAGCCGTCGCGGTGGGCCGGGTGGCAGGGGCCACCGGCTTGGCTGGGGTAGTGGTAGTAGCGGCGGTTTGCTGGGTATCATCGACTTCGCCGCAGCTGCTGAGCAGGGTGCTGGCGAGAACGCCGAATAGAAATGCTTTCGTAAGCGCAATTTGCATAGGTAAAACCAGCTACTTGGCAGTAACAACTACCGTTGAGGCCGCAAGTAACGACAAGCGACGGATTTACAACATACGCGCCAAAAAAAGGGGCGTTAGAAAACGGATTGGTTCGCCTTCTAACGCTCTCAAGGTCTGTTGGCTTATTTTTAACTATCCCCACAATTCTGCGGTAATCTCCCACTTATACGGCTGCGGGGCGGTCCCGCCGGTTGTGGGCAAGTTGCTCACTAGTTGTGGCTTGCGCATTGACCGGGGCCGTTGAGGATGATTGGGTTTAAGTGCCTTGCCTTAAGCGTGGATGAGGGTGCTGTTTCAGGAGCGGTACTGCCCACCGATGTCGAATTACGCTAAGTGGCCCGTGCCGCGAGCAACGGGCTGCCCGCAGTCAGCGCAGAGCGCCGCATATAGGCGGGGCTCTGCTCGACGTAGCAAAAAAGCATGGCGAGGTGCGCTGGCTTGGCGAAGCCCGTAGCGCCGGCCACCAACTGGCCGGTAAGAGCTGGGCTGCGAGCGGCCACGTGGCCGAAGCAATGAAGACAATTGGTGCATCATAATAAGAGTAAAACTAGGCTATTGGGCAAAGGCCAGTTATCACCGTGAGCGCAATAACTATCGCCATCAGGGGGAGGGTGGCACGCTATGTTGTTGCGTTTGCAGTAGCAGGCCTGCTAGTGGTTAGGGATTTTTTTAATGATTTGCGAATAGGTCGCTTTTCTTGTATACTTACGCCATTACTAGCGGGTAGTCAGCCAGTAGCGGCTGTGCACTCTCCTGCTTCGCGCTGGTCACCCATGAGTTTTGCCCCTGACATAATTAACTCAGATAGCTGAGTCAGGGCTGGTATACTGTAGTATTTTTTTTCTTCTAAGAAGTGCCAGTTAAGCTTTAGCTAGAATTTCTTCGAAAAAGCAGCGTAGCCAGGTTTCTCCTTTACCCCGATTGCCGAACCAGTCGGCGCATATTCTTCCTATCCAACCCACTAGCATGATGACAACAACTACTTCCACCATCAATTTTCTGCTGAACGGTAAACCAGTCAGCGTAAAGGCCAAGCCAACCGACTTGCTCATCGATTACCTGCGTTCGGGCTCGGTCAACCTGACTGGCACTAAGCTCAGCTGTGGTGAAGGTGGCTGCGGGGCCTGCACGGTGCTGTGGACACGCTACGACTTCGACCAGGAGCAGTTGGTTGAAGTGCCGGTAAACTCTTGCCTGCGCCCCCTGTGCTCGCTCGATGGTACGGCCATCACGACGGTGGAAGGCATTGCCGCACCCAGCCAGCCCGATTTGGTGCAAACCAATATGGTGAACAGCTGCGCCTCGCAGTGCGGCTATTGTTCCCCCGGCTTTGTGATGACTATGCACGGCCTGTTGAAAAAGGACCCCCAGCCCGCCCCCCAGGCCATCGAAGACCAGTTTGCCGGTAACATCTGCCGCTGCACGGGCTTTATCTCCATTCTGAAAGCCATGCATCAGACCGGGGCCGACCTGCGTGACCAAAAGCCGCTGGCAGACCAGCCGACCCCTACCGCTGACGATTTCAAGCCGGCTCGCCCCTTGGTTGTGGATCGGGGTGGCTACCGCTACTACCGCCCCCAAACCATAGACGAAGTGCTGGAGCTGCTGGCTACCAATCCGGTGCCGGCCCCATTTTTCAAGCACATCAAGCTGGTGCAGGGCAATACATCGATTGGCATCTACAAGAAGGGGGTGGAAGACCCCCGGCTGCTCATCGACGTGACCCACCTGCCGTACTGGCACCGCATCGAGCCGGACGGCGATGGTCTGTTGCTAGCCGGCGGCGTTACGATTGAGCAACTACTCGACTACCTGCGGAGCCCGGCCCTGGGTGATTTAGCTACGCCAGCCCTGAATGCGTTGCGGCTGCACGTCGGGCTGATTGCCGGGGTGCAGGTACGTAGCGCCGCTTCGGTGGCGGGTAGTTTGATGCTCCCCATCACCCATCAACGGGAAGGGACGCCGTTTCCCGGCGACCTCTACACGGTGCTGGGGCTGCTAGGGGCGGAAATTCACTACCGTGTTCCCAGCGAAAGAGAGCCCCGGGTACACGCAGTGCTAGACTTTCCCGCTCCCGATGCCTTTCCGCTCGGTTTTCTGATTACTGCCGTGCGCATCCCGGCCGGCTCTGCCGCGCAACTGGTAAAGACCTACCGCGTGGCCCGCCGCACGCAAAACTCGCACCCCATTGTGAATGCGGCCTTTAGCTGCACCCTCACCGATACTAACACCGTCAGCGACATCAACCTAGTGTATGGCGGCATTGCCAACATTGCGCAGGCCATGCCGCATACCCGGCAGTTTGTACTCGACAATCCGCAGCTAGTTTGGGGGCCGGAACTGCTGGAAGCGGTGCTGCCCGTGCTGGAAAAGGAATTAGCAGACACGATAAAGGTGGCGCCAGATGCCATTTTTCCGGCCGACTACCTGCTAAGCCTGGCTACCCGCTTATTCTACAAGTTTTTCGTGGCGGTGTGCCTGGACAAAAACTTGCCGCTGGCACCGGGGTGGGCCTCGGCCGCCGATGCGCCGCCCCGGCCACTGGCCAGCGGTAATCAAGACTACCTGGATGCCCCCTACTACGATGGCCCGGGGGCCGTGCCGGCCCCGCTGGCGGAAGTGGCCGCGGGAACTTTCGCAATGTCAGCAAAGGTGGCCCCGCTGGCCACGGGGGCGCTACAGGTTCATCAGCAAAAGAATTTTATGATGGTGCAGCTAGAGGCACCTGCCGCTGCCGGGCCGCTGGCCGATGTGCAGGTGAAGCCGCTGCCCGCTGTCGAAAGTCAGCCGCTGGTGGTAAGTCCGCCCTCAACGCCCTTTGAACCTAAGCAGTCGCTCATTAAGATAGATGCCTACGCTCAGGTAAATGGGACGGCCAAGTACACGCACGACCTGACCCACAGCGCCGACACGCTGGAATCCTGCTACGTCTACAGCCAGCACCGCCACGCCTTGTTCGCCTATTCAGAGCCCTTGGATAGCATCTGCCAGGAGCTGGCCGCCCAGTTCGATGGGGCCTGCTACATCCATGCCGATACTATCAAAGCGCCGATACCCGGGGTCGATACCTACGATGCCAACAGCCCCAGCGCCTACGACCCCATCTTTGCTAGCGGCAGAGTCACCTGCTTCGGGATGCCGATAGGCCTCGTGGTTGCGTCTACCTTAGAGGTCGCCCGGGCTGGGGCCGAATTCATCAACTCGAAAATTGTATACGACGACTTTCCGGCGGACGAAACGTTTGCTACGCTCGACGAGGCCATCGTCGCAAACCAGACGATGCTCGATTCTAAAACGCAGCATCGCATTCACTTTATCACCCGGCCACTGTCTGCCACCGGCTCGGAACTGGCTGCCAAGGAAAGCTGGCTGAGCCAGCCCGCGCCGGTCGAAGGGCGCGTATTTGTGAGCGGTGGCCAGGCCACGGGCGCCCAGGTTCACTTCTACATGGAGCCCCAGGGGGCGCTGGCCGTGCCCCGCGAAAACAACCAACTGGAGGTATACTCTTCAACCCAGAATCAGTCGAGCGTGCAAAGGCGCGTGGCGGCCCTGCTAGCCCAGCCCATGCACAACGTACGGGTAGGCATTACGCGGCTGGGGGGAGGCTTTGGTGGCAAAGAGCTCCGGCAGGTGTACGTGGCCGCCGCCGCCGCCGTGGCGGCTTGGGTGCTGCAAAAGCCAGTGCGCCTGCTGCTCGACCGCAACACCGACATGCGCATGGTTGGCACGCGTCACCCATTTAAAGGCGCCTACGACTTGGTAGCTACGGCAGATGGCGTAATCGAGAAAATGTTCGTCAAATACGCTTCCGATGGGGGCATTTCCTACGATTGCTCGTTTCCGGTAATGGATTTGGCGCTGCTGTGCGCTGAAAATGCCTACTACGTCGATACGTTCAAGACCACCGGGGAAGTGTACCGCACCAATATTCAATCGCGGACGGCCTTTCGCTCCTTTGGGTTGGTGCAGTCCATGCTTATCACGGAAACGGCCCTGGAGCACTTGGCCTTTCAACTAAAGATGCGGCCCGACCTGCTGCGCCAGAAGAATTTTTACCGGGATGCGCAGGTGGGCGACCCGAACCCGCAGCGGACCCCCTACGGTAGCCCGCTGCCTTACTGCCGCATCAACCAGGTCTGGCACGACTTCGGCCAGAAGATAGACTTCGAGGAGCGGCTGCAAGCCGTAGAAAGCTTCAACCAGCAAAACCGGTGGCGCAAGCGGGGCTTGTCGATGATTCCGCTGAAGTACGGCGTTTCCTACACCTACCGGCCCATGAATCAAGGCTCGGCCTACGTGCTGGCTTACAAGGAAGACGGCTCAGTGCTCCTGCATCACGGCGGGGTGGAGATGGGGCAGGGCATGAATACGAAAATGGCTCAGATTGCGGCCAACGAGTTGGGGCTCGACATCGGCATGATCCGCATCGCGACGACCAGCACGGCAGTTATTCCCAACGTGTCCTCTACGGGAGCCTCGACCGGCTCTGATTTGAATGGCCAAGCGGTGCTCATGGCGTGCCGGGAGCTGAAAGCTACGCTGACAGGCTTCCTCAAAGACTACCTGCAACACCCTAAAAGCTACCCGGACGTGCAGAACGTTTCCGAGGCACAAATAAATCTCTACCTAGCTTACCTGGACAACCCAGCGGGCAAAGACGCTAGCAATTGGCTGAGTATTATTAAGCTGGCTGCGTTGGCCCGCATCAGCATCTCGGCCCAGTATTCCTTTGCCAGCCCGAAGCTGGGGGCCGTGGCACCCGTGGGAAACCCAGCCCAACCCAGTAACTACCAGATTACGCCCGCCGACTCGCAGGTTTTCTATTATTATAACTATTGCGTAGCGGCCTCCGAAGTGGAAGTGGATGTGTTGACTGGGCAGTTTGAAATACTGCGTAGCGATATTGTGTATGATGCTGGCGACAGCCTGAACGACAACATCGACTACGGCCAGATTGAGGGGGGCTTTATCCAGGGAGTTGGGTGCCTAACTACGGAGGAAGTGCTGTACGGCGAGCAGGGCCGGGTGCTGACGGATGGTACCTGGGAGTACAAGCCGCCGTGCAGCAAGACGATTCCGCAGCAGTTCAACGTGTATCTGCTTAAGTACGTCGCCACGAGTGATAAAACTGCCCCGCCTAAAGACGGCTACGGCATTAAGTCCTCGAAGTCAACGGGGGAGCCACCACTGGTGCTGGCCAACAGCGTATTCTTCGCTATCCGGCAGGCGGTGCACGAGGCACGCAAGGAGGGAGGAAGGGACGAATGGTTTGAGTTCACCGCGCCCGCCACAGTGCAAAAAATTCAACAGGCTTGCGCAGTCGGTTCGCTGACAACCGAGCTAGCTTAGCGCCTCTTCGCTACCTCACCTACTTTCTTAAGGTCCGCAACCTCTAAGTTGCGGACCTTTCTGCGTAAGAAGCGGTCTGGGAAGTGCTTTTCAACTGCCCAGCCGGGGGCCACGCGGGTGGGGATCTATCCTAACATCATCCCAGCAATTCCTCAATGTCCTCCCGCGTCAGCGACTTGATCACGGCCTCATCGGTCGTGATCAGGTCACTCACCAGTTGCAGCTTGCGCTTTTGCAAAGCCAGGATTTTTTCCTCGACCGTGTTCTGGCTGATGAACTTATACACAAACACCGGCCGCTGCTGGCCGATGCGGTGGGCGCGGTCTACGGCCTGGGCTTCTACCGCGGGGTTCCACCACGGGTCGAGAATGAACACGTAGTCGGCGGCAGTGAGGTTGAGGCCCACCCCGCCCGCCTTGAGGCTGATGAGGAAGATTTTCAGGTCGGGGTCGTGCTGGAAACGCTCTACTTCGCCCTGGCGGTCGCGGGTGTGGCCGTCGAGGTAGGCGTAGGCGAGCTGGCGGTCGTCGAGCCCGGCGCGTACCAACGTCAGGTGTTGCACAAACTGGCTGAACACAAGTACTTTGTGGCCTTCCGAAACCACGCTCCGAATCATGCGCAAAATCTCACGCATCTTGCCCGACTCGCCCTCGTAGCTCTGGTCGGCCAGGTGGGGATGGTTGGCAATCTGGCGCAGGCGGGTGAGGCCTTGGAGCAGCAGCAGCTGGGTGCCGCCGGCTGGGGTGGGGGCGTGGCCCTCCAGGCTCTCCATTATTTTATTGCGGTAGAAGCTCTTGGTTTCCTCGTAAAACTGCGCCTGCTCCTCGGTGAGCGGGCAGTAGCTGAGGTGCTCGGTTTTGGCGGGTAGCTCGCTGGCTACCTGGGCCTTGTGCCGGCGCAGTACGAAGGGCTTGATGAGCGCGTGCAGCTTCTTGGTGCGGCTCTCATCCTGGTTTTTCTCAATGGGCTTGACGAACTCCTTACGGAAAAACGCCTGCGTGCCCAGCAAGCCCGGGTTGATAAACGTCATCTGGCTCCACAAGTCCATCGTGCTGTTTTCTACCGGCGTACCGGTGAGAATGAGCCGGTGGCGGGCCCGGAGCTTACGCACCGCCTGCGCCGTGGTCGAGCTGGGGTTTTTGATGGCCTGCGACTCGTCGAGAATTACGTAGTCAAACTGGTAGCTGGCCAACAAGTCGGTATCCAGCCGCACGATGCCGTAGCTGGTCAGGATGATGTCGTAATCGGCAAACTGCTCCACGTTTTTGTCGCGGTAGGTGCCGGTGTACACGAGCAGGCGCAGGCTGGGCGTGAACTTACGCGCCTCGGTCATCCAATTGTACACCAAGGAGGTGGGTAGCACGAGCAGCGACGCCGCGCCCTGGCTGGCCCCGCTTTCCTGGCGTTCCAGCAGCATTACCAGCGTTTGCACGCTTTTGCCCAGGCCCATGTCGTCGGCCAGGCAGCCGCCGAGGTGGTAGTCCTGCACGAAACGCAGCCAATTGTAGCCCGCCTGCTGATACGGCCGCAGCGTGCCCCGGAAGCCCGCCGGCAGCGCCCGGTCTTCCACGGCCGCGAAGTCGCGCAGCTTTTCGAGGCGGCGCGTGAGCGTCACGGTCGCCAGGTTATCGGCTTCGAGGTCGTTGACCAAGGACAAATGGTGCCGCCGCAGGGCCAGCGGCTGGCCCTCCGTTTCTTCGGCAAAGGCAAAGAGCTCCAGGTAGTCGGTAAACCACTCGTCGGGAATGAAAGCGACCTGGCCGTTGGGCAGGCGATACTCGCGGCGGCGCTGCAAAATGTAGGGCCGCAGCCGGATAAATGGCACCGCGTACTCGCCAAACCACACCGTACCGCGCACGTCGAACCAGTCGCCGCGCTCCTCAATGCCCACCTCAACCCGCACTGGCCAAATGAAATAATCCTGGCTGGCCGTGGCCCCACCCTGCACCTGGAAGCCCAGCTCGCCCAGCGCCGGCGCGTGATCGTGCAGCCAGCGGAAGGCCTCGGCCTTGGGCAGGCTGGCGTGGCCGTCGGCATCGAGGGGCAGGCCGCGCTGCCGCAATTCTTCGGCGCGGTCGTTTTCCTCCTTGGCCGAGCGCAGCAGGCGGCGGAAAATGTACGAGTCAGCGTCTTCCTCCAACTGCACGCTCATGGCCCGCGGCGGCGTCAGGGGCAGGGCGTAGGCGCCGTAGCGGAAATTCAAGCTGAAAAACAGCGGGGCCTCGTCGGTGCCCGCGCCGGGGATGACTACCGGCTTGGGCAGCGGCACGCGGCCGCGGCGGGGCGGGCCGGGCGGCCGCACGGGGGCCACGGGCGTGCCCGCGGGCGGCCCGGGCGGCACGTCCGAAAACGTGAGCTGCGGTCGGGCCAGGTAGCGCTCGGTACGAATGTCGAAGCCGCGGGCGTGTACGTCGAACGACTCCATGAGCGGGGCCACGAACTTCTGGAAGTAGCTTTTCTCCACGGCGCGGGGCACCGTGATGAATTTCTTATTCAAAAACGGTAGCAGCTTGCGGCCGTCCACGTCGTGGCGGAAGCAGTAAAGCACGTCGTCGAGTAGCAGCCAGGCGGGCTGCTGGCACACCAATACGGCGTTCTTAAACTGAAAGTCAAGCTTCTGGCCCTGGTATTGAATAGTGGGGAAGTAGTGCGTGCTTTCCTCGTTGCGCCGGAAGTGAAACAGCACCGAGGCGGGCACCGGGGCCAGCCGCAGCTCGCGCCAGGTGGGCTCGCCGTCGCGGCCCATGATGAACACCTGCTTGCCTTGCAAGCCCGCCAGCAGGCGGCCCAGCCGGGTTTGCACGTAGCGGGCAATAGCCTCTTGCAGCGGCTTGTCGCCTTTTTCGGGATGGTAAGTCTTGAGAAAAAAGTCGGCCGCCGTGACCTTACGCGGCCAAAACTCCTTGATAACGGCGTCTTGCTGGAGCTGGTCGCAGAGGGCGATGAGCTCGTAATCGTCCCGCGTCAGGCCGTCGGCAAACTCGGGGGCGTTTTTCGAGGAAATAGTCTGGTGCTGAAGCGTCAGCCGGCCGCCGGGACCAAGCTGCACCACGTGGGCCGTAAATAGATGACCCAGGTACTCGTGCGCGAACAGCGAGTAAACTAATTGAAACGGTTGCGCAGTAGAAACATTCATAGCCGAGCACGATAGCGCGCAAGTTAATGCCGGCCGGCCGTATTCGGTAGTGCTATTGCGGGGTGAGCCGAAAAGAATATCCAGTACCCTCGGCCTTTACGCCCGTGCTTACAGGTTCTCCCGAATCTGCATTCGCCCGGCGTTCAAGGCGGGACGAATAGAGACGGCTAAGGTTATGGAGATAATAGCCAGCGCAATAAAAAAGATATCCGAAGCCTGCATTTTTACGGGGTAGGAATCAACTACGCTCGTGGCCATGCCCATGCTCACGACGTGGAAAGTCTGTTGCACCCAGCAAATGGCCACGCCCAGCACCAGCCCCACCACGGCCCCCACGAGCGCCACAATGGCCCCCACGAGCAGAAAGGAGCGGCGCACCAGCTGCTCGGTGGCCCCAACAGCCTGCAATACGGCAATATCCTTGCGCTTGTCGATGACGAGCATCGAGAGCGAGAAGAAAATATTGAGCGAGGCGATGAGCAGGATGAAGGCGAAGGTGATGAATACGAACAGCTTCTCAATCTTAATGGCCTTGAGCAGGCTCACGTGCTGCTCGTCGGAGTCGAGTACGGTAAAGCGTTGGCCGAGGCGCTCGCGCAGGGCATCCTTCACGTCGTCGGTCTTGAAGCTGTCGCCCACGCGCACGTAGAAAGCGGTGCGGCGCTTGCCGTAGCCCAGCAGCCGCTGGGCGAAAGACAGCGGCACGAAGAGGTAGCTGTCGTCCAGTTTTTGCTCGATCTGAAAGATGCCGCCCGCCAAGATGCCTTCCTCATTGAAAGCCTTCTCCGGATTGAGGTTGAGCGTTTTACGGCCGGGCTCCTGGCGCGGATACAGCAGGCGCAGGGGCGAGAGCCGGTTGTCGAGCACGATGCCGAGCTCGTGCTGCACGCCTTCGCCCACCAAAGCATATTCGAGCTCGCCGCGGCGCAGGCGGTGGTCGCCGGCCAGCAGGTTGGAATCGATAGGAATCTGGCCGAAATAGTTTTCGGAGAGCCCCAGCATCTTCACCACCATCTGGCGGTCGTGGTATTGCAGCAGGGCGTTGTCCTCGATTACCTCGGTGAGCAGGGCGACGCCGGGCGTATTTTGAATCTTGGTGACGAGCAGGGTATCGCTGGTGAAGGACTTGCCCTCCCGCGCCGCGATAACCAGGCTGGGGTCTGACTTGCCGTAGAGCGAGCGCACTAGGTCTTCCAGGCCGTTGAATACCGAAAGCACGATGATGAGCGCCGCCGTACCCACCGCTACGCCTACCATCGAAATATTGGAGATGATGGTAATGATGTTACGCTTTTTCTTGGACAGGAAATAGCGCCGGGCAATGAGCAGGGGGACGTTCACAGGACCGCAGATTTAACGGATTAAACGGATTTCGGGGATACGCCCGCCAGCCTGCGGCGGCGGGCTGGCTTGGTGGCGCGGCTTCTGGGCTGGCTGACTTTGGGCATGGTACGTATGGAAGCCGCACAACGACTGGCAAAAATAGCCGGAGCATCTTACGCAAAGCGCAGCGCAAGGTCAGCCCTATTTTCTATACGCCCCTCTAGTCAGCCCGCCGCCGCAGGCTGGCGGGCGTATCCCCGAAATCCGTTTAATCCGTTAAATCTGCGGTCTATTTCCAGGCTTTGACGATGAGGCCGGTTCCCGAGTCGTGGGTAGTGCGGGCGTCAAACCAGTTGAGCAGCAGGCAGAACGGGAAGACAACCGCGTAATAAAAAGGCAGCAGGATAAAAAACCAGCGTGATTTGCCCAACAGCAGAATGGGATACTTCATGCTGAGGCGCCACGATATCTGGCCGGGCTCGCCGTAGCTGTAACGCGCCTCAATGCGCTCGAAGCCCGCCGTGCGCAGCTTCTGCTGAATCTCGTGGATGTTGTAGCCGTCGCGCACATGCTCCTCGATAAAGCTCGTTTCGGAGTCGGTGTGCACGTCGGAGCCCCCTTGGTCGCTGGGCGTGGAAATCAGTAGCATTCCGCCATCCCGGAGCGAGGTGTGAATATTGCGGAATACCTCCACGTCTTCCAGAATGTGCTCCATCACATCGACCGACAGCGCCAGGTCGAACGAGTCGGGCTCTTGGTACAGCACCAGGTCTTGCACCGCAAACTGCACCTGCGGGCGGCCCAGCGCCCGAAAAAAATTATTGGAGTCGGCCACCTGCTCCTCCTTCACGTCTACGGCCAGGATGTGCCACAGCGAGCTCAGGCTGCTGAGCCAGTAGGTGTACTGCCCGTAGCCCGCGCCGGCATCCAGGATGTTGAGCGGCTCGCGGGTGCGGCCCCGCGCCCACTTGCGTAGTTCGCGGTGCACGTGCCAGGTGCGCAGCAGCAACAGGTCGAGCAGGTTATAAAACAAGCGCCGCAGCCACGGCGAGCGGTTGAATACATTGCCGAGGCTGCGCTTAATCGGGTCGTAATACAAGGGGGTGGCGGTGAAATAGTGAGATGGCGAACTGGTGAGTGGTGAGGTGATGACTAGTAGAGAAGTAGGGACTGGAAACGATTCGTTTTCAGTAGCTCAGCCCTGCGACATCTCGCCACTCACCAGCTCACCATCTCACCACTTCACTAATTGAACAAGCGCGGGCGGGGCGTATCGGTGGCCTCGTCGTTATCGTCGTCCGAGCCTTCGGGCGGAGCTGGGGGAATGTCAAGCTTGCTCAGCACCTGGTCCATGTGGGCCGCGTAGGAGGCGCTGTCGTCGTGGAAGAACGTCAGCTCCGGCACCACGCGCACCTGGGTGCGAATGCGTTTGCCCAGCGCGAAGCGGATTTCCTTGGTGTGCTCCTTGATGGCGGCTAGGCGCTCGGGCGCGTCCTGGCCCAGGAGCAGGCTGAGATACACGCGGGCCACGGCCAGGTCGGGCGTCACTTTCACGGTGCTGATGCTGGGCACCAGCCCGCCACCGAGCAGGTGGGGGAGGTCGCGTTGCAGTACCTGGGCCAGTTCCTGCTGAAGCAGGCTGGCCATCTTTTGCTGTCGTTTGCTTTCCATAACTTCTTGCTAAACCACAAAGGTAGCGCCGCCCGGGTTGGTGCCTGGCTGGGCCGCGCCCGCTGCCGGCCGCAAGTTTAGGCCCGCCGCGCCGACCTTTGCGAGCTGCTACCCACGTCTTCTTTCGTTCCAGGCTTTTTGCCATGCTTCGCTTTTTTAAAAGCTCCCTTCCCGCGCAATTGCTGGTGCTGCTGGCGCTGGTGCTGGCCCTGCGGCTGCCGCTGCTGTGGCTGGGCCTGCCCGTATCGGCGGTCGAGCTGCGTTTGCTGCTGCTGGGCGAGGGCGTAGCCGGGGGCGCCTGGCCCTACCGCGACCTCTACGACGGTACCGCGCCGCTGGCCATGGCCGGCGCCGGCCTGTTGGAACTGGCCTGGAACCGGCCGGTGCTGCTCTACCGCGCCGCCGCGCTGGGCATCCTGCTAGTGCAGGCCCTGCGCTTCAACGCCGTGCTCAACCGCGCCGACGTACACCCCGAGCGCGGCTACTTGGCGGGGCTCACCTACCTGGTGGTGGGTAGCCTCACGACCGACCTCGACACCCTGTCGCCGCTGCTGGTGGGGCACACGTTTATCGTGTTTGCCCTCAGTGCCTTGCTGCCGACTTCGCGCGAGGGCTACGACAACCGGCGGCTGTTTCGGGCAGGTTTTCTGATTGGGTTGGCGGCCCTGTGCTACCTGCCGCTGGCCTTCTTCGTGGGGCTGGGCTTATTTGCGGTACTCATTTTCGCGGCCAATTCTTTTCGGAGTGCGCTCCTGCTGGTGTGCGGGTTTTTATCGCCGTACGCGCTCATTGCCACTGTTTTCCTGTACGTAGGTGCCCTCCCCAATTTCAGCGATATGCACCTGGAGCGTGGTTTGCGACCCTCGGTCGCCGCGGCCGATGGCCTGCCGCCCGCCGTGGCGTGGCCGCTGCTGGCGGGAGTGGCGGTGCTGCTGGTACTGGCGCTGCTACGCGCCGCCAGCACGGCGCTGGGCCTGGTATTTCAGGCGAAGTTTCGGCAATTGCAGTTGGTGTGGCTGCTGGTGGCGCTGGCGGTGCTGCTGGTGGGGCGCGGGCTGGCTCCCGGCTCGCTGCTGCTGTTGCTGCCGCCGCTCAGCTACTTCGGGTTGTTCATGTGGCAGCGGCTCCCGGGCCGTGCGGGCTGGCTGTCCGAATTGCTATTTGTGGCTATGCTGGGTTTGGTGTTGGTGATACGCTACCGCGACCTGGTTCCTGGCTTGCCGACCCTGCTGCGCCTGCCGCCCGAAAGCGCCTTTGCCCCGCGCCCCAGCCCCGCGTACCGGTCGCTAGCGGCGGGCCGCTCCGTGCTGGTGCTGGGGCCCGACCGCCGGCCCTACCTCGCGCACCCCGCCGCCCGGCCTTATCTCGACTGGTCCCTGGCCCAAGCCGACTTCAACCACCTCAATGAATACGTCGCCGTGGTGCACATCGGCCGCAGCCTGAGCCCACGCCTGCCCGCATACATCTTAGATCAGAATAACTTACTGCCGCGCCTGCGCTACCTGCTGCCCCAGCAGTTTGGCCGCTACGAGGCAGTGCCCGGCGCGCCGGGGGCGTACGAGTTGAAGAAGTAAGGTCTTGTCCCAAACCATTAAGTTGAAGGCATGTATAGTGTAACACCGAGCTCCGGCTTGGTGAGGCGTTCGGCGAGTACACCCAGACGCCTCACCAAGCTGGAGCTTGGTGTTACATTACTCGCTTTCGGCGTGAGCGGCTGTGCCCAAGAAAGAAGGCCTCGCCGAGCAGTTGCTCGGCGAGGCCTTCTCTTTTGGTTAATCGTCTACTATTGTGCTTTCTGCATCGCTAGCTCTTGGTTGAGCTTGGCAGTGCTATTGCGCCGCACCACGCGGGCAATGTGAATGCTGAGCTCGTACAGCAGCAGAATGGGAATGGTAACGATAATCTGGGCTGAGATATCGGGCGGCGTGATAATGGCCGCTACAATGAGAATCACCACAATGGCGTGCTTGCGGTAGAGCGTCATCAGCTCGGGCGTTACGAGGCCGGCCTTGGCCAGGAAGAACACGATCATGGGCAGCTCGAACACGAAGGCGCAGGAGAGCGTCATGGTGGTGAGCGTACTCAGGTAGCTCTGCAAGTCCATCTGGTTCTGAATGCTGGGATCCACGTTGTACTCAGCCAGAAACTGGATGCTCAGCGGCGCGGCGATGTAGTAGCCAAACAACAGCCCCAGAATGAAGAGCACCGACACAAAGAACACCGCCCCCCGCGAGTTGGCCCGCTCGTGCGGGTAGAGACCCGGCTTGACGAAGCGCCACAGCTCCCAGAATAAGTACGGGAAGGTGAGGCAGATACCCGCGATAAACGAGGTGCTGATGTGCATAGTCAGCTGCCCGCTCATCTCCCGGTTCTGGATAATGAAGTGCACCTGGTCGTTGCACAGGCTGTCGGAGCCCAGCAGCTGGCCCATCTTGCAAAACATCCGGTACGTCCAGAAATCGGGGCGCGAAGGCCCCAAAATCAGGTCGTGAAACAGAAATTCTTTGTTGAAAAAGGCCAGTAGCGAAAACACGACTACCGCGATGGCGGCCCGGATGATGTGCCAGCGCAGCGCTTCCAGGTGGTCGATAAATGACATCTCCGCCTCACCTTCGGCGGCGGCGCGGTTCTGCTGAAATTTTTGAGTGGGAGATACCAAGACCGCAGATTTAACGGATTAGACGGATTGCGTGGATACGCCCGCCAGCCTGCGGCGGCGGGCTGGCTAGGCTGGTGGGTCGGGCCGGGAATGGCTCGCCCTGTTTAGGGTGTGAACGAGATAGCGCGTAAAAAGTAGAGACGAATTACGGATTAAAACAACAAAACCGGCGCGGCTAGCTAGGTAGCCGCGCCGGTTGCTTAGTCAGCCCGCCGCCGTTAGGCCAGCGGGCGTATCCACGCAATCCGTTTAATCCGTTAAATCAGCGGTTAAGTCAGTTTAATCTACGATTTATAGAGCGGGTAGGCTTGCAGCCACTCGTTAACCTGATGGCGCACGCCAGCCAGGCGGTTGGCGTCGGCGTGGTGGGTGAGGGCCTCGTCGATGAGCTCTACAATGCGGACCATGTCGGCCTCGACCAAGCCACGGGTAGTTACGGCGGCCGAGCCGATTCGGATGCCACTCGTTACGAAGGGCGACTTGTCGTCGAAGGGCACCATGTTTTTGTTGATGGTGATGTCGGCCTGCACGAGCGCGTTCTCCGCCAGCTTACCGGTGAGGCCTTTTGAGCGCAGGTCGATGAGCATGAGGTGGTTGTCGGTGCCGCCCGAGATGATGTCGTAGCCCCGGCGCAGGAGTTCCTTAGCCAGCGCCTGGGCGTTCTTCTGCACCTGGTGCACGTAGCGGGTGTAGCCCTCGCCCAGCGCCTCGCCGAAGGCCACGGCCTTGGCGGCAATCACGTGCTCCAGCGGCCAACCCTGCGTGCCGGGGAATACGCCCGAGTCGAGCAGGGAAGACATGGGGCGGATTTCGCCCTTGGGAGTTTTCAGGCCGAAGGGGTTGTCGAAGTCCTGCCCCAGCATGATGAGGCCACCGCGCGGGCCGCGCAGGGTCTTGTGAGTGGTGGTGGTTACGATGTGGCAGTGCTCGAAGGGCGAGTTGAGCAAGCCCTTGGCGATGAGGCCGCTGGGGTGCGAGATGTCGGCCAGCAGCAGGGCGCCTACCTCGTCGGCGGCGCGGCGCAGGGCGGCGTAGTTCCAGTCGCGGGAGTAGGCCGAAGCGCCGCAGATGATCATCTTGGGGCGCTCGCGGCGGGCGGTGTCCACTACCTTATCCCAGTCGATGAGGCCGGTTTCCTTCTCCACCCCGTAGAAGCTGGGCTGGTAGAGCTTGCCCGAAAAATTAACCGTCGAGCCGTGGGTGAGGTGGCCGCCGTGGCTAAGGTCGAAGCCCAGGATTTTGTCGCCCGCGTTGAGGCAGGCCAGCATCACGGCCGCGTTGGCCTGCGCGCCGGAGTGAGGCTGCACGTTGGCCCACTGCACGCCGAACAGCTCCTTTACGCGGTCAATAGCCAGTTGCTCAACTTGGTCAACTACTTCGCAACCACCGTAGTAGCGCTTGCCGGGCAGGCCCTCGGCGTATTTGTTGGTGAGCACCGAGCCTTGCGCCTCCATCACTTGGTCAGAGACGTAATTTTCGGAAGCAATTAGCTCCAGGCCATGAGTCTGGCGCTGGCGCTCCTGCGCAATGAGGTCGAAAACGGCGGTATCGCGGCCAGTGGCGGCGGCTGAGGTAGGGGCAGTGGCTTGCATGGCCCCAAAAGTACGACCGGCTGCCTCAGTGTTCCTTCGCGGTTGCGCACTGGTTGAAGGGGCGCTACTATCTTTTATGAAGAAAGAAAAGCTTGTGCTGTTTCTACAGCGGATGGCGCTCGTCACGCCGGGGCAGGCGACCGCGATTGCTGAAGAGTTCAACTACTTGGCGCTCGAAAAGAACGAATTTTTGCTGCAAGCCGGCTAGGTGAGCGACAGCTACCTGTTTTTGGAGACGGGCCTGCTGCGGGCCTTCGCCTACGACACGGCGGGCAACGATGTCACCACGGGCTTCTACGGCAGCGGGGAGATAGTCCTGGAAGTAGCCTCGTTTTTTCACCGCACGCCCTCGCAAGAGTATTTTCAAGCCCTGACGGCCTGCGCCGGCTGGCAGCTCAGTTTTGCGCAGCTCAACGCGCTGTTTCACGCCCGGCCCGAGTTTCGGGAGTTTGGGCGAGCAATCTTGGTGCAGTGTTTTGCCGCCCTCAAGACCCGCATGCTGGCTACCATTACCGAGCCGGCGGCTACCCGCTACGAGCACCTGGTACGGGCCAGTCCCGAGCTGGTGCAATACGCTCCCCTCAAGCACATTGCTTCCTATCTGGGGATTACCGACACTTCCCTGAGTCGCATTCGCAAGGCATTAACCCGGCGATAAAAGCGGGTTCGGCATTTCTTGCCAAATGCCAAGAAGGGTGCTTTGGGGGCGGGGTTCCTTTGCAGGGCACTTACAGCCCTTGCCCATGCTCCCCACGGTTCCGCTCTCGCTTTGTTTGTTCTTCGGTTTTACGACCGCCCTAGCCAGTTGGCTATTCTACGAAGTGACAGGGCGCTCGCGGCGCGTGTTGGGGCTGCTGCTGGTAGCATTGCTGGTGCAAGGCATGCTGGCGCTGGCGGGCTTCTACAGCCACAACGTTGCCACGAGCCTGCCGCCCCGGCTGACCTTGGCGCTGGGGCCGCCGCTGCTGCTGCTACTCAGTTGCGCAGCCACGGTGCGGGGCCGGGTAACCCTAGCCAGCTGGCGGCTGGATAAGCTGACGCTGGTGCACGTAGTGCGGCTACCTGTTGAGCTGGTACTGTACGGCTTGTATACGCACGGCGTGGTGCCCCGCGTGATGACCTTCGAGGGGTGCAACTACGATATTATAATGGGCCTGAGTACACCGGTGGTGTACTACCTGCTACGGCAGCGCGGATTAAGCCACCGCGCGCTGCTGGCCTGGAATGTACTGGGCATCATTCTACTTATCAATATCGTGACTACGGCCGTGCTGTCGGTGCCCACGCCCTTGCAGCGCTTCGGCTTTGAGCAGCCCAACGTAGCCATTCTCTACTTCCCCTTCATCTGGCTGCCGGCCGTAGTGGTGCCCATTGTGCTGCTGGCGCACGTAGCTGCACTACGGCAGCTGCTGGCGCCGCAACGGCCGTAGCCTAGCGCTTGGCGATGGGGTAGGGGGCTTCGCGATTTTCGACCAGGTGGAGCTGCCAGGTATCAAGATTGAGGGCAGTGAGGTGGCGCAGCTCGGCATTGTGGCGGTAGGCACAGCCCGTATCGAGGCCGATGGCCCCCGCGTGGGCGGCCACGCGGTCCTGCACCTCGGCGACGGGCGTGGGCACGTGGCCGTGCAGCAGGCGCTTGCCCGCCAGCCGGCTGGGGTCGTACACGAAATGCCTGGTGTAGAGCATGCTGTGCGTATCGTGGCGCATGTCGGCCACGGGCAGGGCGAAGTTGTAGCCGGCGTGCACCAGCACAAAATCCGGTAATTCGAGTTGTAAGGGCAGCGCCGCCATCCAGTCGAGATAACGAGTAGGAAGGTCGGCTAGCCGCGTTACGCCAAAGCTGGCCAGCGTCATGTCGCGCTCGGCGGGCGTGCGCCAGGGTTCGGCCCCGCGGGCGGCGTGGGCATCCAGCAATTCCTGCTCGTGGTTGCCGCGCAGGCAGTGCACATGGTAGCCAAATCCTTGCAACTGCATGATGTAGTTGAGCACGCCCCCGCTGGACGGCCCTTTATTCACGTAGTCGCCCAGCAGATACAGGTGGTCGGCGGGGCGCAGGCGCAGCTCCTGCTCCACCAGGTAGCGGAAGGTGCGCAGGCAACCGTGCAGGTCGGTGGCGGCAAAGCGACGAGCCATTGCTTCTAGTTATGAGTTAGGAGTTAGAAGTTATGAGTTTTGGGGCATGAAAAAGCCCCGCGCCTTTCTGGCCGGGGCTCTTTCGTGCATTGAGCAACTGGCTAGGCGTAGCTGCCTTTGCCGTTGTCGGGCTTGTTGTGGCCGCGGTTGGGGTGGGTGGTACCGGCATCGTCGGCCTCATTTTGCAGGCGCTCTTCGGTAGCCTCGTCGAGCTTGCCAGCGGGCAGGGCATCGGCTTTGGTTTGCTCGGGCAGGCCAGCTTGGTTTTTGTTGGTCTGCGACTGCTTGTTCTGGGCAATGTGGTGGGTAGACATAGGAAAAGGAGTTGGGTACGAGGAAAAAGAGTCGCGCCGAGCGCGGGCAACCTAGCGGTTGGGGTGCGTGTGCGGCGCATCCTGCGCATCTTGCCGCAGGCGCTGCTCGGTTTTTTCGTCGCGCTGAGCGCCGTTGATTTCACCGGTGCCAGCGGCTTGCTGGGCTACGTTGGGGCCACCCTGGTGCGATTCGCCCTGCTTGTTTGCTTTATGGTCTGCCATGATGATGAGGGGAGTTATGAGTTAGAAATTATGAATTATGAGTCTGGGGAGTTGTCAAGCGGAAAGCGTGCTCCGCTTGACAATCACTAATTCAGCCTTCTTTTATTAAAAGCCGACGTCGAGGGCCGAGTCTTTGGCACCGGGGTCGGTTAGCTCGGCATTGGTGTCGGTGCCAGTGACGGGCTTGGGCGTTTTAGGGGCCATCTGGCCCATGCCTACGTGCGAGTTGGCATCCTCCATTTCGTCGGGGCCTTGGCGCATGTCGTCGGCGTCGAGCTCATCGACGGGGCCACGCCGGGGGCGGCGGCCGGTTTCCTCGTCGCGCTCGTCGTCGGGGCTGGGGAGGTCTTGGTTGGGGCGCTGGTTGGCACCCTCGCCGGCGGTGCGCATGTTATCGGCCGGGTGGTCGAGGCGATCGGCGTCGGCGTTGACACTCACGGCCGTGATGCCGTCTTCCGAATCAGTCCCGTAGCCCTCCTTGCCCTCGCGGTTGCCGAAGCCGCCGCGGGCTTTCTCGTTCTTGGGCGGGTCGGCATTCGGAATGCGCAGGCCAGCGGCAAATTCTTGTTCGGTCGTATCGTCGTTGATGACGCGAATCGGGCGGTTGTTAGGGTCAACTGACATGGGAAGGGAAAGCTAAGCAAATGGTAGAGGGTTTACTTAGGTTAGCCCGTTTGGGTTGTAGAAAGCCTGTTGCGTAAGCTTTAGCTTGCGAGCAAGCACCAGCGAGCAACGACGTAAGCAAACGTCCCTCCACATCAGTGCTCGCTCGCAAGCTAAAGCTTACGCTACGGCTACCTTTGTCCTATGCCCGACGCCGCTGCCCTTACCCTCGTGCCCACGCCCATCGGCAATCTCGAAGACATTACGCTGCGGGCCATCCGTACCCTGCGCGAGGTTGACCTCATCCTGTGCGAAGATACCCGCACCAGCGGCCGGCTGTTGCAGCACTTGGAACTCAAAAAGCCCCTGCTGGCCTACCACTTGCACAACGAGCATCAGCAGGTGCCCCGCCTGCTGGAGCGCCTGGCCAAGGGCGAGCGCATGGCCCTCGTGAGCGACGCCGGCACGCCCGGCATTTCCGACCCCGGCTTTCTGCTCGTGCGCGAGTGCTTGGCCCAGGGCCTGCGGGTGGAATGTCTGCCCGGCCCCACGGCCTTCGTGCCCGCGCTGCTCAAGTCGGGCTTCGGGGCCGAGCGGTTTGCCTTCGAAGGCTTCCTGCCGGTGAAGAAAGGCCGCCAGACCCGCTTGCAGGAGCTGGCTCGCGAAACCCGGACGCTTATTTTCTACGAGTCGCCGCACCGCATTGTGAAGACACTCACGCAGCTGGCCGAAGTTTTCGGCCCCGAGCGCCCGGCCAGCGTGAGTCGCGAGCTCACCAAGCTATTTGAGGAAACCCTCACTGCCCCGCTCGGCGAGCTGGCCGCCACCCTGGCCGCCCGCCCCGCCGTGAAGGGCGAAATTGTATTAGTAATCGAAGGGGCTAAGTTAGAACGCCATGAGCGCAGCAAGTACCACTCCCGCGACGACGACGGGACGGCCGACGACGGAGATGCCGACGATGACCCCGCCGCCTAGCGGCCCGCTGGCCCGGCTGGGGCAGTCGCCCCCGCTGCTGGCCCTGCTCGGGGCCGCACTGCTGTGGGCGGCCTGGCCGGTGCACCCGGTGCCGCTCACGCTGCTGCTGTTCGTGGGCTTCGTGCCCTACCTGCGCTTGGAGCAGGTACTCACGGCGCAGGGGGCTAGGCGCGGACGGGTATTTGTCTTTACGTACCTGTTTCTGGTGCTCTGGAACGCCTTCACGACCTGGTGGGTAAGCTACAGCACGCTGGGTGGTGGCATCGCGGCCGTAGTGCTCAACGCGGCGCTCATGTGCTTGCCGCTCATGGCTTTCCGGCGTACCAAGCAGCGCTTCGGTACTAAAATTGGCTACCTCTCGCTGCCCATCTACTGGATAGCCTTCGAGCAATTGCACCTGCACTGGGATTTGTCGTGGCCCTGGCTCACGCTGGGCAACGGCTTTGCCAGCGCCACGGGCTGGGTGCAGTGGTACGAGTACACCGGCTTCCTGGGCGGCTCGCTGTGGGTATGGGGAGTGAACGTGCTGGTATTTCGGGCGCTGTTCGGGGCGGCGGGCGTGGCCGCACGGCCGGCGCTGGCCCGCCGCTGGGGAGTCGCCGCGCTGGCGGTTGCCCTGCCCATTGCCTTTTCGCTGGGCATCAGCTCCGCGTTTCAGGAAAAAGGTCCTGCCGCCGAAGTCGTTGTTATTCAGCCCAACATCGACCCCTACGACGCCAAATTTCCCGGTACGCCGCACTTCATTCCGTTCAACGAGCAGCTGACGCGCCTCATCGCCCGCACCGAAGCGGCCATTACGCCCGCCACCCGCCTCGTGCTCTGGCCCGAAACCGCGCTGGACGAAACGTATTTCGAGGCCAGCTTCAACGCCACGCCGCAGGCCGGGCGCATCCGGCAGGAGCTGCTGGCCCGCCACCCCGGCTTGAGCCTGATGACGGGGATCACGAGCGTAAGCACCTACCCCGACGAGGCCCACGCCGCGCCCACCGCCCGCCACCGCGACGACCTGGGCTACTATGACGTATTCAATACGGCCGCTTACTTCCCCAACGCCAGCGCGCCGGTGCAGTTTTACCACAAGTCGAAGCTGGTGCCCGGGGTGGAGAAAATCCCGCCCGCGCTCAGCAGCGTGCTCAAAAACATCGACCTCGGCGGGGTGGTCGGCTCCTACGGCTCGCAGGATGAGCGTACGGTATTTCCGCCCACCGCCACCGCGCCCGCGCTGCGGCTGGCCCCGCTTATCTGCTACGAAAGCATCTACGGCGACTTCGTGGCTGCGTACGTCCGCAACGGCGCTACCCTGCTGGGTCTCATCACCAACGATGGCTGGTGGAGCGACTCGCCCGGCTACCGCCAGCACCTAGCCTACGGTGCCCTGCGCTGTATTGAAACCCGCCGCGATCTCGCCCGCTCGGCTAATACCGGTATTTCGGCCTTCATCGACCAGCGCGGCGTGATCTCGCACCGCACTGGGTGGTGGGTCGGGGCCGCCAGTCGCGCCACCGTTCACCTCAATACCGAGGAAACGTTTTACGTCCGCCACGGCGAGCTTATTGGGCGCGGGGCGCAGGTGCTGGCCGTGTTGGGTATCATCGGCTTAGTGCTGACGCCGTTCATTCGTAAGAGATAAATGCCTGCAGTAGCGCGGACTCTGTAGTCCGCGTTTAGGCCAACTTGGTTAGCTTATTCCCAAACGCGGACTACAGAGTCCGCGCTACATTCTTCCTTTATGACCCCCGACCTCCTCCCGCTTTCGCACGCCGTGGCCGACCTCTGCCGCCAGGCTGGTGCCTTTATCCGCCAGCAGGTGAGCGGCTTCGACCAATCGAAAATTGTGACCAAAGGCCTGCACGACCTGGTTTCTTACGTAGATAAGGAATCGGAAAAGATGCTGGTCGAAGGTCTGCAAAAGCTCTTGCCCGAAGCCGGCTTCGTGACCGAAGAAGGCACCGTGGCCAACACCGATGCCAGCCAGACCGAGTACCGCTGGATCATCGACCCACTTGACGGCACCACCAACTTCATCCACGGCCTGCCGTGCTTCGCGGTGAGCGTGGCCCTGGCGCGTGGCAACGAGCCGGTGCTGGGCGTGGTGTACGAGGTGAGCCGCGACGAGTGCTTCCGGGGCGCCCAGGGCCACGGCGCGTTCCTCAACGAGCAGCCCATCCGCGTGAGCCAGGCGACCAGCACCGAGGATACGCTCATTGCCACCGGACTGCCGTTCTATAAGTTCGACCACATGGATGCCTACCTGGCCATCCTGGCCGAGTACGCGCAGCACTCGCGCGGCATTCGCCGCTGGGGCTCGGCCGCTACCGACTTGGCCTACGTGGCCTGCGGACGCTTCGACAGCTACTTCGAGTTCAACATCAATGCCTACGACGTGGCCGCAGGCATCCTGCTGGTGCGCGAGGCCGGTGGCCGCGTCACGCAGTGGCTAGCCGATGGCGACCCGGTCTTCAACCGCGAAACCCTGGCCACCAACGGCCACGTGCACGAGCAAATGCAGGCCGTGCTGAAGCGTCATTGGAAGGCCGAGTATAAGTCGTAGCTTAGGGCGCTCTTACTCCGCGCCTTATGAGATTTTTGCTCTTGGGGCTAGCCGCACTGCTGGCTGGCCCCGCCCTCGCCCAAACCAGCCAGTTGACGGGCACCGTCACCGGGCTAGCGGGCAAGCCGCTGCTCTACCGCTACGTGCGCCAGGGCAAGCGCCTGGCTGACACCGTGCGCGTAGCCCGAGACGGGCAGTTTACGCACCCCGCTACCGCCGGTGACGACGGCCTGGGTTCGCTCTACGTGGCGGGGGCTTCGCGCTACGTACAGTTCTGGGTTGAGCCGGGTACCCTTCGGGTACAGGGCGACGCCGCGCAACCCGGCAGAATCCGGGTAACAGGTACGCCCGAAAACGACCTGCTCGACGAATACAACCGCACCGTAGACTGGAAGTATGACGCCACGGCCGCCAAAGGAGAGGCGGCCTACGACTCAGTACGCCGGCTGGCTGGCCAAGCCGCCCGGCAGTTTATCAAGTCCCACCCGGCGGCCCGCACCAGTGCCTACGAACTCTACTGGCAGACGCTGACGCAGCCCAAGTATCCGGCCGACCAGTACGCGGCCCTGGCCCGGCAGCTCACGCCCGCCGTGCGCCAAAGCCTTCAGGGCCAATTGGTCGCCAAGCGACTAAAAATCCTGCAAGGCCAGCCCACGGTGGGCCGCCCGGTGGCCGACTTCACCATTGCCGATACGGCGGGCGTCCAGCACTCGCTGGCTACCTATCGGGGGCAGTATGTGCTGCTCGATTTCTGGGGGCATTGATGTGGCCCATGCATCAAATCCATGCCGAAGGTGAAGGCGCTGCATCAGCAATATGGCCCCAAGCTGACCATTATTGGCATTGGAATGGAGGCGAAAGGTGACCAGGCCATCTGGAAAAAAACCATTCGTAGATATGAGGTGCCCGGCTTGCAACTATCCGAGCTGCAAGGCGATGAGGGGCCGGTTATTTCGGGCTACAACGTTACGGCCTTTCCTACTTACATGCTGCTCGATCCCAAGGGGGTCTTGGTAATGAGCGCTAATGACGTGGACGACATTACCAAGAAGCTAGCCACGCTCGGCCGGTTGTGGCCCGCGCCCGCCAGGCCAAACTTTCCGCCCGCGCCGCGGGTTTTACGCCTATCATGGACGCTCAATTGCTTATTATCATTGCCTTGTTTGCCGCCGCGCTCTTCTACTTGGGCCGGCGCGTGTGGCTGGCCTTCGCGGCCAAGGGTCAGGCCGGCTGCGCCAAGGGCTGCGGCGGCGCGTGCGGCGCGGCCCTCGACGTAGATGCCTTGCAGCGCACGATTGAGGCGCGCTCGGCCAGCCGAGTATAGTCCCGCCAAAATCTTCCTGCAAACGGCCAACCCCCGACCGCCCCGGCTCCGTATAGCCGGGGCGGCCTGTTTTCAGGCCCACCCACTCATCGCCATCTGAAAACACCTATCGCCATGCAGGACAAAGAAGAAATGACCTCGATGACCACCGTCGAGAAGAAGCTGAAGAGCCAAGGCTACACCCGCGACTTTAGCGTGATAGACGGCCGCCTCACCACGATGGACGACAACGACGCGGCTTCTTTCAGCCCCGAGGAAACGACCATAGTCGATTTTTTCCGCTTCGAAGGCGAAAGCAACCCCGATGATATGGCCATTCTCTATGCCGTCGAAACGGCCGATGGTACCAAGGGTACCATCTCGTCGGCCTATGGTACCTATGCTAATGAAGACGTAGACCAGTTCATACTCAACGTAGAGTCGCTGGGTAAGAATCTGATGAAAGGTAAAAAATAGACCGCAGATTTAACGGATTAAACGGATTGCGCAGATACGCCCGCCAGCCTGCGGCGGCGGGCTGGCTTGGTGCCGTTCTTTGTTCTTTAATTAATCTGCTTGTCATTAAAAACGGCTTCTCGCAAGGGAAGCCGTTTTACTTAGCAACAAATACTTTGCGCGGTATCCAAGTAGTCAGCCCGCCGCCGCAGGCTGGCGGGCGTATCTG
>CAJYVK010000380.1 GCA_913778455.1 uncultured Hymenobacter sp. | reverse complement strand
GCGGCGCGGGCTGCACCGTCTTCATCAAAACCGCCAAGGGTGAGCAGCAGATTGCCTGCGACGTGGTCCTGAGCGCCGTGGGCGTGCAAACCAACCTCGAAAACCTGGGCCTCGAAGAACTAGGTATTAAGGTGGAGAAGGGCCGTGTGCTCGTCGATAACTTCTACCAGACCAACGTGCCCGGCATCTACGCCATTGGCGACATCGTGCCCGGCCCCGCGCTGGCCCACGTGGCCTCGGCCGAAGGCATCATCTGCGTGGAGAAAATCGCCGGCCACCACCCCGAGCCGCTCAACTACCAGAACATTCCCGGCTGCACCTACGCCCAGCCCGAAATCGCCAGCGTGGGCCTCACCGAGGCCGAAGCCAAGGCTAAGGGTTACGAGATTCGGGTGGGTAAATTCCCCTTCTCCGCCTCGGGCAAAGCCTCGGCGGGCGGCGTGAAGGATGGCTTCGTAAAAGTTATTTTCGATAAGAAATACGGCGAGTGGCTGGGTGCCCACATGATCGGGGCCAACGTAACCGAGATGATTGCCGAAGTGGTCGTAGCCCGCAAGCTCGAAACCACCGGCCACGAGATCATTAAGTCGGTGCACCCCCACCCCACCATGAGCGAGGCCGTAATGGAGGCCGCCGCCGCCGCCTACGACGAGGTAATTCACTTGTAATTTGGCGGGTATCAGGAAAAAGCGGCCTCACCGGCCGCTTTTTTTATGCCCTGGGTGAGCCACCAGCGCGTAGTACGGCTGCTGATAAACCAGTTGCTGGGCAGCCTGGGCCGTCAGGGTCTCGGTAGTAAAATCGGCCACGCTCACCGGCGCCCCGAATACCGTTACGCACCAGCAATCCTGCTCGGGCATATCTGGGTAAGCGGTCTTGTACACGGTCTGGCCACTCCTGTCCAGCGCCCGCCGGGTAGCTACTTTGCCGTAGCGCCTCACGCACAGCTCCACGTAGCGCTGCTGAATCTTGGAACCCTCGGCTTCTACGTTGGCCAGGTAGGGTGCCAGCACGGCGAGGGCTTCCGGCAGCTGGCCTAACTTTTCATACGCATTCGACACCAGAAGCCTGACGTTGACATTGTGCGCCAGGAGGTCGTTTAGGTCTGAAAAACCACCGTGCTCGAAACCCACCTTGCGCGCCAGCCACTGGTAAGTGAAATAGTCTACCACGGCTTGGTAGCAGCGCACCGCCTCGGCTTGATCAGCCGCTCTTTCGGCTGCCTCGGCCTGCCGCGTCAGGGCAATGAGTGCGTAAGGCGTCGCCAGCGGATAGCCGTACTGGAGGTAGGTGAAGATGCCGGTTTCCACGATTACCGTATCGCGACGGGTATTTACGATAAGCACACTATCGTTCCGGCTAATGACCGTATCAGCCTGGTGATACAGCTCGATTATCTCCTCATCGGTATAAGGAGCAGTAAGCCACGCAGTTTGCAACTTGCTTCGCTCGCTGGCACACGCTATTACGCACGGGAGGAGGCCACCAAGCAGGGACCATTTTATTCGATTACTACGCGAGAAGACAAGCATGGCCTGGCAAGGTCGAACAACTTTCCCGGATTACCGCTTCCCCTACCCTGACGCAGCAAAAAAGCCGCCCCCAAGTCGGGAGCGGCTTTCGCACATCATTAGGAAGTCAACCGCTTAGCCTTGTTTGGCTACCACGTCGAAAGTCAAGTCAAAATTGTCGTTGATGGCCTTGTCGCCGATGCTGCTGAAGAACGACTTCGAGCCGTACTTCAGGCCAAACTTGGTGCGGTCGATGGTAACCTTGCCCTTTACGCCAGCGATACCCTCTTTCACGCCAGCCTTGGCGGGGAAGCTGATGGACTGCGTTACGCCCTTGATGGTCATGTTGCCGGTGATGGTCACGTTGTCGGCATCGGCCTTAGCGCCGGCGATGGGCTTAATGCTCGTGATTTTGAAGACAGCGGTGGGGTTGGCAGCCACGCCGAAGAAGTCGTCGCCGCTCATGTGACCCACGAACTTGGCGTGGTTCTCGGCATCGGTGATATCGGTGGCCTTCATCGATTTCATGTCAACTACGGCCGAACCACCCACAACTTGGTTGCCGTTTACCAGCAGCTCGCCGCTGGCAAACTGCATGGTGCCTTCGTGGCCGTGCGTTACGGCAGCACCTTTCCAGCCCAGGGTGCTCAGCTGCGGTTGCAGCTTGTACGGAACTGCCTTCTTAGCAGCGGCCGTGGCCGCAGCCGGCGCAACGTGCGCGAAAGTGGCGGGAGCAGCAAGCAGAGCAGCGCCCAGCAGTACGGGCATCAAAATCTTTTTCATGAGTTGGGATAAAAAGAAAAAAGGGAGTTAGGAGGTAAGGTGACCGGCCTACGGGCCAGCCAATTATTATGCCCGAATTTTATCGAGCAGGTAGTTAAGCTGTTGAAACTCGCTGTCGCTGAGGGTACTCATGCCGGTTTGGGCGGCCACGAGCACCCCACTGTCGTCGATCTGGCGCAGCAAGTCCAGACCGGCGGCGGTGATGCGGATATCGACGGCCCGGCGGTTGCCGGGGCACACGGTACGCGTCACCAGCTTCTTCTCCTCCAGCTTGTCCACGATGCGCGAGGCATTGCTGGTTTTATCCAGCATGCGGTCGATGAGCAGGGCCACGGTGGCCGGCTTGGGGTGCTGCCCACGTAAGATGCGCAGCACGTTAAATTGCGGCAGCGTAACGCCGTACGGACGAAACGCCGCAGCTTGCCGCAGCGTCAGCCAGCCCGACGTGAACACGATGTTCAAATAGGCTTTCTGGCCTTCACTTTGGAAAGAGGTTTGCTTTATTTCGTCTTCGAGGCGCACGGCGTTGGTTGGATTGCGAATGCAAATTTAGTGTACATACATTAAATGTAGCAACATCGTTCGTTGCTTTTATCAACTTTTTTTTTACTGCGTAGAAGGCGCGGGCCGAGCCTGAGCCCGGAGCTTTACTTTTTCTTTTGACACCTTATGCGCTTTTCTTCTCTTTTCGCCACCGCGCTGCTGGGCGCTACCTTGTCGCTGGCCGCGCAGCCGGGCCACGCCCAGTCGGGCGGCACGCCCATTCGCCCCAACCGCAACGCGCAGTTTGTGTTTCGGGACGGCGAAGTGGTGCAGCGCCTGGGCACCCAGATCACTCCCCTCGCTCAAAATGTGCGCCTGCCCAACGGCACCAAAATCAACGTTAAGAGCGGCATCGTGGAATTTCCGGGCGGTAAGATTACCAGCCTCCACGAGGGCGACTACATCAACGCCGAGGGCGGCATCGTGTTTGGCACGCCAGCCAGCGCCGCCGCCGCCCGCGGCGACAACTCGGTGGCCGCCGACGCCAAATTTGACAAGTACGTGCAGGTAGGCGCGGCCCCCACTACCGTAATGGGCGACGCGCCCAACGAGCGCGAGCAGCTGCTTATGCACGAGGTAGAGCTGCTGAACCGCAAAGTGGCCCTGCTGCAGCAAACGCACCCCAACGCCCCCAACACCGAAGTAGTTGACAAGCAGTTGCAGGAGCTCGACGCCAAGCTTAAAACGCTGAAGTAGTATCCTGAGCACCTACCCTCCCGCGCCAACCAGGCGACTATCCAAGTAAGGGTGGTCGCCTTTTTCGGTTTCAAATAGCTCGCCGGCCTCTTCCCGTACCAGCTTAAACGGCTCGTGACGCAGAATGAGAAAGCCGTCGAGGTCACGCACTTCGGCCAGGGCACTCACTTGCAGCGCCGACCAGATGCCGAGCGAAGTTTCGACCATGCAGCCCAGCATGGGCAGCAGGCCGTGGGCGCGGGTCTGACGCAGCAGCTCGATGCCGCGCTGATAGCCACCCGCCTTCATCAGCTTCACGTTGACGCCGTGAAATTGCCGGGCAATCTCTTCGAAATCAGCCTCGTCCGTCACCGACTCGTCGGCGATGAGCGGCAGGCCGGCGCGGGGGCGCAGGTAGCGGTAATCGGCGGCACAGGCGGCGGGCAGGGGCTGTTCGAGTAGTTGCAGGCGCATGCCCGGCACGGCGGCGACCTGCTCCAGAAAGCGCAGCAGGCTGTCGGCATCGGACCAGGCCTCGTTGCCATCCACGAGCAGCGGCCGACCGGGCAGCGCGGCCGTAACGGCCCGCAGCAGGGCCAAGCCGTCCTCCTGGTTTACCTTCACTTTCAGCAGCCGGAAGCGCTCGGCCCGGTGCTCGGCCAGAAAGCCCGCTACCTCGCCCGGCTCCATGATGGGCAGCGAAAACGCCGTGGCCGTGCGCGACGTGGGCGGTGGCACACCCAGCCACTTCCACACCGGCTGCCCGGCGCGGGCGGCCAGGCAGTGCGTGAGGGCCGCTTCCAACGCGAAGCGCAGGGCGTGGGCTACCGGCCGGGCGGCCAGCAGCGCCGTCAGCTCGGGCAGGGTTTCGGCCTGGCCCAGGCCGTGGGCCAGCAGGTCTTCAAACTGCGCTTGCAGCAGGGCCGGCGACTCGCCGTAGCGCACGTTGGGGGCGGCCTCCCCCCGCCCGCTGGTTTCGCCCTGGGTGGCTTGCAGCACGAGGTTGGTTTTGGTCGCCGAAGCGTTGCGGGCGATTTTCCAGAGGTAGCTCAGCGGCAGGTCGTGAGTGGTGAGGGTCCAGGTAGTCATGAAGCAGGCGGCGAGCGAATGGCACTACAAAGGTGATACAGCTACGGCCATAAATCTGACTTTGTGGCTACTGAAAGTAGTTAGTAGCGGCCGGACGGGCGGCCTGGTGCCCAGGTTTCGGTCTGCCATGCCGTACTTTGATGCCTGTTTTCAGTTCGCTTTCATTTAGTGCATGAAGTTTTCCCGCTCTGCCTGGCTGGCCCTCCTCTTGACGGTGCTGGCCGCCGTGCTCACGTACTTGTCTATTCATCAACTCGCTACGCTGACTACCCCGACGCTGGGCGGACTTCCGGCTCCTGAAACCCCGGCTGCCGGGCAGCCGCTAGCCACGGCCGCTACCGTAGCCCGCTGGCTGGCCCTGGGGGCGCTCGCGCTTTTCGTGGCCCCGCGCCGCTCGCTCACCGGCTGGATAGTAGTCGCCATGCTGGCGGGCATTGAGCTGGGCCACGACCTGCCGGCCGTGGCGCTCAACCTGAAAGTACTGAGCGACGCCTTCCTGCGCCTGGTCAAAACCATTATCGCGCCGCTGGTATTCGCCACCCTGGTGGTGGGCATTGCCGGCCACGCCAACCTCAAGCAGGTAGGCCGCATGGGCCTCAAGGCGCTGGTTTACTTTGAGGTCGTGACCACGTTTGCCCTGCTTATCGGGCTGGCGGCCATCAACTTCACCAAGGCTGGGGTGGGCATCAAGCACACCGCCATCGCCGAGAAAAGCGACGCGCTGGCCGCCGCTGCCCCGCAGTCGGTGGCCGACATCATTCTGCACATCTTCCCCGAAAACATTGCCAAGTCGGTGGCCGAGGGGCAGGTACTGCAAGTGGTGGTGTTCGCCATCATCTTCGCCATCGGCTTGGCCCTCACCCCCGAGAAGCCCCGCCGCGTGATGCTGGACTTCTGCGAAAGCCTCTCGGAAGTGATGTTTAAGTTCACCAACGTGGTGATGTACTTCGCGCCGCTGGGCGTGGGCGGGGCCATGGCCTACACCGTGGCCAAGCTGGGCTTCGGGCCGCTGCTCAACGCCTTTCAATTGCTGCTCACGCTCTACGGCGCCCTCATCGCCTTCGTGCTGCTGATTCTGCTGCCGGTGGCGCTGCTCATGCGCATTCCGCTGCGGCGCTTCGTCGCGGCCGTGGCCGAGCCGGTGAGCATTGCCTTCGCCACCACGAGCAGCGAGGCAGCCCTGCCGCGGGCGATGGAAGCCATGGAAAGCATCGGGGTGCCGCGCCGCATCGTGGCCTTCGTAATGCCCACCGGCTACTCCTTCAACCTCGACGGCACCACGCTCTACCTCTCGCTGGCGGCCGTGTTCGTGGCCCAGGCGGCGGGCATCACGCTGTCGTTTGGCGACCAGATGCTGTTGGTTTTCACGCTCATGCTCACCAGCAAGGGCGTAGCCGGGGTGCCCCGCGCCTCGCTCGTGATCCTGCTGGCTACGCTGCCTTCGTTCAACCTGCCGCCCTGGCCGGTGTTTATTATTTTGGGTATTGACGCGCTCATGGACATGGCCCGCACGGCCGTGAACGTACTCGGCAACTGTCTGGCCTCGGCCGTCGTAGCTCGGTGGGAAGGAGAGTTTATTGATAATTACGAGGCCCCAGCCGACCTGTTGGCCCCCGAGCCGGCGCCGGCCGCTGGCCATTAAGTCACCCCACCGAAATAGTACTTTTCGGACGATTTTAATCGAAATACGCCTCAGCTACTTACGCAAAAAAGACGGCTACTTATAACGATAACTGACCGCCTATCATTACCTTAGCAGATAATTTTAAGCCCCGCCCTACTTTCTTTCTGATATCTAACGTCGTCTTGGCATAATTCAACTACCAGCTCCGTCTGACACCTGTATGAAACTATATTTTCCCGCTGGCCGTGCTCTTTGGCTGACAACTTTCGCGCTGGCCAGCCTCGGGGCCTGTAAGTCGGTAAAGGGCACGTTCTCGGCCACGCCCACGGCCACCATCAGCAAGCGCCTGCCGCCGCTGGAAATCACCGCCGATCCCGGTCCCCTGGCCATGAACGACGGTGCCCTGCCCGAAGACCCGCTGCGCCTGTTCAAGGCGGAGTTGCAGCGCAACGTGCTGGAGCCCACCGATACGGCTACCTTCGGCTACGCCCGCCTGGTCGTAACTAAAGTGAAGACCGTACGCACCGGCCGCAGCCTGCAAGCCGCCCAGGTTATCACTTTTTTGATACCCAGCATTTTCGGCGCGCCTTTGGAGTGGTACAAGACCGACCTGCAAGCCGAAGTGCAGATGATGAACGCCAACGGCGAGCTGCTGGGCACCTACACCGGCAAGGGTACTTCCAACGTGAAAGTGGCCATGTACAGCGGCTACTCGCAGACCGAGGCTCCGCGCCTGGCCGACGTAATTGCCCTGCGCGAGGCCCTGGCCCAGATTCGGCCGCAGCTCGACACGGCCTCGAACCGCCTGCGCCCGCTCATGATGGCCGGCGGCCAGGTGAACAACCCTACCCTGCCCGGCAGCAGCAAGCAGTAATTTTACCAGCGGCAGCCCGTGGCTGCTAAGTAGCCCGGCTTCGGCACGGTGCCATGCGGGCACTGCCGGGGCCGGGTTTTGCGTTAGCCTGACCTTATGACGACTCTTCTCCGCTGCGCGGCCCTCGCGCCCCTGCTGGCCCTGGCGGCCGGCTGCTGCGCCAACAACACCTGCAACTGCGACGATTTGCAGGCCGATTCCATCTTTTTGGTGCTGAAAGACGCTCCCAGCGCCAGCATTCCGAACGACACCACGTATTTCACGGCGGCGCAGCTCGATACCGTGTACCTGCAACGCTACGTGCCCGCCAAACCCGCCGACAATACCACTTCGCCGGCTACCCCGGCCCAGCCCGAAGGGGCGTTGTCGGACCCCGTCACCATCGTGCGGGCGCAGCAAACTACGGTGAACAGCGCCCTGCTGCGCAAGTTGAGCAAAGCCCAGCTCGATGCCAAAACCACGATTGTCATCAGCAACGCTACGCCCTTCGCGCCCAGCACTACGGGGGGCAAGCTTAATGCGTACAACTACGTGCTCACGGTGCAGGACCGGTCGGTAAGCCCGCGCCGAACTTACACTTATAAGCTCACCAACATCAATCTACAGGGCAAGTACGAGGCCGATGGCTGCTGCACCTGTTACGAGAATGCGCAAAAGCGCTTTACCCTGACCGGCCGCACTACCCGCACCGTTGACGTGACGGAATCCGGCTCCGGAGCCGATAAAGCTCCCGTTCCCGTACTTATCAGTAAGCTCGACTAGCCGGCGCCCGGCTGGCACCCTGCCCCGTCTCCCTCCCCTGCTTCTCCGCCTACCCTTTATGCTTGCCCCCGACCCTGCCCTGCCGCCGGCCGCCGCCGATGCCCTGACCCGCGCCGCCCTGGCCCCGGAGCCCCGGCCCGAGGGGCCGACCGGCTTCCCCTTCGTGACGCGCCTGAGCCTGGAGCCGCTCATCACTTACTGGCAGGCCCGCGAGCAGGATGCTAACCCCGGCGTAGCGCACCTGGCCCGCGCCGTCATGCAGCAGGTGAGCAGCACCCCTTGCTGCCGGGGGCGCCTCAGCGATATTGAGGCGCTCGACGACTGCCACGAGGTGGTGGCCACGCTCATGACGGCCGTATTCGCGCCCGCCACCACGGCCACGGCCATCCTGGGGGCGGTGGCCCCCTTCAACCGCCAGAGCTTTTACTACACGCCGCGCTTTGCGGAAGTGCTGCTGGGCAAGGACCGCACCATCAAGCAGCCGCTCAACGTGGACCTGGCTACGATGGAAAGCCAGATGACCCGGCTAGCCTACCTGCTCATCCTGGTGCGCGAGTACGGGGCAGAGGCGCCCGAGCAGGGCGCGTTTATTTTTACGGTGCCCGACTACCGCATCGGCCTCTACCGGCACTACGGGCTAAGCTTCGACTCTACTTTCGTGGAAGTGAAGGTGTTGGGCGAGAAGCCCGCGCTCACGCCCGAGCAGGTGCAGCACCTGCTGCACAACCGCCACCGCCTCGACTTGTGGCGCGAGCTGCTGCCACCCGAGCACTTCGCGCTCGAAGGCTTTCAGCTCCTGCAACTGGTGGACGTGACCACCCAGGAAATTCTCTCCGAGCTGAAGTACGACCTGCTGGAGCGCGACGTGCTGCAAGCCTCCGACCGGCTGGAGCAGATTCAGGAAAAGCTACGGGTGCTCTTCGCCCGGCCCGCCCTGCAAGTGGGTATTGCCGCCTACGACGAGCGCAAGAAAGCCTTCGTGGACTTTGGCCGCAAAATCAACCACAGCTTTCTGACCAAGCACTTGCAGGGCGACCACCTGCTCGAAGGGGAGTTTCGCCAGCTCTACGAGCGCCTGCTGAGCGAGCGCCAGCCCCTCGTGCTCGAAGACGTAGCCACCGAGCCGGGCATCCCGGAGGGCCTGCGGGCCCAGATGCTGCGCATGGGCATTCAGTCGGCCATCCTGGCGCTGCTGCCCTACGGCCCCGACACGGTGGGCCTGCTGGAGCTGGGCTCCCCCACGGCCAATACGCTGGATGAGTTTGACTTGGAGCTGGTCAATCAGTTTGTGCCGCTGTTTGCGGTGGCCGTCAAGCGCAATGCCGAAGACCTCGAAACCCGCATTCAGGCGGTGATTAAGGAGAAATTTACGGCCATCCACCCCACCATGGAGTGGCGCTTCAACGACGCGGCCCGCCGCCTGCTGGCCAAGCAGGAAGACGGCAACCGCACGGCCGAAATGGAGCCCATCGTATTTGAGGAAGTGTACCCGCTGCACGGCTCGTGCGACATCCGGGGCAGCAGCGTGGCCCGCAACGAGGCCGTGCAGGGCGACCTCATTGAGCACCTCACGCTGGCCAACCGGGTGCTCAAAAAGGCGTCCGACTTCCAGCAGCTGCCCATTCTGGACGAGCTGAAGTTCTACGTTACCAAAAACCTGCGCCGCCTGCGCCAAGGCATTCTCAGCGGCGACGAGGTGAGCATCTACGACTCGCTGCGCACCGAGGTGGAGCCGCTCTTTGAGTACCTGGCCCAGAACAACGTGGAGCTGCGCCCGGCCATCGCCGCCTACTGGCAGCAGATCGACCCGCGCCTGGGCATTCTCTACCACCGCCGCCGCGACTTCGAGGAGAGCGTGACGCTCATCAACGATACCATCAGCGACTACCTCGACGAGGAGGAAGCCAAGGCCCAGCAGATGTTTCCGCACTACTTCCAGCGCGTAAAAACCGACGGCGTGGAGCACAACATCTACGTGGGCGGCAGCCTGGTGCAGGATAAGCCCTTCGACCTGGTTTTCCTCAAGAATCTGCGCCTGTGGCAATTGCTGGTGATGGTCGAAATCACGCGCCGTACTCACGCCCTCAAGGCCGAGTTGGCCGTGCCGCTCGATACCACCCAGCTCATCCTCATTCACTCGCAGCCGCTGAGCATCCGCTTCCGGCAGGACGAGCGGCAGTTCGACGTCGATGGCGCGTACAATATTCGCTACGAGATTATTAAGAAGCGCATCGACAAGGCTACCGTGCTCGGCACCGGCGAGCGCCTCACCCAGCCGGGCCAGCTGGCGCTGGTCTACGCCCAGCCCCGCGACGCCACCGAGTACCTCGAATACATCGACTACCTGCAAGACCGCAAGCTGCTGGAGCCCGGCATTGAGGAGCTGGAATTGGAAGAGCTGCAAGGCGTGAAGGGCCTGCTGGCCCTGCGCGTCGCGGTGAAGCTGTGAGCTTGAATTACTCTTTAAGTAGGGGCACCCGCCGCACGGTAGTATCGTGCGGCGGGGGCAAATTGCCCACCGCGTTTAGGCGATGGGCAATTTGCCCCCGCGCCTATTCTTAAGCCCGCAGCAGGTCAATCACTAGCGCCACCTGCTGGTTGGCCGGGTGCTCGCAGGCGCTGTGCTGCATGACGACCTGCCCCGGCCAGCCGCCGCCGGCTCTTTTTGCCACTCTCGCTTTCGACGTACTCGGCTAAGAGTTGGGCCAAGTCTCGGACGAAGGCACGCCCGGCGGCTTACTGTGCTTCGAGTCCTAACTCCAGGACAACTGCTTTTGGGTGGAAACCCTACACCAAGGAGCGTAGGGTTGAAGCAGCGCCATGGTATAAAAAGTGAGTGCGAAAGCCCCATTTAAGCTAGAGCTGGATAAGAGTACGCATCATAATTCCGCTGCCTTACGCCAGCACCAATTCCTGGTGGAGCAAGTCGAATTTAGAGCAAAAGGGGATGATTGTGCTTAATGGCGATTAAATTATTTGATAGTCAATAGTTCAGCCTATATTTGGCGCTTCTCGGTCTGTGAATTTTTGATTAAGACCCTCCCCTTACTCGTTTGTCTGCTGGTATCGGTATTAGTCAGGCAGTCAATCATCCCTTTTTTCAGCTTACTGAATGAGAACAAACTTTTACGCTTCCCTATGTGCATTTCTAATAAGTACAAGTGCCTGGGCGCAGCAGCCCGGCACTCGCCCCGTACGGCCCTCGCTGGCCCGCTTGCAGCAAACGCTACGGCAAGCACCGAACCAGACGCTGGGTACGCAGGTAGAGATTAATCCGCGGCAGTCGACGCAGGCGGCTATTCGCTTTGCGGCGCGTGGCTTGCAGGCCGACAATGCTACCGGCTGGCTTAGCCAACAGCTACAGCTGCGGAGCGGCACCGACCAGCTACGCCCCGGGGCCACTACGGGCACCGGGTCCGGCATCACGGTGCAAAAGCTACAGCAGTACTACCAAGGCTACAAGGTCGAGCACGGCTCGGTACGCGTTATTTCCAACGCTGGCCAGGTAGCTAGCATGCAGCTAGAGTTTTACCCGCTGGATAATCTGCCCACTACGGTAAGCCTGAGCGAAGCGGCCGCCCTGCAAAAAGCCACCGCCCACATTGGCGCGCGCAAGTACGTGTGGGAGGGGTACACGGGGAACGATCCGGAATTTCAAAAGCCGCAGGGGGAGCTGGTTATCGTAGAAGATATCCTGCACAAGCAGGGCGGTATGCGGCTGGCCTGGAAATTTGACGTGTATGCCGATGAACCCCTCTCGCGCAACTACGTGTACGTAGATGCGGCCACCGGGCAGGTAGTATTTATCGACACGATTATCAAACACGCCAACGCCGCCGGTACGGGCGACTCCCGCTACTCCGGCCGGGTGAATATCACCACCGACAACACCGGCACAGGCTACCGCATGCGGGAAACCCGCAATGGGCACAATATCATCACCCTCAACTACAAGACGGCCACCCGCGCCACCGCGGCCGACGCGGCGGCGGTAGACTTCACCGATACCGACAACGACTGGACCAGCGCCGAGTATAATAACACCACCTTCGATAACGCCGCCGTGGACGTGCAGTTCGGCACCGAAGTGGTGAGCGACTACTGGAAGACCATCCACGGGCGCAGCAGCTGGAACGACGCGGGGGGCGACATGAAGAGTTTCGTCCACGTTAACAAGAACTACGACAATGCGTTCTGGTCGGGCTCGGCCATGTACTACGGCGATGGCAGCTACTTGACCGCGGGCACCGCCACCGGTTTTCGGCCCCTCACCTCCCTGGACGTGTGCGCCCACGAGCTGGGCCACGGCGTGTGCCAGGCGACGGCCGCGCTGGTATACGCCCGCGAATCGGGCGGCCTCAACGAAGGCTTCAGCGACATTTGGGCGGCCTGCGTGGAAAATTATTCCGGCCTACCCAAGAGCCCCTTCCTGATTGGCGAGGAAATCACGGCCCAGGCGGGGGGCTTTCTGCGCAGCATGCAAAACCCAAACCTGCGCAACAACCCCGATACCTACGAGGGCGATTACTGGACCAGTACCACGCTGGCGGGCTGCCCCTACCCCAGCTCCACCGCCAACGATAACTGCGGGGTACACGGCAACAGTGGCGTGCTCAACAAGTGGTTTTTTCTGCTCACGCAGGGAGAAACGGGCGTCAACGACAAGGGCAATGCCTACCGCGTAACGGGCTTGGGCTTTCAGAAAAGCCAAGCCATTGCATACCTGACGGAGCTGAGCCTGACGGCCAATGCCGACTACGCGGCCACCCGCACGGCTGCCATCAATGCGGCCTCGACCTTGTACGGGGCCTGCTCCAACGAAGTGCAGCAAGTGACCAACGCCTGGTTTGGCGTGGGCGTAGGCCCCTCACCGGCGTGCAGCCCCACGGTGGAGTTTGCCCTGGGCCAATCTACGGTATCGGAGGCCCCCACGCTTGGCAGCAGCTGCAACGGTACCCGGCCCGTTACGGTGAGCGTGAAGCTGGCCGCGGCTTCCCCTACCCCCACCACGGTAACCTTCAGCCTGAGCGGTACGGCCACGCAGGGCCAGGACTATACTATTTCGCCGGCTTCCGTCACGTTTGCGGCCAATCAGGCCGGCACGCAGGACGTGACCGTGACCGTACTCGACGACATGCTGACTGAAAGCACCGAAACGGTGGTGCTCGGCCTGACGGTGAACGCTAACGGCGGCACGGCGACGACCGGCACCAACAACCAGACGCATACGGTCTCGATTACGGACAACGACGCGGCACCCGCGCCCATCGCTACCACGGCCATTACGACGGAAACGCTGCTGTCGGAAAATTTCGACGCAGCGGCGGCGCTGCCGACGGGCTGGAGCCAATTCACGTTGTCTGGCGACTTGGGCACGAACGTCTGGACGGTAGGTGCCAACGGGGGGAGCGACGTGACGGGGAACGCGGCCTACATCACCAACAACACGACAACCAAGCCCTACGCCTACACGAATACCCGCACGGCCAACCGCATCTTGGCCGCCCCGACTATCAACGTAGCCGACTATACCGACGTGAAGCTCAGCTTCAAGTACAAAGTGGAAGGCGAATATTACCTCAGCCCGCCCAATGACCCGGCCATATACGATTACGGGCGCGTGGGCATTATCGTCGGCTCGGCCATCTATTACCTGGGCCCCGACCGCCTGAACCCCTACGTGTACTACGGCAACGGCAGTGCGCTAGTAACAGTTAGTGGCCTGGACATCAGCGCGGCAATGGGTAACGGCACAAGCTTCCGCCCGTCCTTCGTCTGGTTCAGCGACAACTCCGACGGTGCCGACGTACCGCTGCTAATTGATGAAGTAATAGTAACCGGCCGCCGCAAAGGAGCCACCGTTGCTACGCAGGCGGGCCAGACGGCTACTGTGCCGACTACTGCCAGTACCGGCGACATATTCTTGAAAAACAGCGGCCAGTTGCTGCTGGCCCGCGTGAGCAACCTGAGCCAGCCGGTGGGCTGCCTAACGGCCACTGTCGCGCAGGCGGGCAGCGGGACGAGCACCGTCACGATGGCATCGGGTACCAACCGCCGCGCCCAAAAGGTGATTCAGCTAAGCCCGGCTACCGCTAGCCCCGCTGCCACGTACACGGCTACCCTGTACTTCACGGCCGCCGAGCTGGCTGGCTTTACCAATAAAACCAGCCTGAGAATTCTCCAGGCCGATAACGGCGTAGACTTACTGAGCCCGATGGGCCCCACTGACGCCCGCTTCGTCACGCCGACCAGCGTCGTAGATAATAGCTCAACCACCGGCGTGATTGCCTATACGGCCAACTTCACGGGCTTCGGGCAGTTTACCCTGGCCGACAACCCCGCCCCGCTCCCCGTCACGCTCGCCCGCCTGACGGCTAATCTACGCGGCCCCGATGCGCTGCTAGCCTGGAAAACGGCGCAGGAGCAAAATAATAGCGGCTTTAACGTGGAGCGCAGCCGCGATGGCAAGCGCTTCGATGTGTTGGGTTTTGTAGCGGGCCACGGTACGTCCTTACAGGGCAATACCTACGAGTTTGTTGACCGGCAAGTGGCCGCCAACACGACGTTCTACTACCGCCTGCAACAGCTCGACTACGATGGTACGTTCAAGTATAGCCCGGTAGTCACGGTGCGGGCCACTAGTAAAGGAGATGCCCTGGCTACGCTGCACCCAAACCCCGCGCAGAGCTGGGCTTACCTGACTTTTTTGGGTAGCCCGGCGCAGGTGACCGTGACCCTGCTGAGCCTAGACGGCCGGCGGGTGTTGCAGCAGGAGGTGAGCAACCCCGGCGTGGCCCCGCTAGCCTTGCCGATTGCCCAGCTACCCGCTGGTGCCTACATCGTGCAGGTTACGGATGGTACTACCGTCGAAACGCACCAGTTGCTGAAGCAATAGAGAGTGGTTGTAATACTACAAAGGCCCTGCAACATGCTATGTTGCAGGGCCTTTATCTATGCTGTATTTAGCTTTACCAGCTACTTACGCTTATTTTACTGGTTTGCACGCTTCTGCTGGGTTAGTCCCGGATTCGAGGAATAATAGGCGCGGACACTCGCCCTCTCCCGAAGGATGTCGCGCATCAAGCGAGGGGGGCCGGGGGTGGGGTGACACGGTCGAACTACACAGAGAAGTTTTCTCCTGAAAAGCACTGCCTGAACAGCTTCAACTCCTACTAACTGCCCGGCTGCGAGGCTCAGTAACCTCGCAGCCGGGCTTCCCTGCTTTCTGGCAGCCCGCCGGCCACTAGTCGGCCAGCGACCAACCCCACCCATCATTATACAATAACGCTACCCCGATAATACAAATTGCAGAAAGGGACAGGAAGCAGTATTTTTACTAGGTATAAGGTATCATTCAGGATAATATGGGGTATTTTTTTGTTTCTTTCGAAGAAATAAGTCCTATTGAAACCTTTTATTTTAAAGATGCTTTACCCCCACAAGTACAATTTATTCAACTCGCTCAATTCTTACTTCAGCTTATCTTTCCGGTCGGTTTTGCCTCCCAACTGCCATTGACTACTGGCAAAGCCGACCGGGGATTTTTCCACAGTTTATGTCCCCTGTTTTACCCTACGCTCTTGCCATTTCTACCTTTACCCGGCAACTTAGCCTTTTCACCACGGGTCTATTTAGCCCACCGACTAAGCACGGCCGGGGGCGGACCTTGTTGCTACTACTGGGTTGCTGGCTGATAACGGGCCGCCTATTTGCCCAAACTGGCAGCTGGCCCCCGGTCGGGGCCGACCTGAGCTACCCGCGCACCCTGCTCAAGCTCAGCGAGGTGCCAGCCGTGCGCGCCAACCTGGCTACGCCCGCCAACCAGGCGCTGTACCAGGGCCTTTACGACGAAGCCCAGGGCAACGCCATCAGTGACAATACCTCGGCCAGCGGGCGCCGGATGCGGGCCGCGTTTGCCAAAAACGCGGCGTTCGTGGCCCTGCTCGACTACCAGCCGGGCAGCGACAACCAAGCCAACCTTGATGCGGCTACGCGTACGGCCTTGCTGGCCAAAACCCGGGCGCTGCTCGAAAGCCTGAATCCCAACGTGGAGGCGATCACCAGCTACACCGAGTGGCAGTGGCGCTCGAAAGAGTTGATTGACTACCTCATCGCCTACGACCTACTGCGCGGGGCCGGCGAAACGCCCGAAACCTTGGCGGCCAGCCAAGCCCGCTTGCAGGAGTTTGCGGGCAACCTGTACCGGCAATCGACCACGCCGTTTATGGGCATCACCTTTTACGGCTACGTCAAGAACAACCACGCCCTCATGACGGCCGCCGCCCTGGGCATGGCCGCCGTGGTACTGAGCGAGGCCGAGAGCTCCGACCGCAACCGCCAGCCCATCACCTGGGCCGGGGCCGGCCTCTACCACATCGACAACGTGCTGTGGCGCGACCCCCAGCGGCAATCCGACTCCACGCAAATTGCGGGTTACGCCGAAGGGCCTTATTACTGCAAGTACGCGCTACTCAACTGCTTGCCCTTCTTTCGGGCAATGGGCCATTTCCTGCCCGACGGCCGGCAAACGTATACGTTTGGCTCTAGCGCCCGCTCCATCCGCAACCCGTACTACGACCCCAAGTACACCCGGCTCTACGACTGGCTGGCCGCTATTACGCTGCCCGATGGCCGCCTGCCCGCCCTCGAAGACTCGTACGTGGACATGGCCATGCCCGAGCTGGCGCTCACCGGCCAGGCCCGCTACGTGCAGCCGCTGGCCCTGAGCCGCCTCACCGGCACGCCCATGCGCTCGCTCACCGCCCAGCTGCGCGACGTAACCGTGGACATGCGGGCCGCCTACCTGGCCGCCGCGCTGGTGCCTACTGCCCCTCGCCACCCTGCCCTCACGGTACTGCCCGGCAGCGGCAATTTGATCTTTCGGTCGGGCAACGACTCGCTGGCCGCCTACCTGCACCTCTACGGCCGGGGCGGGCTGGCCCAGGCCAACTCCGGGGGCCACAGCCAGGGTAGTGCCGGCAGCTTTTTGCTGCACGCCTACGGCCAGCAGCTGGCCCTCGACCCCGGCTACCTCAGCTACAACCGTCGCGCCGAGGTGGGGCAGGCTTCCAATCACAACCTCGTGCTGGTCGATGGCGCGGGGCCGGCCATCGGCACGACCGGCGTAGCCAGCCCGGCCATGAGCGCCATCCAGCAGACGCTCCGCACGACGGGGCTGGCCTACGGGGAAGTGAAGACGGCTTACCTGGGCGTGAGCATCGTGCGCAGGGCGCTGTTTGTGCGGAATTCCTATTACTTGCTGGCCGATGAGATAACCGCCGCCCAGCCACACACTTATACCTGGCAGCTGCACGGCTACGGGCTGGCCGGCGGCCAGCCGGCCACTACCGGCACCTTCACCGACAGCCTGGCCACGCACGAAGGACTGTGGCAAAAGAATGGCGTGGCTCTGCTGGCCCACGTCACGGCTACCGGCGGGGCTACCACGTACACCACGGCTACTAATCCCCACGAAACCACCTACGGCACGGCCGAAAACCACACGACTCTACTCGTGCGCAAAAGCGGCGATGCCCAGACGCAATTTCTGGCGGCGCTCTACCCCAGCACCGGCCGACGGCCCCACATTCGTACCATCAGCGGGGCGACGACGGCGGCGCTCGCCAGCGCCGGGACATTTATTGACGTGGCCTTTGCCCAGGCCGATACCACCTTGCAGACGGTTACCAGCGCCAAGCTACCCGCCGTCGTACGCGCCGACGGCCGCCTGAACTTCTATTCGGCCGATAGCACCGGGGCCTTCGCCCAGCTATTCGTGCAGCAGGGCACGGCTCTGTATCTCGGCGAAAAGCCAGTGCTGCAAGCCGCCGACCGCGCTACGGTGAGCTGGCAAAAAACCGGCGCGGCCCGCTACGAAGGCGCGGTCAGCCGGGCCACCCGCCTCACGCTGGCGCTGGCCAGCTCGCCGACCGCGCTCACCGGCGACAGCGTGGCTAGCTATCGGTACGATGCCGCCCGCCAGCAGCTGTCCGTGATCTTCTCCGGCGCGTCGGCTTTCGCGGTAAAGCTGACGCCGGCCGCCAGTGCCCAACCGCTGCCCGTCACGCTACGGACCTTCGCGGGCCAGCGCGTGGCTCCCACCGCCGTGCACCTGCATTGGCAAACGGCCTCCGAGGTCAATAGCCGGGGCTTCGCGGTGCAGCGCCAGACTGCCGCGGGCACCTTCGAGACGCTGACTTTCGTGCCCAGCCAGGGCACGGCCCAGCAGCTGGCCAGCTACGAGTTTACCGACGCGGCCGCGCCCGTTGCTACCGCCTACTACCGGCTGCAACAAGTGGATAACGATGGTCAAACCAGCTACTCGCCAGTGGTAGCGGTAGCCGGCACCGTCCCGGCCGCCCCCCACCTGCTGGCGTGGCCCGTCCCGACCCAGCGCACGCTACGGGTACGCTACGACGCGGCGGCTGAAGTGCAGCTGCACCTATACGATGCCACCGGCCGGGTAGTCCGGCGGCTGGCCCTCCGGCAGCAAGCCGAATTGGATGTGAGCACGTTGCCGGCGGGCATGTACTACCTACAAGCCTACGCCGATGGCAGCCCACTTCCCGTGGCTAATGCCAAGGTGGTGGTAGAGCCGTAGGGCAGCGTGAAGAGCTTATTCTAAACAAATCACCCACAACGTCCGTCATGCTCATCCGGCGTCCGTTTGCCGAAATATCTCGCGTGCTGCACTAACTCACTCGTTAGACAGTGCGAGCAAGATGCTTCGGCAAGCGGACGCCAGATGAGCATGACGAACGTTGTGGGTACTCGTAGCCAGACGTAAGACCACGAACGCAGACTCCTACAGACTCTTCTTCTGCTTCCAGAACAGCTCAACGCCCGCCCGCAGCAACAGCAGCCAGGCCGTGCCGGCGGCAAAGCCGGCCAGCACGTCGGTGGGGTAGTGCACGTGCAGATACATGCGCGAGCAGCCAATCAGCAAGGCCCAGATGATGAGTAGCGTGGCCCAGCCCCAGCGCCCGCCGTGCTGCACGGCCAGCCAGGCCAGACAGCCGTAGTAGGCCATGCTCATCATGGCGTGCCCACTCGGGAAACTCAGGCCGTACTGGTAAATCAAGGCAGTAGTGGGCCGGTCGCGGTGAAACCAGAATTTCAGCAGCTCATTGAGAATAAAGCCCCCGCCCATTGCCACCAGCAGCTCCACCGCGTAGCGGCCGTAGCCGCGCCGGTACAACAAGTACGGTACCAGCAGGCTGGCTGGCACGAAAAACATAACCGACCCAAAGAACGTGAGCCGGAATACCCAGGGCGTCAGCCAGGGATGAGCGGCCCGCAGGGCGTCCATCTGGGCAAAGCCCCAGTCGTCGAACACCTGGGAGTGCTCCCGAAATACCACCCTCGTAAGGTAAAAGAATAGCCCGAAGGCCAGCACGAACAAAATGCCGCCCGCAATAGCCTCGGCCGTGAGCAGGCCCGCCAGCCCAGCCGCTTTGGTGGCAGTGGTAGAAGAAGACGAGTCGGGTGGGGCAACGGGAGCGGGCATGGCGGGCAGCGAGCGGAAAACTACGTTGAACGTGATTTCCGCCCGATTGGCTACGTCGGGCACCGACCTCGGCGGACCGCCAGGCGTAAAAACAAAAAAGCCAGCCCATTGCGGGGCTGGCTTTTTGCACTAGAATCGTGCGCTCGGAGAGACTCGAACTCTCACACCTTGCGGAACTGCCGCCTGAAGACAGCGCGTCTACCAATTTCGCCACAAGCGCAGATGTCTCATTCAGCAGGGCCGCCCGGTTGGTGGTTGCTGTTTGATGATACAAAGATAGAGGGCCGAATCGGCTTCATGCAAGCGTAACACTGATTTTTCCGCCGCGGGCCGGGCAGTGGGCAGGCCGAAAATTTGTTTTTCAAGCACTTGGCATTCCAAAAAAAATTTCAAAAAACCTGTTCCTGGTAGTTCCCGTTGCGATTTTGCCTTTTCTCGCGCCCTTCCTTTTTGCCTTATGCCGTCTTCCGCAACGCCAGCCCCACCCCTATCCCACTCCCCCGGGGCCGATTTTGGGCCGGTAGCCCGCGTATACGACGCGTTGGCGGGGCTGGCATTTGGCGGGGCGCTGCGGCGGGCGCAACGAGCGACCCTAGCGGCGGGCCTGCCGCCGGAGCCCGCACCCCGCGTGCTGGTGCTGGGCGGCGGCGCGGGCTGGGTGCTGAGCGAAATCTGGCGCCAGCGGCCGCGGGCGCAGGTACTGTACCTGGAGGTGTCGGCGGCCATGCTGGCGCGGACCCGCGCCCGGCTGCGGCGGCACCCCGCCCCCGCCGGCGCGGCGGTCGAGCTACGACGGGGTACTGAGGCCGACTTGCGGCCCGGCGAGCAGTTTGATGCTATCGTTACTTTTTTCGTGCTCGACTGCTTTACGGAGGCGGCGCTGCCGGGGGCGCTGGCGCGGCTGCACGCGGCCCACGCGCCAGGGGCTCCGTGGCTGGTCGCCGATTTTCGGCCCGCCCGGCGGGGCTGGCGGCGCTGGCTGCTGTGGGCTATGTACCGGTTTTTTGGCCTCACCGTGGGGCTGCGGGCGCAGCAGATGCCGCCCTGGCCGCAGGGGCTGGTGGCTTTGGGCTGGCGGCCGCGCTGGAAAATGCATTTTTTCGGGGGCGCAATGGTCGGGCTTGTCCTGCAAAAGCCCGAAGTATTACCGTAGTAAATCACCCCGAGAACCGCTCCGTAGTGCGTGCTTCCTGTTTACTTTGCATCGACTCAAACCGGGTCGAGCGCACTCAGAATAGGATTTGGCATTATTTAATTGGTTTTTATGAAAAAACTTCTTCGCGAAGGAGGATTAGCTGGGTTAACGCTGGCGCTGTTGCCGACTTTGGCGCAGGCCCAGGCGGGGGCAGCGGCGGCCGCGCCGGGTCCGGCCGTGCGCTACGCCGTCACGTTTCCTAATGCCGTGCACCACGAGGCCCGCATTGCGGCCACGTGTGCGGGCCTGCCCCCCGGCCAGAAGCTGGTGGTGCGCATGGCCCGCTCGTCGCCGGGCCGCTACGCTCTGCACGAGTTTATCAAGAACGTCTACTATACCGTGGCCACCGACGGGGCGGGTAAGCTGCTCGCTATCAGCCGCCCCGACCCATATTCCTGGGAAATCACGCCGGGGGCCGACAACACGGTGCAG
>CAJYVK010000379.1 GCA_913778455.1 uncultured Hymenobacter sp. | reverse complement strand
TGTTGTTGACCACACTGGCCGGCGTACCTGCCCCCAGGTTATCGGCCAGCTGGTAGTCAGCCAAGGTATTACGCACGTTGCCCGCAAAGCCGTCCGAGTGATAAGTCTGGCGGCTGTAGAGCGCCGTTACGTTCAGGTCGTGCTTCTCCGCAAAATTGCGGTTGTATGTCAGGATGTTTTCGGCCAGTAGGTTGTAGGCGATGGTCGTGCCGCGGCCTGCCGTGTTGAGGCCAGCCCCGTTGTTGGGCGTCACCGAACCGTAGAAATACTCCTCGGCCTGGGTGCGGCCGTCGAGGCCCACATTGAGGCGGTAGTCCAGCCCCTTCAAGATGTTCACCTGCCCGTAGATGCTGTTGAACGAGCGCAGGCGACGCTGGCGGTCGAGGTGGGCATTGGGCGCGTACAGCGTCAGCGGGTTCGAGAGCTGGTCACCGTTCGGATACAGCACGAGTTGGCCGTTGGCGTCGTAGGGCGAGGCCAGGGGGCTGGTAGTCAGTATCTGGTACAGCACGTTCACGTTCGGGTCGTTGGCGTTCGAGAACGTGTTGAGCGAGTTCACGCCCACCTTGATGCGCTTGCCGATCTGCTGGTCGAGGGTGGCACGCAGCGAGTAGCGCTGGAAGCGCTGCACCGGCACGATGCCTGTCTCGTCGTAGTAGCCCAGCGAGGCCGAGTACTGCGTCTGCTCGGTACCCCCGGTTATGCCCAGCGTATGGTTCTGAATATGACCATGCTGAAAGAGCAGGCTCTGGTAGTCAGTGGTGCGGCCGGCGGCGTAGTTGGCCTGCTCGTCGGCCGTCAGGAAGGTAGCGGCCGTCGGGAGGAAGTTGGGGTTCTGCGCCCGGTAGGCTTGCAGCTTGTAGTTGTAGTATTGCTCGCCGTTCATCAGGTCGAAGCGACCGTAGATGCGCTTCTGGCCGTAGTAGCCGGCGTAGGTAGCGCGGGGGGCGCCGCTCTTGCCACGGCGGGTAGTGATAAGGATCACGCCGTTGGCCCCGCGGGCGCCGTAGATGGCCGTCGAGCTGGCGTCCTTCAGCACTTCGAGCGAGGTGATATCGTCGGGGTTTAGGTCGTTGAGGCTGCCGTCGTAGGGCACGCCATCCACCACCAGCAGCGGGTCGTTGGAGCCCGAGAGCGAGCGGTTGCCCCGGATACGGATGGTCGGCGACTGTCCCGGCGCGGTACCATTGCTCGATACCGTGATACCCGCCGCCCGGCCTTGCAGGGCCTGGCCTACGTTGGCCACCGGCACGTCGCGCAGCTGCTCGTCGCTCACGCTCGAAATGGCCCCCGTTACCTGGCTTTTCTTCTGCACGCCGTAGCCTACTACCTGCACCTCATTGAGGGCTTGGGTTTCGGGCACCAAGCTCTGGTTCAAATTAGTACGCTTGCCCACGGGTATTTCCTGACGAGCATAGCCCACGGAGCTGAATACCAAGATGCTGTTGTCGTTCGGCACCGTTACGGTGTAGTTGCCGTTCACGTCGGTGGTAGCCCCGACGGTGGTTCCTTTTACTACGACCGTCACCCCGGGAATACCTTCCCCGTTGTCGGAAGTAATTTTACCGGTTACGGTATGAGCGCCCGCCACTTGGGCATAGGCCACCTGCGGGGCCAGCGGGGCCAGGCCGCCGCTCAGCAGCAGCAGCGGTACCAGGCGCGACCATTTCAGGCTCCGCTGCGGGCGCGCAGAAGGTAGGGGTGTGTTCATGGGTGGGAATTTTGAAAAGTGAAATGAAGCGAGTAGGAGCGCCGAAGAGCGCACGGGTGGCGGAGGCGGGGCGCGACCCTAGAAGCCGATGGAATTGCCGCCATCTACCGGCAGCGAGGCCCCGGTGATGTAGCGGGCCCCGTCGGAGGCCAGGAACACGGCGGCGTGGCCGATGTCGGCGGGCTGGCCAAACTTGCCCATCGGGGTGCGGCGCATGGCGCGGTCGCGGCGCTCGGGGTCGGAGTTCATGGCCGTGCGGCTCATGGCCGTTTCGATAAAGCCGGGGGCGATGGCGTTGATGCGCACGCCATCCTTGGAAAACTCCGAGGCTAGCACTTTCACCATGCCCTCCACGGCCGATTTGGAGGCTGCGTAGGCCACCACGCGGTCGATGCCGTAGTAGGCGGCCATCGACGAAATCATGAGAATGACGCCGCTGCGGCGGGCTACCATACGCTGGGCAGCGGCCCGGGTGAGGGCAAATACCGCATTCAGGTTGGTGTGGATAATGCGGCTGAAATCCTCGTCGGTTACTTCCAACGCGGGTTTCTTCAGGTTGATGCCGGCGTTGTTGACCAGGATATCGAGCGGACCGTGCTCGGCTTCTACCTGGGCCACCAGCCCGTCGAGGCCAGCCAGGTCGGTGATGTCGTTGGCGATGTAGTGTGCCCCCTCCCCGATCTCGGCGGCAGCTTCTTGCAGCACCGCCTCGCGGCGACCGGTGATGATGACCGTCGCCCCGGCCGTGACCATGCAGCGGGCGATTTCGAGGCCGATGCCGGTGCCGCCGCCCGTAATGAGGGCTACCCGGCCCGCCAGCGAAAACACGTCGGCATGTGCCGGCGCATGGAGCGTAGTAGCGTCGGCCGCGTGGCCATTCGAAGAGTATACAGCGTTGCTCATAAAAGAATAAAGACGGGGCTGAAGGGGCAGAAACTATTTGAGTTGGTAGAGCTGCACGAGCTGCTTGATGTCGGCCAGCGAGCGCGTGGGCGGGGCGAAGGGGGCCGGAATGGGCTGGCGGGCAAACGTTTGGAAGTAGAGCACGCAGGCATCGCGCCACCACAGGGCCTCCTTATGCTGAGTTTGGAGGCGGGCCGCTACGTCGGCGTAGAGGGCGGGGTCGAGGGCGGGGCGGGCGGCGGCCCACTGCTTTTGCAGCCAGATTACCGAGTCGGCCCCGGTGTAGTAGCGGGTGGCCAGCTCGTTCCAGAGGGTACGGCCAGTGCTCAGCTTCTGCGTCCAGGGCACGTGGTGAAACCAGAGCAGGTAGTTGAGCGGGCAGGCTTGGGCGTTGCCCCACTCCTGCTGCACCGCTGGCTTATAGAGGGCCAGCGCGTTGGAGCCGGTAGCCGTGCGGTCGAAGCCCAGCCCCACGGAGTCGGCTTTGTGGTAGTACACGGCCGTCCAGTCGGGCCGGCCCGACTTGGCCAGCCAGGGCTGGGGGCCGTAGTGAATGCTCTCGCCCATGATGTGGTGCAGGCCCAGCGGCATGGTGTAGCGCACGTAGATGTTGCGCGACTGTTCCAGCATATTCGTGAGCGTGCCCACGGCGGCGGGCTCGGTAGTCAGCGTCATTTTAGTCCATTCCCGGGCGATGGCGGCCGAGCTCAGCTCGTGGTCCCAAGCCAGGCGACCGAAGGCGTACCAGTTGGCTTGGCCCACCGGGTGGCCGGTCCAGTTGCGGTCCGAGCCGATGTTGGCCACGCCCGCGATGGCGCTCAGCGCGTGGTGGTCCACGGTGCCATCCACCACCTTGGCAACCGTCGAGCCGGGACCTTTGGCATAGGTGTCAGATTCCAATACTTCCTTGATGAGCGGCCCCAGGTACACCAGGTGCGTGGCGAAGCCCAGGTACTCCTGCGTCAGCTGCACCTCCAGCACCAGCGGCGTTTGGGGCATGGCCCCGAACAGCGGGTGGAAGGGCTCGCGGGCCATGAAATCAATCGGCCCGTTCTTCACCTGCACCAGTACCTTGGGGTCGAACTTGCCGTCAAGCGGCTGAAACTCCTCGTAGGCCTGCTTGAAGCGGTCGGCGCTGCCGGCCTTGTACACGAAGGCCCGCCACATCACTACGCCATCGTGGCGGCCCAGGGCCTGGGCCAGCATGTTGGCCCCGTCGGCGTGGTTGCGGCCGTAGTCCTGCGGGCCGGGCTCGCCCTCCGAGTTGGCTTTCACCAGGAAGCCGCCGAAGTCGGGAATGGCGTGGTACAGTTCGTCGCTCTTGGCGGCCCACCACTGCTTCACGGCGGGGTCGAGCGGGTCGGCAGTGCTGAGGCCGCCCAGCACCTTGGGCGCGGCCCAGAATACCGACAGGTACACCCGCTGGCCGTAGGGCCGCAGCACGCCCGCCAGGGCCGCTACTTTGCCGATGTACTCGGTCGAAAGGTAGCGGGCGCTGGCATTCACATTATTGATTACTACGCCGTTGATCCCCACCGAAGCGTTGGCGCGGGCGTAGTCGGTGTAGCGGGGATCGAGGTGCTCGGGCAGCTCGTACCACTTCCAGATGCTGGAGCCGGCGTAGCCGCGCTCGACCGTGCCGTTGGGATTGTCCCAGTGGTTGAGCATCCGGTACTCGATGCGCGGGCTGCTGCTCAGGCTGAGGCCGGCCAGCGGCTGGCGCGTCTGCACCTGCCGCAGCAGGGCAAAGGCCCCGTAAAGCACCGCCCGGTCGGTCAAACCAGTAATAACGAGATTATTTTTCTCCGAAAAAATGCGGTAGCCTTCGGCTTGCAGCGGCTGGCCGGTGGCGCGGGCCGGGGCCTCAACGCGCAGCATAATACCACCCGTACGGCTGCCCGCGCTGGCCACTACCGGCACTGGCTGGCCCAGCAGTCCGCCCAGCCCGCGTTGCAGCTCGGCGCTGGCCGCCCGCAGTACTGGCGTAGTACCGGGACTGGCAACGAACTGCGCCACCCGAACATACTGCTGACGCTCAGCGGCATTAGCAATACGGTCGTACTTCAGCCACAGCCGGTAGCCGTCGTCGGCCCGGCTGGGCGATGCGGCTACAAGGCACAGAAGAAGCAGGAACACGTTGCGCAGCAACATGGCGGGCGGGTGGGAAAAATGGAGGAGAGAGTAGAGTCTAGCGAGCGGCGTAGGCCGCGGAGGCCGGTGCTTCGGCTTCGGTCAGGGTGCGGCGCAGGCCGTATTCGAGGCCGCGCAGTTCAGCCAGGCCGCGCAGGCGGCCGATGGCCGAGTAGCCGGGATAAGTGCGCTTGTTAGTGCTCAGGTCGTCGAGCATCTGATGGCCGTGGTCGGGGCGCATGGGCATGGCAG
>CAJYVK010000378.1 GCA_913778455.1 uncultured Hymenobacter sp. | reverse complement strand
TTCTTATTTGGCCTTGTCTGGCATGGAAATTTGTCTTATTTCGCGTTGTCTGGCCCCTGATTTTCAATAGGTTACGGCCCTCCTAATACTCTTAATAGGAATAAACAATGTAAAATAAAAAAAAAAGGAATAGCGCGTGTGCGAGGCAAAACCTTGTCTGGCCTGTCTTTTTTTAGGCTTTTAGAGGCTCCCGCCAGACAAAAACCCCCACGCAAGGGGTGCGAAAGGCTCCGCGCACCAGGGGGGCATCGATGTAGGTACACTATTCATAACCTGTTGAAAAACAAAATTATAAATAAGTCATTATATAAAATAAATTCTATTTCAATAATTTACGACTACGCCAAACCCCTACACAGTTAACGGCGGAGTTGTCCATGGTTGGCATTATTAAGCCATTGACCATCAAGATCTACAAACAACTAAAAACCTCTAAAAACGCACGGGTAGCGCAGATACTACCTAGCTGGACCGGTGCCGGTGGGAGGTAGCTAGCAGAAGTGAGTTATGATAAAATATTTATGTGCATATTTTTTATATATTATCACATGCTATTTAAACGCCGTACCGAGGGCCGCGTTGAGGCGGGCCAGGGAGTAGGCCCGCATGTCCTTCACCGGCTCGGGCGGGGTCAGGGTGCTGTGCCGGGCCTTGTAGAACGCCGGGGCCTGGTCGGGGTGCTGGGCGACCCAGCGCACGATCTTTTTGGCCGTAGTGGCCGTGAGCTTATTGGTCGAGAGCAGCCCTGCGTAGGCCGTCCGCAGCTTGGGGTCGGCGGCCGCGAGCCAGGCGTCCCACTCGGTGGTCGCTGCTCCGCTGGTCGGAGCGGTCGCCAGCGGTTGGGGCTCCGGCTTGTCCTGGGGGATGGTGAAGAGCAGGGCGGTGATCTTTTTGCCCGTGCGCACCGGCACCCACGTCGCCTTGAACCGTATTTGCTCGAAATCTTCCGCAACGGCGTCCAGGACGTTGCGCTTGACCTCCGCAAACAGCGGATATTTTGAGCTATCCTTTAGCATCCAGGATTTTAGCTCATCAAGCTCAAGCTTTTTTTGGACGGTCCCCGACTTGCCTTCCAAGTTCCGAAAGCTTAGGAGTAAGTGCGTAGCTTTTTTCAAATTTCTACACGCGTAACGACAGACCACTACATAGTTGGAGGCAAAAACCAACGATAAACCCCTACACAGTTGGCTTTGCAAAGCATTGACCCTCAAGGCCCCGGAGCTTCTAAATACTTTTTAAAGAATAAAAAAAAGAAAAACTCTCAAAGAGCGCGTGACGAGGGCGGGTAGAGCAGGTAGTACTTAGCTGGGCTGGTGCCGATGGGATGAGGCAACAGGCAAGCGAAAGCCCGTAAAGGGTATTTTTAGCCCCGTAGCGCGACGTTTGCCATTTTTGTGGGAATGGATAGCCCGAGGCGACGATCGTCGCGCTACGGGCTTGTATTGGCTTCACCAAAAAAAAGACTTTTAGAGCCTGAATTTCGTGGGGAAGTTCGCGGGTCCGCACAATCGGGGCCAGCGTCCGGTCTCGCGCGGTCCCAAAGGCTCCGCAAGGTGGCAAATAATTTAAAAAGTATATATTTTATATAATTACATTATTTTCTTAAATTTGATGACACGAGCGCGTTCCGGAGGGCGCTTGCGTGCCAGCGTTAACGACCGTCACGACGACACCCGGAGCACTAGCGTTAACGGATGACTAACGCTAGCCTAGCGCGCTACCTTTACGGGGCGGCCCCACCTAAACGCTAACCGGCCGCCCCGCACCCATGATTTTCGGTTACGTTCGCGTCTCGACCAGCACCCAATCGGCGGAAAGCCAGAAGAACCTCATTGCCCGCTACCTGGCCGACCGCCGCTGGCTCCTGGGCGAGTGGATCGAGGTCGAAATGTCGTCGCGCCGCGAGGCCAGGCAGCGCCGGTTGCCCGAGCTGCTGGGCAAGGTCGCGCCCGGCGACACGGTCATCGTGTCGGAGCTTTCCCGGCTGGGGCGCTCGCTGCGCGAGGTGCTGGGGCTGATCGAGGAGCTGATTCACCAAAAGAGCTGCCGGCTGATTCTCATCAAGCAGAACCTGGACCTCGACCCGCAGAACCACCGCGACATGACCCATAAAATCCTGCTCACCATCTTCGCCATGCTGGCCGAGCTGGAGCGCGACTTCGTGTCGGAGCGCACCAAGGAAGGGCTGCGGGCGCGGCGCGCGCAGGGCGTGGTGCTGGGCAAGCCTAAGGGCGTGGTGCAGAAGTCGATGTACGACGCCGACCGCGAGCGCATCCTGCACCTGCACGCGCTGGGCGTGCCGCTGGGCACCATCGTAAAAGTGCACCTGCAATACGGTAAATATCTCTCCCTCAAGAACTACCTAACCAAGATAAAGCGGCAGGGCGGCGGCGCCGCCGCGTAGCGGGGCGGGCGAGTTGCCCCAGGTCACCAGCCTCCCAGCCGGTGAGACAGTCTCGGTTGACCCTGTTTTTGTGGGGGTATGGACACAAAGCGCCAATGGAGCGCGTGAGGGCACTTTTTGAGGGGAAGCTTATGAAAAGTTGGCCGCCCCCCGGCCCGAACTACTCAACGTCTGCCCTCAAAAAAGATTTCGACTTAAAAATTGAAAATCAGCAATTTATAAAAAAATAAAAAAACAGCTCAAGAAACTAGGAGTTCATTTTTTATAGTTTACGGGCGGCGTAACTTATTGATTATAAGATAATCATAAGAACATACACCCACAAAACAGGGGCATACCCCCACAAAAACAGGGTCCACTCCTTCAGCGCAAAAAATATTGTGGGGATATGTATCTCATCAGCCCATTTAGAAAATAGCGGGCCTCACTCGAAAGCTAGCCGGCTAGTCGGACAAGCCTCTTGAATATAATGCACTGATAAATAGTGCATTATAAACAAAGGCTAACTTTTTATAAGCGGGCGCGACCCGTTGGCAAGCCCGCGCCGCCGCCGCTTACTCCCGCGCCCGCCGGCGGCGCCAGACGAGCAGGGCCAGCCACGCGCCGCCGCCCAGGGCCAGCAGGCCGACGGCGCGGCCCAGCGGCCCCAGCAGCAGCTCGGCAACGCGGGTGCCCAGGGGGGGAGTAGCGGGGCCGGTCGTGGTAGTCGTGGCGGTGGCCGAGCTACCGGCGCCCTGCTGCGCGATGGCCGTGCCGCCGGGCGCGGTGGCGACGCTGGCCGCCGGCCCCAGCGCCAGCGGGGCGCGGACTTTCCCGACGCTGGCGGTAAGGACGTGGTTACCAGTACCAATGACGATGGTGCAGCCGCGGCATTTGCGCAGCCAGGGGTGCTGGCCCGCCGGGCGCAGCACCTGGTAGTGGGCGGCGAGCGAGTCGGGCAGGGCGGCCGCCGGCCCGCCCGGGAGGTGGGCCACGGTGGGCAGGAGCGCATCGGGGGCGGGCTCCGAAGTGGCGGCCCGCTGGCTGGCGCAGCCAGCCAGCAGCGCGGCCAGCGGGAGCAGCCGGGCCGCCCGCAGGGGGCAAGTACTCAAGGACATGGCGGTGAATCGGTTACGGTGGTGGTAGTGACGTTGAGCGTGTCGGGGGGCACCGGCAGGCCGGTCGCGGTGGCCTGCGCCACGTCGGCCTGGGCCTTGATCTGGGCGTGCGTCACGTAGGCATCGATGCCCAGCCCCGCCGCCAGAAAGAGCAGCGTGGGCGAATGAATGTATTCGGGCGGCCACACGTGCCAGAGCCAGCCCACGGGGTAGGTGAGGACGACCACCGCGGCCACGGCGGCGATGGTGAGCAGCTTGCCGTCGGGCAGGCCGCGGGCATCCGAGAAGGAATGCCGCAGGAAAGTGAGGAGCTTTTGCATCGTGGAAAAGGAGGTAAGTAGCAGTAAGTAGTTAAAGGCTAGGGGTAATGACGTTGTACAGCAGGGCGTCTTCCAGCACCACGAAGCCGTGTTCCTCGCCGGGGGCCAGCTCGACGCGCTGGCCCGCCTCCAGGCGCTGCGGGTCGGGGCCGCAGCTCGCCTGCCACCAGAGCAAGGCCCCGTGCAGCAGGTGCGCCCGCACCCGCTGGGGCAGCCGCACGCGGTGGTGGTGCGCCCCCACGGCCCCGCGCACCAGCAGCGTCGAGTGGCCCGGCGGGGCGAGCAGCTGGGCCACTTCCAGGCCGTCGAGGTGGTGCAGGGGGTGAAAGAAAAAGTCGGCCTGCACCCACTCGGGGCGGGGCACCTCGTCGAGGGTAAGGCACAGGAGGCGAGGGTGTTGTAGCTCGTGGAGCAGCGCGGTCTTGGCGGCGTACGCCGCGGGCATCGTCAACATGGCGGGGAGGAAAAGGCAGCTTAGGGGAGGGTGTCGAGGGGCGGGGCCGCGGCGGACCGGCCGGCCCGGGGGCGGGTTGTGATGAGCAGGCTCTCAATCACTTGGAGCTGGGCCTGCACGCCGTGCATGATGGTGCTGAGCTGGCTCAGGGCCGTGCGCACGCCCCCGATCACCTCCACGCTTTTCACTTCCTGCTGGCGCAGCTCGCGGTTGATGAGGTCGAGGCGGTCGAGGGCTTCGCGCTCCTGCTCGCGGCTCTGCTTGAGCATGTCGGCCGCGTGGCCGTTGTCGATGGCCTGCTGCCGGGCCCACTCGACGCGGGCGGCCTGCACGGCCTCGGCGCAGGCCCGCTGGCTGCGGGCCCCGGCCTGCTCGGCCTTGAGGTACAGCGACACGCTCACCAGGCCCAGCAGCAGGACCAGGGCCCACAGCATCGCAAACAGCGGACCCTGCTGGCTCACTTGCGTGGTCGCGGCGGCGGTGGCCGCCGCCGTCGCGTGCGTGGCCTCCGAGAGCTGAAGGGGTAAGATGGTCATAGGAGTAATGGGAAATAATCGGCTGGCCCCGAGGCGGATGCACTTGCCGAACGAAAGGGATACCCGCCGGGCGCGGGGCTGGCCCCCGGGCGGGGACGGGAGAAAAAAGGGCGCGGCCGGGCGGGCTGCGCCGACGCACCGCCGGCTCGCTAGCCCTCTCCCCGTACCGAAACTGGCGCCGCCCCCGAAGCCGTGTACAAGTATACCACCCGGGCGGGCCAGGCCGCTGGCCCCACCCCGCCAAGGAAAGCGGTTAGCCGTTCGTTCCCAATAGCTTACCTGCTTCCGGCTATTTTGTCACTCACGGCATTTTTCGAGCGGCCACCCAGCCGGGAGCCCAGCCGGGGGCAGGGCGCGGCTGGGGAATTGGTATTGTACTAATGTGGATAACCTTTAGCTACTCACAGATAGTAAATTATGGTAAAAATCGTACTATAAAACCAGTTTAAATACTATTTTATACCCAAATTCTTTGCAACCAACCAGCGGACGGCTCGGGGCTGCCTGCGTAGATTTGTGTGTCATATATCTAACCAGATAATTATTCATGCTCTCGGCCAAAATAACAAACGCCCTACTCCAACAAAACAAGCCTAATGCCCTGATTACGGCGCGTTACGACATGACCGCCTGCGAAATGGACCTCGTTTTTTTCCTGCTTTCCAAGCTTACCAAAGACGATAAGCAGGGTACGGTGTACGAGCTACGGATGAAGGAGCTGGAACAGCTGACGGGCCGCAGCTGGAACTACCAACGCTTCTTTGAATTGACGCAGCAGCTGCGTACTCGGGGGTATACCCTCTTCGGGGAGACGCTGCACCCGTGCACCGGCAAGAGTACGCCCACGGTGCAGCGAGTAGCCCTGCTGGCCTCGGCTGAATACCTTACCGGACAGGGACTTATGGAGCTGAAACTCTCGGAGCAGATCCGGCCCTACCTCCTCGACCTGAAAAGCAACTTTACCAGTCGCCGACTGCAAGCGGTCTTCGCGCTCGATAGCAAATACGCCAAGCGGATTTATCAGCTGGCCTTGCACTGGAAAGCTGCGGGCGGGTCCAAGACGTACACCCTGGCCGAGCTGAAGCACATGCTGCATCTCAAAGATCCTGAGGGCAAAGAGCCTGAGCAGTACACTGATTTCGCGTGCTTCAAAGCCAAAGTGCTCAACGTGGCCGTGCAGCAGATCAACGAGTGTACCGACTTGCGGATCAGGTACGAACCGATAAAGAAGGGACGGGCTTTTGACAGAATCACGTTCTATATCGATAAGTAAGTGCGGGCGTAGCTCCCGCTGCCATGCGAGCGCCCCCCCGATGATGCCAAGCGGCAAGCGGCCCGTACCACCCTCGACGAGTTGGGCAGCAAGGAGCCCGAAACCGAACAGTAATCCGGGGTGCGAAGCCGGGCCGAGAAGCAAGATAAGGCCAACTTATATTGTTGATTTTCAATAATATATAATTTTAAAAATGCGCGCAAATTACTGATCGTTAGTGTTTTGTTGTTTTTGTTTGGGCTGCGCCGCCCCGTCCGAGCGAGTTATCCACAGCTCTGAAAGCCTTTCGTCCTCGCGCGAAACACAATTGTGTTTTTTTTTATTTGTCTTATTTGTCTATTTGAGGGGCTCAGAACCTGTTTAAAATCAATTATTTATGAGGTCGAAAGCTAACTCCATATAAGCGAGAGCTAACTCCATATAAGCCAAAATGAGGCCGAAAGCTAACTCCGTATAAGCGGAAGGCTAACTCCATATAACCGAAAGCTAACCCCAAGTAGTAACTGTTAGTATTAATGGTTAGCTTTGGCAAAATAACAGCCGTAAGCTGCCCATTCGCATGAAACAGGATATAGAAGTGCGTCAGGCTAATGCCATAACTAATGCCCGGTATGAGTACACGGAAACGCAGGCCAACATCTTCTTGGTACTGCTCTCCAAGCTGCGTAAAGATTCGCCCGACGATGTATATCAAATATCGGTGAAGGAGCTAGAACTCCTAACCAGTAAAAATCTTAACTACAAACAGTTAAGAAATTCTACTGAAGAAATGATGGGCCGGGTTCACAAAATCACTACTTACCACAACGGCAAAGAGGTATTCCGGCAGCTTGTGTTGTTCAAACGAATAGATTATATCCTGGGAACGGGAGTTATTGAATTGCAATTCAACGAGTACGCCACGCCGTATTTGTTTGACCTCAAAAATAACTTCACCTCGTTTCAGGTTCAGGCGGCGCTGAACCTGTCTGGCAAACACGCCAAACGGATCTACCAGATTTGCAGCCAGTGGAAGGACGTAGGGCAGACCAAAAAGGTAACTATCCTAGACCTGAAAAAGACGCTAGGCCTTGCTGACGATAAGGGCAACGAGGAATACACCATTTTAGCGATGTTCAAAAAGAAGGTGCTGGACGTGGCCGTGAAGCAGATCAATGAAAAGACCGACCTGCGCATTGGCTACCAACTGGAGAAAGTGGGGCGAGCCTTCCAAAACATTATGTTCACGGTTCAGTCCCAAATTCCGGCTACCACCATAGATTTTGACTTGGTCCCCGACGCAACTGTTCCCCATCAGGTCGAGAGTGCCGGGCGCCTGCTCACGCAGCTCAACATCACGGCACCCGAGCTGGTAACGCAAATCCTAGGCAACGCGGCGCACGTGGCGGCCTGCAACAAGTTTGCCCACGACTTGAGAACGGGCAAGCTCACCAAAGCACATTCGCTCTCGGGCCTGCTACTTACCATTCTGAAAATCAAGTAAAAGCGCATCGGCAAGCCTGGCCCTACCGGGGGAGGCCCGTGAAATTGCCCTTCTTGCACTAACCGCCTCCCGCTGGCCGAGCCCCAAAAACGCCCCCAGAAACGCCCCGCAATCAATTCTGGTATCATCCTCGCCAAAAAGCGCCACAAGCCCGCCAGCGCCCTGAAAACGGCCCAAAACAGCCCAGCTAGCGAGGCGGCGGCCGTCATGGCCGAGCCCGCCGGGCGGGCCGCCGCCCTAGCGCCCCGCCGCCAGCCGTGCGCAGCGACTAGCGGCGGGTAAAAGTCCAAAAATAACCCGTGCCTACTGCTCGTCGGGCGTGGGCCGCTGGGCGTCGGGATGGGTGGCGAAGTAAGCCGCCAGCGCCGCGTTGAGAATGGTTTGGTACTTAGCCCCCCGGCCGGGCATCCAGTAGGCCACGCGGTCGAGGGCGCGGTGATTTTCAGCCGATAGCCGGCTGGCAAAGCGAACGTAGCCGCCCGGCGCGGCCGGGGCCGGGGCGGGCGCGGCGGGAGTAGGCGCCGGGGCGGCACCCGCCAGCAGGTCGTCGATAAAGCCCTTGCGGGAAGCAGGTTTCTGCATGGGAGAAAAGAAGTAAGCCAAGTAAAGTACAAAAACTAGCCAGCCAGCGCGGCCAGCAGCGCCTGGGTAAGCGCCCGGTAGTCGGCCACGGCGTTGCTGTCGGGCCGCAGGCGCAGGGCCGGCAGGCCCCGGCGCTGCGCCTGCGCCAGCGTCACGTCCTTGCGAATGGCTGGCAGCAGCGCCGCCGGGCCGTAGACGTGCTCGGTGGCCAGCACCACGTCCTGGTGCAGGTTGTTGCGCACGCCGGGGTGGTACTGGGTAAAGACGATGCCCGCCAGGCGCAGCGCCGGGTTGTGCCGGCTCGTCACGCCGGCCGCCAGCTGCGTGAGCAGGCGCAGGCCGTCGAAGCTGAACTTCTCGGCCAGGCAGGGCACCACGTAGGCCGTGGCCGCGCACAGGGCCATGCGCGTCATGGGGCCGAGGCTGGGCGGGCAGTCGAGCAACATGAAATCGTAGGCCGGGGCCAGCGGGGCCAGCGCCCGGGCCAGCAGGTGCTCGTAGGCGGGGCGCTGGCGCAGCTCCTCTTCCTGGTCGGCCAGCCGCACGTGGGCGGGCAGCAGGTGCAGGGGCAGCGGCGCCTGGTCGGGGGCCGCCTCGGCGGGCCAGGGCCGGATGGCCTCGGCGGCGGGCACCTGCCCGAGCAGCCAGTCGCCCACGGTGTGCGTGGCGAAGCCCCGCAGAAACAGCGCCGCCGTCGCGTTGGCCTGCGCGTCGAGGTCTACCACCAGCACCCGGTGGCCCAGCTCGGCCAGGCTGGCCGCCAGGTTGATAGCCGTCGTGGTTTTCCCCACTCCCCCCTTGAAGTTGGCCAGGGCCACGATATGCGGGCGGGCGGTGCCGCCGGGCTCCTCGGCCTTGCTGGCAATGTCAGCAACGCTAGGCTTGCCAGCAGTGCTACTCTTGTCAGACTTGCTAGCCTTGCCAGCAGTGCTACCCTTGCCAGATTTGCTAGCCTTGTCAGCAGTGCTAGACTTGCCAGGCTTGCCAGCATTGCCAGCAACAGCGGGCGAACCAGAGGAAGAGGACTGAGAAACAGCGGGCATAGGGGAAAAGGGAGGGAAAGCCGTGAAGGGTGCAAAGCTAGCAGCGCTGGCTTTGCCAGCCATGCTGGCGCGGCCAACCGTGCTGACACTGCCAGCCGCGCCAGCGTTGCTACTACCGCTAGCCTTGCTGGCAAAGCTGGCGAGGTCAGCAAAGCTAGCATTGCCAGCAAATCTGATTGCTAAAAAATTTTGCAATATTGAAAACTTTTGCTAAATTCACTAGCTTTTACTGTCGGGGCAGTGCGGGTGCTAGCCTCAGCCATAGGGACGCTTAAATAAGTATGATCATGCAAACAATATTGCCCACGGCGGGGGTGTTAGCGGGGGCGGGGCCGGTGCGGCCCTCCCGGCCCCCGCGACGGACGACCGGCTCCTCGGTTCAAAAGATAGCAGTGCTAGCAATGTTGGCAGCCCTAGCAAGGATGGCAAGGATAGCAAGGATAGCAGCCGCCCCGGGGCGGCTCGCCCGGCCGCGCCCGTGCGGGCCGCCCGCGACGACTGGCGGCAGCTACCTACCTGACAGTTAGACCACTGCCGGTATTTGTCGCTGGGCCGGTGGCCGCGCTAAAGTAGAGAATACCTCTATACTAGCGGATTGACTGGCCGCGACTAGGGAGCTTTTTTGCCGTGAGTGGGGCGGGGGCGGGGAGCGCCCCCGCCGGCGCGTGCTACTTGCGGGCGCATTACGGCGCGGGCCTAGCTGATGGGGGCGTACACGCCCCAGCGCACCCGCCACACCGCCCGGATGTCTTCCTCCCGCACCGGGTGAGCCCCCCCCCGCAGGCTGTCGGAATGCAGCAGCAGGCGCTTCTTCCGCAGGAGAAAATTGTTCTTAATCCGCTTGATCACAAATGTCGACCGATACACCACGCAGTACACGCCCGAGGCCATGTAGGGCCATTCTTCGGCCGCCACGGGGGTGGCCAGCACCCGCGCCCCGGCCCGCAGGGTGGGCGCCATGAGGTCGTCGGGCACCTCGATGAGCAGCGCGGCGGCAAACTCGGGGTCGGCGGGCACCTCGACCACCAGGCGCTGCTCGGCGCCGGCCGCCGGCTGGGGGGCCGCCCCGAAGCTGGCCTGGGCCTGGGCGGCCAGGTAAGGCAGCTCCCGGGTGGTCGCCGTCGCCGCGGCGCTTGCAACGGAACCCCTGCGCAGCGAGTCAATTGATAAATCAAACACCCGAGCTAAGCCGCTCAGCACCTGCGGGGAGGGTTGGGCCTTGCCCTTCTCGTAGGCCGAGATCGAGGCCTTGGTTACGCCAATCTGCTGACCTAGCTCGTGTTGCGTGATTTTTGCGCGCAGCCGCAGCGTTTTTAAGTAATGCCCCGAGGGTATGCTCTGATTCATACAATTGTTTTTGTAATTGTGGAGAAAGGTAAAAAGTAGAAACTATCAAATTGACTTCGCATTTTTTATTTGACTATATTTGACAAGTAAAGATTAAGTTATGTGTTAAAGGATTTTTTATCATAAATAAACATATAAATAAAATTTTGTATGCTTTTGGTGAGTAAATTTCCGCCCTTTTTTTTCGAAAATAAAAAACCCCTCATAGGAATGTCTTCCCATACCAGCCCCGGCCAGCCGGCCCCCTCTACTCCCTAACGCTTGGTATAACTAGCTGATCAATAGCTAGGTGATTGCTGGCGTTGAGACTGCCGGCTGGAGACCTCCCCGCGCCCGGCCAGCGGCAATAACTTCTTGTACTAGGTGCCCAGCAAGCCGCTGGAAGGCTTGGCCTTCCGGGGGCGGTTTCGGCGCTGGTCGCAGCTTCCTCTATGTTAGTTTCCTTTTATTCCACCATTACCGCCACGACCGGGCAGGAAGTCGCGCTCACGCACGTGCTGGAGGGTATTCGCACCGGCCGCTGGGCCGCCGAAACGGCCGCCGTGCGCACCGCGCCCACCAAGACGGCCCAGCGCCAAGCCAAGCGCCGCGTGCCCTGCTGCACGGTGAGCGGGGTGTTTGAGCCGCGCAGCGGGGCCGGCCTGCGCCAGCACAGCGGCCTGCTGGCCCTCGACCTCGACGCCGACCAAAACCCGGGCCTCGACCTGGCCGCCCTGCGCCCCCGCCTGGAGGCCGACGCCCACACGCTGGCCTGCTTTACCAGCGTGGGCGGCCAGGGCCTGTGCGTGATCGTGCCCATCGACGGCCGCCGGCACGCGGCCAGCTTCCGGGCCTTGCAGCAGTACTACCGGGCCACGTTTGGGGTGCAGGTCGATTCGCTGCCCGACGTGTCGCGGGCCCGCTTCGTGAGCCACGACCCCGCCCTCTACTACCAGGCCGCGGCCCAGCCCTACGCCCCGCCCGCCGAGCTCCCCGGCCCGGCACCCGCCGAGCCGGCGCCGGCCACCAGCTACGGGGCGCAGGTGCTGGCCCGGGCCGTGCGCCAGGTGGCGCAGGCCCCCGACGGCCAGAAGCACGTTACCCTCAATAAGATGGCCTACCTCTGCGGGGGCTACGTGGCCGGGGGCGTGCTGGCCGAGGAAGAGGCCGCGCAGGCGCTGCGCCAGGCCATCGGCCAGCGCGACGTGGCCGACCTGCGCGGGGCGTACCAGACCATCGCGGCCGGGCTGCGGGCGGGCCAGGCCCAGCCCCTGCTGCCCGACCACCTGCACTACACCGTGCGCACCCAGCGCCGCCAGGGCCAGCCGGCCGAGGCGGTGGTGAGCCGCCTGGCCAGCACCCAGCCCGGCGTGCCGGTGGCCGCGCTGCGCCAGGCCGTGGCGGCCGTGTACGCCGAGCCGCCGGTGGTGGTGGCCGCCTTCTGGGAGGTGGTGAGCCGGGAGCCGCAGCGCGGGCAGCCGGCCCCCGGCCCGCAGCTCATCCTCAACCGGGCCAAGTACCTGGCCTGGCTGGCGGGGCAGGGCTTCGCGCTGCACCGGCAGGGCACGCGCTACCTGCCGGTGCAGGTGCAGGACAACGTGGTGCGCGAGGTGACGCGGGCCGAGATCAAGCAGTACGTGCTCGACTACGTGGCCAGCCTGCCGTTTGAGTTCGACCAGGTGTTTCGGCTGACGCTGGAAGACCGCATTCAGCGCGAGCACCGCCAGCTTTTCGAGGAGGGCACGCTGGAGTTTCTGCCGCCCGTCGGCGACCGGTTCGTGCGCGACACCAAGGACGCGGCCTACTTTTTTTTTCAGGATAAGTGGGTTGAAGTCACGGCCTTGGGCATCACGCCGCGGGCCTACGCCGAGCTGCCGGGCTACATCTGGGCGGGGCAGCGGCTGGCCCGGCCCTTCACCGGCTACTGCCTGGGGCGGGCACCGGGGCCGGTCGAGCCCTGGGGCGAGTTTGGGCAGTACCTGGGCCGCATCACGGCCGGCTGCCCCGCGCGCCTCGACGCGCTCACCTCGGCCCTGGGCTACCTGCTGCACACGTTTCGGCAGCGCACGGCCTGCTACGCCGTGGTGCTCTGCGACGAGGCCCTGAGCGGGACCGGCAGCGCGGCCGGCCGCACGGGCAAGGGCCTGCTCGTGCAGGCCCTCGAAAAGCTGCGCCAGGTGGTCAAGCTCGACGGCAAGAACTTCGACATCAACCGCCAGTTTGCCTGGCAGCGCGTGCGCCACGACACCAACCTGGTCGTGCTCGACGACCTCGACGCCCGCCGCCTGCCCTTCGAAAAGCTCTTCAGCATCATCACCACGGGCATGGAAATCGAAACGAAGGGCGGCATGCAGCAGTATTTGGATTTTCACCAAGCTCCTAAGCTGCTCATCAACACCAACGATACGCTCGTGGGGGAGGGGGCCAGCCACGAGGGGCGCAAGGTCGAGCTGGAGGTGGCCAGCTACTTCTCGCCCCAGCACACGCCCCGCCAGGAGTTCGGCCACGAGCTCTTTGAGGAGTGGCCCCCCGAGGAGTGGATGCTCTTCGACAACCTCATGCTGCGCTGCGCGCAGCGCTACCTCGCCGGCGGCATCCGCCGCACCCCGCCCATCAACCTCAACCGCCGCAAGCTGGTGCAGAAAACCTGCGAGGAATTCGCCGAGTTCGCCGCCGCCGAAATGCTGCCCGGCCAGTGGTACGGCAAGCGGGCGCTGTGGCTGGCCTTCCGCGAGCGCTACGGTTTCGACGACAAGCTCTGTAGTCAGCGGCGCTTCAACGGCTGGCTCAAAGACCTGGGCTACTACCTCGGGTTTGCCGTGCAGGAGCAGCGCCAAACGACTGGTTTCGCCCCCGGCCAGCGCGACATCGACGTGCGTCTGCTACCCCTCTCGCCGTGAGATTTTGGCACGAATGGCAGCAAATTCCCTTTTCTGACCCCTACTAGCCTAAAAGGTACTTTTCAAATAATTAAAATTATTCGAAAAGTACAAAATGACCACATTCAGGTCACAAATAGAAACTTGCTGCCATTCGTGCCAAACTTCCAGGTTGCTACTCGGGTAAGTTGCTAAAAATCAAAATTTAAGCGTTTTCAACCCTTTCTCGCCCTCCACATCATGACCGTTCGCCAACAAAATCGCCTGCGCCGCAATGAGCGCATCCGACAAGCCTTCCGACAGCGCTATACCGAAGCGCCCCGCCCCCGCAAATTCAGCCGCGAGTACGTGCTCGCCGGGCTGGCCGATGAGTTCTGTCTTTCGGTGGCCACCGTCGAGGATATTCTCTACGCCAAGCCCATCGACAACCTCGATGCCGGCCCGGCCTCCTGCGCGGCCGCGGCCTGACGGCACCCCCCAACGCAAAGGGGCGGCGGGCTAGTTGCCCGCCGCCCCTTTTTAGTTTAGAGGACTGACATTATACTTGGGCGGCGGCCCGGCGTTCACGTCGGTGAACTGCACGAAGCGGGCACTGCTGAGGCCCGTGAGCGGCGGCAGCTGGAAGGTGCCGGTGCCGCCGAAAACAGCCCCCCAGGCGCCCAGCCGCCGCTGCTGGCTTATCGGCAATTCACTCATGGAATAGAGTAGCGTATCGCCCTTGACGAAGGCACCCAGCCGGGCGCCCGCCGTTGCGTCGGCGTGGACGGCATCCTCCCACTCCTGGCGGGCGGTCTGCAGCCAGTCGTTGCTTTGGAAGTACTCCATGGCCTGCAAAATCTCGCCGACTACGGTCAGGCGGCCGAGCTGCGGGTCGGGGCCGGCGGTGGAGTTCTGGTTGCCGCTCTTGTTGCCGGGCGTGGCCCACGAGGACGTGGGCAGCGGGGCCGTCACCAGCGTCATCTGCAAGCTAAAATAAGGATTGACAGATTGAAAACTAGCGTTGGGCACCTCAATAAAAAGGGCCGGGTAGCGGTAGTTGCCGGTGTTGAGCCGGCGCATGTCGAAGCTGATGGTGCGCAGCGAAGTATTGCGGCGCAGCTGCTTGGCAAGGTGGTCGAAAAAGTAGGCAAACATGTGAGGGAGGAAAAGGGGTAAGGGAGGCCCGGGGCGGTCGCTACTTCGTCCTATTGCCTTGATTGAAAGACGATTATACCAAGGCAGTGCCGCTACCGGTTGTACAAAGCTGGCCGCCGCGCCCGGCTTCTTAAAGGGGCTTCCCAGCTATCGCGGGGCATTTTGCCGTGAGTCGCGGCACCCCCGCCCGTGAGTGCTTTTCCCGATTTGCCAGCCCCCCCCGGGAGCCGGAGTTTTGGGTTGTAATCGAAGCTCAGCTACTGCCCACCCTAGCACACGGGCAGCACCCCGCCGCCCCAGGGAGCCCTCCCGGGGCGCGCCGCCCCCACTCGGGGGAATGGGCGGCCCATCGGCCGTGCCAGCACGGAGAATCATCAATAGCAACTCCCGGGGATTGCGTCGATTGCCAGCTGCCCAGTCGATGGCCCCGAGGCCGGAAGCTGGGCAGTTGTTGGGGGGCTTTCCAACCGTGTTTCCTTTTCCACTCGCCCGTGCACCTGCTGCTTACCCGTACCGTTTTCTCGCCGGCGGCCACCATTGGGGTGCTCGCCCTCGATGGCCAGCCCTTCTGCCACGTGCTCGAAGACGTGGTGCGCCCCGCCGGCCAGGCCAAAATCTTCGGCCGCACGGCCATTCCGGCGGGCAGCTACGGCGTGGTCATCACCTACTCCACCCGCTTCCGGCAGCCCATGCCGCTGCTGCTGCAAGTGCCCGGCTACGAGGGCGTGCGCATCCACAGCGGCAACTCGGCCGCCGATACCGAGGGCTGCCTGCTCGTGGGCACCTACGACCCGCGCCGGCCCGACTGGGTCAGCAACAGCCGCGCCACCTACGCCGGCCTCTTCGCCCGCCTCCAGGCGGCCCGCGACGCCGGCCAGAGCTTGCGGCTCACCATCAAGTAATTACCCCTTCCACCTCCCCGGTTTACGCCGGCCTTCTTTTCATTTTTTTTCTTCTTTCCATGACGCTTCCCGACGTTAAAATTGTGAAAGGTGCCGGCGGCCTGGGTCGCCAGCTCCCCACCGAGGACGGTATCTCCGGTCTGGTCTTTGCCACCGCCACCGCCACCGCTGGCCTTCCTTATGACACGGCCATCGAAATCCGCTCGCTCCGCCAGCTCGAATCGCTGGGCGCGGACGCTGCCTACGATAGCAACAACAGCACGACGCTGCACTACCAGGTATCCGAGTTCTTCCGCATGAGCCCCAGCGGCGTGCTGTTCCTGTGGCTGGTCGAAAACGCCGGGGCTAACAACCTCGCCTCTCTGCTAAACCCGGGTGACGGGGCCGCCCAGCGCCTGCTGATTACCGCCAATGGCAAGATTAAGCAGTTGGCCGTGAGTGCTTCTACCAACTCTGCAAACAGCTTTTCTTCGGAAATCTCGCAGGGGGTGTCGAAGGCTGACCAACTCGCCCGCAGCGAGTTTGCGGCCCACCGTCCGGTGGTTATCGTCATCGGTGCCAACAACGCTCCCAGCAACCTCGGCCAACTGTTTTCCCTGAAAGGCTACGGGGCCGATTCGGTAGCGGTCGTTATCGGCTCCGACCAAACGGTGATTACGGGTACTCCCCCGGCCGGCAACACGACCGTAGTGCCCGGGGCCGACACCACCACCGGGGCCAGCGGCGTGGCCGCCGTGGGTGCGCTGCTCGGCACGCTGAGCGCTGCCCAAGTGCACGAAAATATCGGCTGGGTCGATAAGTTCAACCTCTCTTCGGGGGGCTCTTTCCTCAAAGCGGGCCTTTCTAACGGCCAGGACGGCAATGGTTTGCTTCCTACCGACTACGATGCGCTCCACGAGAAGGGCTACATCTTCGCCGTGCAGCACACCGGCTACGACGGCTATTTCTGGAACGACTCGCCCACGGCGACCACCCTCACCAGCGACTACGCCTACCTCGAAAACACCCGCACCATGAACAAGGCCGCCCGCGTGGTGCGCCAGGCGCTGCTACCCAGCCTCAAAGGCCCGCTGCCCCTCACCGCCGACGGCAAGCTGCAAGCCCAGCACGTGGGCGAGCTCGAAGCCCAGTGCAAGATGGCCCTCACCGCCAACATGGCCCGCGCCGGCGAAATCTCGGCCTGCGAGGTCTACATCGACCCCGCCCAGGATGTGCTCGCCACCTCGGTGCTCAACGTGCAGTTCTCGCTCGTGCCCGTGGGCTCGGCCCGCCAGATCGTGGCCACCATCGGCTTTGTAAAATCTTTGAAATAAACAGTTTAGCTGACTACCAATGCCAACCACTCCCCTCATCAACGGCCGCAGCTGGGCCTGGGCCGATATCAACGTGAGCCTACTGGGCCGCACCGTCTACGGTATTACGGCCATCGATTATTCCGACAAGCAGGAAATCACCAACAACTATGGCTCGGGCGCCATGCCCATCAGCCGGGGCTACGGCAAGTACGAGGCCGAGGCCAAAATCACGCTCGAAGCCAAGGAGGTTGACCGCATCGCGGCGGCCGTGCCCGGCGGCCGGCTGCAAGACATTCCGCCCTTCCCCATCACGGTGGCCTTCGTCAACGGGGCCAACCTGGCCGTGACCCACAAGCTCATGAACTGCCAGTTTAAGAGCAACAAACGCTCGTCGAAAGCCGGCGACGCCACCATCGACGTGGAGCTCGACCTGGTCGTGTCGCACATCGAGTGGAACTAAGCTCTCAGCCCTAACCCCCCGCCCCCATGTCTGCCCCCAAACGCTTCGAACTGACCATCAAAGTAGCCGACGGTGATACCGCCGTAGGCTTCCTCCAGAAGCCCTCGCGCGTGGTCATTGCCCGCGCCATGAGCCTCATCGCCCAGAACAAGCCCTTCGAGGCCGGCGAGTTTGTGCTCGAAAACTGCCTGCTCGATGCCGAATCGGATGCCCGCCTGCGCGACGACGACGACGTGCGCATGTCGGCCACCATGCAGGCCCTGCAAGCCATCCAACTGCTTGACGGCGAGCTAAAAAAGCTCTAACCCCGTTTCCTATCGACGAGCGAAACGGGTACGACGGCCTCCGCAAGGCCGACGCCCTGATCAGCTACTACCTCGGCATCGCGCACCCCGAACTATTGCCCGACGAGGCGTGGCAGGACAAGGCCGGCCAGGCGCACTGGCTGCACCAGCTGCTGGCTTCCAGCGGCTAGCCCGCCCCGGCCCCCTGCCCAGGGGGCCGGGGTCTGGGGGCTGTTTCCTTTTCTTTTTTTCTTTTCCTGGGTCTCCGGCCCCGGCTTTCCCGCTCCGCTCATGCCGACGACGCAATCACTAGATTCTGTTACGCAGTCTTTTCTCGATCTAAAGCGCAAGCTTGAGGCGTTCGCCGCGCTTCCGCCTAAACTCGAAAGCTCGTTTGCTGACACCATCAAAAGCCTTAAAGAATTGAGTTTTTCTGATGCCATCAAAGGGCTTAAAGACCTGACTGATGGCCTGGGAGGGCTCAAGGATGAGGCGGGGAAAGCCTCCGATGGGCTGAATAAGCTCGCTAGCTCTGCGGGGACGGTTAAAAAGGAGTATGAAAGTCAAGCCTCCATAATGGCGGCCTACACTGCCGCCCAAGTTCAGGCCACGCAGCAATTGCAGGCGTTGCAACAGGCTGCTACTCCCCAGGCCAACGCTGGAGGTGGTCTGATAAACCACCTGCTCAACTTGGTTGGCTTAGGAGGCACGCCTCCTGCTCCGAATACCGGTTCTCCCTCACCTACACCTACTCCTTCACCTACTCCGCCGCCAACTCCCCCCGCGAGTACCGGCCGCTGGAAGAGCATGGTAGATAAAGTTGGCAAAGTCAGAGATGCCTTTAACTCTTCCGAGCGCGTTATCTCCGCCAAAGCCTCCTACAAGGAGGTTACGGAGGGGGGACTAACCGACAAGTTCACGGCTCCGCTGGGGGTTTTCAACTCCCTTAAAGGGCCGATGGCCAGTATTGCCGCCGACATGGAAAAGGTGGGGGAGAAGGTACCCGCGTCCCTCCAGGCGGCAACGGCGAGCGCCGCCCGCTTCGACGCCGCCCTGAGCGCCACTCAAAATGCCCTCATCGTGGGGCTGGCCCCGGCTATGGAGGTAGCGGCCAATATCATGACTTGGCTGATCTCGCTGGTCGAGCCCCTCACCCAGTTCCTGAATACCCACGCGGAAGCAGTGCGGGGCGTGGCGATGGTGGTGGTACCGCTCGTGAGCTTCATGTTCGGCCTTGCCAAGGTCATTCAGTTCGTCACGTTTGTCACCGAGTTGTGGGGTGCCGCTCAAAAGGTACTCAACATTATCATGGCTGATAATCCCTGGGGCCTTGCCCTTATGGGCCTAATATCTTTTGTTTCATTTCTAGCATACGGCTATACGCACTTTGAAAAATTCCGCGGGATACTGGCGGGTACGTGGGCTGGACTGAAGCTATTTGGTCAATACTGCCTGGAGGTAGTGAAGATTGTCGGCCTTATGTCATTAAGACTAAGTCCGGCGGCGCTTATAAGCGGAGACGTCCGCGATTTTGCCTCAAAGGGAATAGCCGCCAGCATGGCGAAGCTGAAAAGTCTGCCAAGCCTTTCTGTCACGTTCACCCAGAGCCAGGCCGCCGCAGAAGCGGAATTGCGGGCCTCCAATAAAAAGGAGGAAGATGCTGACAAACAGAAGAAAAGCGACATAGAAAAGCAAATGCAGGATTTGCAGAAAAAGCGAATCCTGGAATCGCCGCGTGATACCCCGGATGCCACTCCCGGCATTGGATTATCATCGATCAAGTCCCACGCCAGCATTCAGTCGCGAGCGGGCGGCAACCAAGTCGTTTTCAACATTCACCAGCTGGGCACCACCACTTTCCACGTCGATAGCGTCGATAAAAAGCACGCCGTGGCCATGCAGGAAGCCGTGCGGGTGGCCCTGCTGGGGGCCTTGCAAGACGTGGCCGCCTCTTCTCCCGCCCTTGCCTAAACCGCTAGTATGTCGCAGTTTATCATTCCCCTCGACCTGCGGGCCCTGGCCCTCGACGCCTTCGGGCGCAGCCCCTTCCAGCGCTACCAGCTGCCGCCCGCCGGCCAGCCCGAGCAGGCGCAGCCCAAGTCGCTCGCCCAGCTGCCGCCGGCCCAGCCCGATAACAACCCCGCCGGGCTGCTCAATCTGCCGCTCTTCGCGCCGGCTACCTTCTACGAGGTGGCCACCGGCGACAAGCCCGTGACCGGGGCCGACGGCTCCAAGCAGCAGCCCCACGGCCCGGCCCTGCTCACCCTTACCGACCCCATCGTGCAGGTTGCCCGCGAGGCCGTGATCGTGAGCACCAGCATCCAGGGCCGCACGGGGCAGGTGAAGGAGTACATCGGCAACGGCGACTACACCATCAGCTTCAAGGGCGTGCTGGCCTCGGCGGGGGCCGACAACAGCTTTACCCGCGAGTACCCGACCGGCCAGGTGCAGCAGCTGCGCGAGCTGTCCGAAAAGGGGAAAACCCTCTTCGTCGCCTGCCGGCTGTTGCAGCCGCTGGGCATTACCAACGTGGTCGTGAAGAGGTTGAGCCTGCCCCCCATGCCGGGCTTCACCAACCTCCAGGCCTACGAGCTGGAGTGCGTCTCGGACGAACCCATTGAGCTGACGCTCACCACCATCTGATTTCCCGCGCTGATGCTGTACCCTATCTGCCTGCTCACCATCGGCCGCCTCACGCTGGACTTCGTGCACGAGGTGCGGATCAACAGCTCGTGGCGCGACCTCACCGATACCTGCACCATCCAGCTCCCGCGCAACCTGCGCGTGCGCGACCCGCAGACCAATTCGTTCGTCAACCTCGAAGACGTGGTGCGGGTGGGCGACCCCGTGCGCGTGACCTACGGCTACGGCCCCCGGGTCGATAACAAGCCCCTGCGCACCGAATTTGAGGGCTACGTGACCGAAATCAAGCCCGGCCCGCCCGTCGAAATCGCCTGCCAGGATGAGATGTACTTTCTCAAAAAGGTAAGCCTGCCCTCCAAATCGTGGGCGCAGGTGACGACCGCCGAGGTGGCCAAATACGTGCGGGACGCCAGCAAGCGCACCTTCGAGGTGCAGCTGCTGGGCAGCGAGCCCGTGAACCTGGGCAAGTTCAGCATCAATAAGGAAACCGGGGCCAAGGTCTTCGGTCGCCTGCGCGACGAATACCAGCTGCACTGCTTTTTTCGCAATAAGAAGCTGATTATCGGCGATCCTTACCAGGCCCGCGCCGCGGACCGGCCGCCCCGCCACCAGCTCAAGTTTGGGCAAAACATCATCAGCAACGACTTGCAATACCTGCAAGCCGCCGACGTGCAGGTGCAGGTGCAGGCCGACAGCCTGCTCACCAATACCAAGCGCACCCGCGACAAAATAACGGTGCTGCTGCCCCCCAATGCGGCCACCGACGACGACGCGCCCAGCGGCGAAGTGCGCCGCTACAAGTTCGTGAACCTCACCGCCGCGCAGCTACGAGCCCGCGCCGAGGCCATCCTGGCCCGGCTCAAGTACACGGGCTACACGGGCACGGTCACCACGTTTGGCACGCCGGCCATCGAGCACGGCGACGAGGTGCACCTCGACGATACCGGCTCGGCCTACCCCAAGGGCGGGGCCACCTTCAGCGTCGATAAGGTCGAAAAAACCTTCGGCACCAACGGCAGCCGCCGGGTGGTCACGCTGGGGCCGCGCATTTCTGCTACTTAGCTTTTATTTTGATAATGAGCGCCATTCGCGAAATACTGGAGCAGTTTACCGATAGCCGACTGCCCGTGAGCATCATCGCCGGCGAGGTGGTGGCCGTGCACCAAAGCGACCTCACCTGCGACGTGCGCCCCGAGAGCGGCGACGCCGACCTGCTGGCCGTGATGCTCAACACCGGCCTGGTGCCGCCCGTGGGCGCCCAGGTGCTGGTGGGCGTGGTCGAAAACCGCCGCACCGATACGTTTTTGCTCGCCACCGACCGCGTGGCCCACTACTACCTGGCCACCCAGCAGGATAGCCTCTACGCCTGGTGCCAGCGCCTGCTCGACGCGCTGATGGCCCTCACCGTGCCCACCGGCACCGGCCCCTCGGGTATTCCCATCAATATCGACAAGCTGACTGCGCTGAAGACCGATTTGGATAAACTCTTTATTCCCGTGTCATGACCCTGGTAAAATCTACGCTGAAAAATGCTATCCAAGAGGCTTTTAGACAAGCACAGGAGAAGAAAGACAACACCCCCGACGCCGCCCGCGCGGCGGCGGCCGAGGCCCTGGCCACCGCCATCGACGCCTACATCCGGTCGGGCACCGTCGTGACCACGGGCTCGGCCACCACCCAAACCGGTACCATCTCATGAAAGCCTACGACCTGCTGCTCGACGACACCCTCGACCTGCGCGTGGAGCGCGCCGACGTTGTGCTGGCCCCCTCCGATGCCCAGCACATCGACCTACTGCTGCGCACCGCCCCGGGCCACTGGCGCCACGACCCGCTGGCTGGGGTGGGGCTGCTGCGCTACCTCTCGGCCCCCTACGGCCCCACCCAGGCCGGCCTGCTGCACCGCGACCTCGCCATTCAGCTTGAGCGCGACGGCTACCAGATTCTGGCCCTCGACGTGCAGGACCTCGCCACCGCCACCATTAACGCCGAACGCCCATGACCCTCATCAGCGCGGGCCAGAGCCTGCTCGACCTGGCTTTGCAGGAAGGCGGCAGCCTCGAAGCCCTCTTCGAACTCCACGACGCTTACCTGGCGCAGCATCCGCAGGCCAATCTCTGCCTTACCGACATGCCCCCCGCCGGCACCTCGCTCACGGCCCCGGACCCCGTCAACGCCGACCTGGCGGCCTACTTCGCCGCCCGCCACTACCGGCTCAATACCGGCGACGTCCCCCCAGTCGGCTAATTTTTCTCCCCCCGCTTTTCTTCGCCGCCCTTCCCATGGAAAGTCCACAAGTTACTGACTCCTTACCCGATAGCTCGCCTGTCGTCATTCCCTTCGCCCCGTCGCCCACCACCGGCAGCGACGTGATATCCGTCGACGACGTTCCCGGCACGGTGCCGCCGGCCGAGGCGCTATCCCGCCTCATCGATGCCAATCTCCTCCCCGGCTTCCAGCTCGACGACCGCATCGGGGCCGAGCAGCTGCGGGCCGTGTTTGCGCCCATCGTGGAGTTTATGCGGGCCTTCGAGGACCTGGCCCGGGCTCCCGTGGCCTATTCGCAGCCGGGCCTGCCCAGCGCCGGGCAGGGGCTGAACGGCGACTTGTGGCTCAACGAGTTGTCGGGTACGCTCTACACCAAGCAGGACGGCGCCTGGCGCAGCAGCACCCAACTGCGGGGGGCCGACGGCTACACGCCCCTCAAGGGGGTAGACTACGTGGACCAGGCCAGCCTGGCCACCTACGCCGCCGGCCTCACCGAGACCGCCGTGCAGGCCGCCAGGCAAGAGGTCGCCCAGACCGTGCAAACGGCCCTGGCTTCGCTAACGGTAATGGATACCGACGGAAATCCGCTGCCCGTAAAGTTCGGAACGCCGACCCCGGACCCCGGCCCGGGAGCCTCGCCCGAGTTGGAGCCGACGCCGGCTCCCGGCCCGCAGCCCATCCCCGACTACGCGGTGATTCAGCCGGCCCGCTCGTGGGAGGATGCCTCGGGGGCTCCGGCGTTCACTATTCAATACGCTGATAATTGGGTTATTACTCGCGTAGTGCGGGAAACGCCCGACATGGTTATGACCTGCCAGCTGTTCGATTTTAAGCTCCAGCGGGTAATTGCCAATTACTCGATTCCCTTCACCGACAGCGTGGCGGACATCAACATTGAGGTGCCGACCTCGTGCATTGTTTTTCTGCACACGACGTCGCCCAGCGGGGCCAGCTGCAGCTACCACTTCGAAAGCTATACCTACTCCACCGCTACGTTCTAGCCGGGCACTAGGGGCACTTGCACAGCTACTTGTCTTTTCTCATGGGTTCTTACACTACCATTCCGCCGCTGCTGGATGCCTCCACGGCCGCGACCAACGGTACGCTCACCAAGGTGCCGCGTACGCTCACCGAAATCGACGCCAGCATCCAGGCTTCCCGCCTGGCCCGGCCCGAGCTGGACGCCCTGAGCGCGGCCACCAGTACCACGTCCATCTTCCGCCTGCTGGAGTACAGCATTGCGGCGGGCATCTGGGCCTTTGAAAAGCTGCTCACCCGCTTTCAGGCCGAGATTACCGACCTCGTGCACGGGGCCCCGGTGGGCACGCTCAAGTGGTACGTCGACCGGGCGCTCGAATTTCAAGCCGGCGATACGATTACCATCAACCAAACGACCAACCGGGTCGAGTACGCGCAGGTTGATTTGACCAAGCGCATCATTGCGCGGGCGGCGGCATCGGTGGTGGGTAATACGGTGGTGCTCAAAGTGGCCGCCATCGACGGCAGCACCCAGGCCTTGCAGCGGCTTACTTCGGCCCAGTTGCAGCAGGTGTACAGCTACTTCGACCGGCTGCGGCCGGCCGGCATTCAGTTCAGCGCCCGCTCGGACGATGCCGACCGCCTGCGCGTGAAGGCCAGCGTGTACTACGACTCCCTGTTGCAGCTGAGCGTGGTGCAGGCGGGCGTCGAGGCGGCCATTGCGGGCTACCTGGCGGGCCTCCCCTTCGACGGCCTGCTGCTGCTCAGCCGCCTGGAAGACGCCATTCAGGCCGTGCCCGGCGTGACCGACGTGGCCCTGACCGAGGTGAGCGTGCGCGTGGGCAACAAGGTCGATAAAATCGACCGTGCCTACTACGCCCAGGCCGGCTACGTCGTGCCCGAAGACATCGCGGCCAGCCAGCTCCGGCAGACGATCACTTACTACCCGCAAGACGGCACTACCATTCCCCGGCCATGAACTTGAACCCCGCCGCGTGGCTGGCCCAGCGCCTGCCCACCCCCGCCCAGGATGCGGCGACCCTCGCCGCGGCGCCAGTGCGCTACCGCCTCAACTGGGGCCGTTTCACGACCCTGCTGCTCCCGCCCGCCCTGCGCCGCCCCCGGCTGCGGGCCTGGCTCCAGGCCCTGGCCTGGCCCCTGCGCCTGCGCTACGACAACATCCTCGACTGGATGGTGCTCATGCGCCGCGAGGCCAGCTACAACGGGCAGACCATCGTGCTGGAACGGGCGCTCAACGACCAGTTTTCGGCCGTGGCCCGCACGATCCGGGTGGTCAACAACACCGACGTGCTGCTGCCCAACGTGCTCTTTTTCACTTCGGAAGGCCCGGCCACCTCGGCCGGGGGCGCCACGCCCACGCCCTACTACATCGACTACCAGGTCAATACCTATCTCGCCCCGCCCCGCGAGAACGGCGACTTATTCACCCTGGGCTTTGCCAGTGAATTTGGCCGGCTGGGCTTCACGGTGTACGCCGCTGGGAAGCGCGATAAAGAAAAGGAGCTCCGCGTCCGCATCGACCAGCTCAAGATGGCTACCACCCAGTATTCCTTCAAATTTGATTAGCGTTTTGCTTCATGAAATACCTGAATCTACCCACCGACAACGGGGCGCTCAAAAGCTACGGCCGCGCCCTGGCCTACGACGACCTCTATGCGCTGGAGCAGCTGGCCCTGCTGCCCCAGACGATCATTCGCGGCATCGGCGACTGCATCGTCGATGCCTGCCGCATCGAGCCTACGGATACCAACTACCTGCCCAGCGGGACGGTCATGCTTAATAACCGCTTCTACGAGTTTCAGGGCGGGCAGCTGAACGGCCAGCAGTACCTCATCCCGGGCACGCCCTCGTACGACGCCGACCGCCCGGCCCCCACGGCCCCCGGTGGCTCCCGCACGGTGGCCGGGCCGCGCAACGAGTACGCCGTCCTGACGAACAACATCTCTGGTAGCTCGGCATGGATCAAGGTCAACGACCCCGCAACGACCATTCGCCTGGAGCACCGCTGGCAAGACCGCATGATCCCGCGCGGTACCATTCAGTGGCTGGCCAACGGGACGTTGACCGACTACAACAGCACGGGCAAAGGAATCGGTAAAGCCTTGGGCTGGGCCCTTTGCAACGGCGCCAACGGCACGGTAAACCTGCAAGGCCGGTTCCCGGTAGGGTACAATCCTACGCAGCCTGATTACAATACGGTAGGGAAGACCGGCGGCTTGGACTTCGTCAATCTGACGGCGGAGCAAAACGGCTCTCACACGCACTTCGTCTACGATAGTGGCAATCACTTCCATAAGAGTGCATCATCCGGCAAGAAGGAGGGTAGCAGCGGTGGTGGCCGGGAGCCTTATAGCTGGGGTATTTCTACTAATAGTGATAATTACCGAGAAATACTTACGAATGAGGCGGGCAATCACAACCACTCTATGCAAGCCAGCGGCCAAGGCGAGCCGCACGAAAACCGCCCGCCCTACTTCGTACTGGCGGCCCGCCAGTGGATTGGCCTGGATTAGGTGACTTTCTGGGTGAAGTACCAAAAATCCCCGGCTACCTCAGCCCGGGCTTACCCGACTCTAGCTTTGAAAAGCGCCGGCCAGTGGTCGGCGCTTTTTTTAGGTTGATAGTTGCTTGCTAATTAGACATTTACCCAAATCGCCGGGAAGGTACTTTTCAGCAGGGCCATCGTCGCGGCGGCGACGTTCTCCTCGGGCTTGGCCTTCGTTTCAAAGTCGCGCAGGATGGGGTAGGTCTCTTTCAGCAGCTTCGTGTATTCGCCCTCGGTGCTGAGTACCTGTAGTACTCTGTGAATCTGCGCCTTCGTGAGCTTGAGCTTGGTGAGCCTAGTGCTTATTTTCTCCTGGATGGGGGTGAGCTTGGGCTCCGGCTGCTTGGCGGGCGGCAGTTGCGCACCGGGCGCAATAGCCGGCTTGCTGCCGATGGTAAAGCGCAAGCTGTCCACGGCCCGCCCCTTCCGGTTCTCGTAGTACGTAATGTTAAAGCTCAGCTCGTTGAGCTCCTCGATGCTCGGGCGGAGCACCTTGTTGCGGAAGTCGGCGTACTGCTGATAGCTATCGGGTTCGGTAGTCATTTCGCGCAGGCGGCTTACGCTCACCGTCACCGGGCTCCGGAAGGCCCACGACTTCATCAGCCAGTACCACGGGTGGGTGTTCGCACTCTTCAGACTCATCAGCTCGTCTACCGCCCCTACCGTGAAGTTGTCGGTCAGTCGGCTCACGTAGGGCAGCGCCATCTGCGTAAACGTCGCTACGAGCACGCCCTGATCGGGATCTACCTCCATCGACTGCACCAGGTTGATGCTGCGCATGGCCATCTCCTCGTCCAGCACCGGCAGCTCGATGCTCAGCTTCATGAAGTGCTTGGCAGCCGCTACCAGCATCTGATAGTTTGTCCCCCCTACGGCACCCGGGAACAGCTCGTCGATGGGAATGACAACGGCCGGGATGCTCTCGTCATGCTTATGCAAACACCGCAGCATTAGCACGAAGATGCGGGCCTCCAGCAAAGAAAACGGCAACCGCGTCTCAACGAGCGCGTTGTGCTGAACTATTTTTGTATTTTTTTTGGGAGACACCAATATAGGCTGTTGCTCCAGCTTTTCGGCCAGGTTGACCACACCTTTCTGGGCTTGTTTGGCAACTAGCACTGCCTCATACGCTTCTGACTGCGTAGCATAGGAGCCTAGGCTGCGCGTGGCCCCGTCAACCGTAATGCGCGCCTTCCAGCGCTTATTGTTTTTATCGAAGGTGGTTCCTGGGTATTGGTTGGCAGGCATTGGGTTCGGGCGATTAAATACGACCAGCAATATGGGGATTTTTTTCGATTTGTCTGGTTAACCCATATTCTTATTCGGTTGTCTGGCGTCTCATTCCGTTGTCTGGCCTTGTCTGCTCATGGAAATTCGTCTTATTTCAGTTGTCTGCTCATGGAAATCTTTCTTATTTGGCCTTGTCTGGCATGGAAATCTTTCTTATTTGGCCTTGTCTGGCATGGAAATTTGTCTTATTTCGCGTTGTCTGGCCCCTGATTTTCAATAGGTTACGGCCCTCCTAATACTCTTAATAGGAATAAACAATGTAAAATAAAAAAAAAAG
>CAJYVK010000377.1 GCA_913778455.1 uncultured Hymenobacter sp. | reverse complement strand
CGCCAGGCCTGGGCGGGCGTGCTCTGGAGCAAGCAGTATTATAACTATGACGTGGCGCGCTGGCTGCAAGGCGACCCCGGCCAGCCCGCGCCGCCCGCCGGGCGCGGCGAGGTGCGCAACGGTGACTGGCCCGATTTCAAGGCCGAGCACATCATCCTGATGCCTGACAAGTGGGAATACCCGTGGTTTGCGGCCTGGGACCTGGTGTTTCACTGCCTGGCGCTGGCCCCTGTAGACCTGGCGCTGGCGAAGGAGCAGTGCCTGCTGCTGGCCGCCACGCCCCACTTCGCCATGCCCGACGGGCGTATTCCGAGCTACGAATTCGATTTTTCTAACAACAACCCGCCCGTGCAGGGGCAATCGGCCTGGCTGCTGTACGAGTACGGTAAAAAGGTGCTCAACCACTGCGACACTGCCTTTTTGCGGACCGCGCTGGAGGCGTTTCTCCCCAACCACGGCTGGTGGATGGAGCGCTTTCACCGCCACCCCGAGGAGAGCTTCAAAGGCAGCTTCCTGGGGTTGGATAATGCCAGCATGCTCAATCGCGAAGAGGTGCCGGGCGGCGGCTACCTCAAGCAGGTCGATAGCCTGTCGTGGCTGGCGGGCTACACGCTCTACCTCATGCGCGCCGCGCTGGAGCTGGCCCCCGAGGAAGCGGCTTATGAGCAATTGGCTATCAAGCTATTCCGCGACTTCGAGGAAATCGGCGGCGCGCTGGCCGAGATAGCCGCCGAGTGGCAAGACGACCCCGAGCTGAGCAAAACCGGCTTCCACTACGACATCTTGGTGGAGCCCGACGGCCGCCGCCGCCCGGTAGCCATGCGCTCGATTCTGGGTCTGGCTCCGCTCTTTGGCAAGCTGGTGCTCGAGCGCCACACGCTGGCCCACGTACCGGCTTTTGTGGATGCGGTAGACAACCACCTCACCAGCGTGTGGGCCGCCCCGCGCTACCCCACCGTCTCGGCGTCGGAAGATGGCGAGCGTTGGCTGTTTAGCCTCATGCCCCGCCAGAAGCTGGAGCAGGTTATCCCCTACTTGTTCGGCGAGGAAGAGATGCTGGGAGCCAGCGGCATTCGCTCGCTTTCCAAGGCCCACCAGGCCCAGCCCGCCCGCATGGAAGTGGCCGGCGAAACCCACGAGGCCGCCTACACGTCCGGCGAGTCGGATACTAACGTGATGGGTGGCAACTCCAACTGGCGCGGCCCCGTGTGGCTGCCGCTCAACTTCGTGCTGCTGCTGTCACTGCGGCGGCTGAGCCAGTTTTACGGCGAGGGCACGGCCACCGTGGAGCTGCCCAGCGGCTCAGGCCGCCGCGTAACGCTGGCCACCGCCGTGCAGGAGCTGGCCCGGCGCATGCAGTCGCCCTTCCTGCCCGATGCCCAGGGCCGCCGCCCGCTGCACGGCGACGATACGCGCTACGCTACCGACCCGCATTTCCGGAACTTACTGCTCTTCTACGAGTACTTCGACGGCGACACCGGCCGCGGCTGCGGGGCCAGCCACCAAACCGGCTGGACGGCGCTGGTTACGCTGCTCGATAAGCTGTAGATCCGTGTAGGGTAAGCTTTAGCTTGCCCGGCGTCAGGTGGTCGTAAGCTCGCCTGGCGCCGGGCAAGCTAAAGCTTACCCTACACCTTACTATCCCCCGTTTTTCACTGTTCTACCATGTCCATCCCAAACGACCTACTGAATACCGTCCTGCGCCACGCCAGCCAGGAAGTATCGCGCAAGGAATTTCTGAGCCTGGCTGGACGCGGGCTGGCCGCGAGCGTAGCGGCGGGCGCGTTAGCCAGCTGCCAGGACAAGGGCTCGGCCAGTACAGCCATCACCACGCCCACCACCGGCACCCCGGCCTCGGAGGTAGATGCTACCACGACCTTCACCGCGCCGGGCGGGCAGCAGATACCTTCTTCGGAAGCCGTATCGCCGCCCGCCAAGGTGCCCGCCGCGCCCGAGCAGCCCATCGAGCTGGAGGACTGGAAATCGGATGTGGACCCGAAGTCGCCGCCCACGCCTACCCCGCTGCCGCCCGACGAGCGCGTGGGCTACGCGCTCGTCGGCCTGGGCCACCTCACCCTCGAAGAGCTGCTGCCGGCCTTTGGCGAGTGCAAAAAATCGAAGCCGGTGGCCCTCGTCAGCGGCTCGCCCGAGAAGCTAGCCAAGGTGGCCAAGCAGTACGGCATCAAGCCCGCCAGCTGCTACAGCTACGCCGACTACGACAAGCTCAAGGACAACCCCGAGGTGCAGGTGATTTACATCGTGCTGCCCAATTCCATGCACGCCGAGTACACCATCCGGGGGCGCAGGCGGGCAAGCACATCCTCTGCGAAAAGCCAATGGCTAACTCCGTGGCCGAGTGCGAGGCCATGATTGCCGCCTGCAACAAGGCTGGCAAGAAGCTGATGATTGCTTACCGCATTCAATACGAGCCCTACAACCGGCTGGTGCGCGACATGGTGCGCAGCGAGAAGTTTGGCAAGGTCAAGTACGTCCAAGCCCAGAACAGCCAGAGTTCGGCCAACCCTGACCACTGGCGGCACAAGAAGGCACTGGCCGGCGGCGGGGCGCTGCCCGACATCGGCCTGTACTGCCTCAACACGGCGCGCTTCCTGCTGGGCACCGAGCCCACCGAGGTTTTTGGCTACTCCTACAGCTCGCCCGGCAACCCGCTGTTCA
>CAJYVK010000376.1 GCA_913778455.1 uncultured Hymenobacter sp. | reverse complement strand
GAGAGGGGAGCCGGTCGTCTACTTACGGTAGAAGGCGATAGGCTCCCCTCTCCCGAAGGGGAGGGGCTGGGGGTGGGGTCACACGTAAGGGGGCCATGCTAGTTTACATTTGCTTCGACCCTGGCTTACTTGCTAGGCGGGTTCAAGACCAAGCCGCAAAAGGACGCGATGTATTCGTTGCGTCCTTTTGCGGCTTAACGTAGGTTGAACTAACAATCAGCCCAAGCCCCACTATGTGTGCGAGCGCGGTAAGGGCAGACCCAAATGAGCTGGGAAAGATACCGGCTACTGAGCCGAGAAGTTACTTGGTAAGCACGTACCCGCGTCGGGCGTCTATGCGCTGGCCATTGAGCAGCGCATCCAGCCGGGATAGGCTGCTGGTGCACTCAGCGGTGCCGTCGTACTGCACGATGATATCGGTGATGTCGTAGCGACGGCTGACGGCCGGTACTTCCAGCCGGTAGCTGCGCGGGTCGGTGGTACCGGTGGAGGCCGGTAGGCTGCAAAAGAGCGTCCGGCCCGTGTAGTAAAAATTACCACCCACCTTGCCGGTGCGCACGGTATCGAGCGGCTGGCTGAAGTCAGCGTTCTTATAGCGCACCAGGTAGGCGGATAAGGCTTCCGCCTTCCGAAAGCCAGAGCCTCCCCCCAGCGTATCGGTGCTGAACGTCAGGCCCAGCATCGGTGGGCTGGTCATGGCAACGGGGCAGTCTTGGTGCTGGCCGCAGCCGCTGGCCGCCAGCAGCGTGCCGAGAGCCAGAAGTGCCGGGGAAAGTCGCGTAGCTAGTCGTTTCATGCGTGGGAAAAGTGGTCGTTACTGGAAGAAGCTCTCTGCCTAAGGCTCCGACCCATTGGGGTGGGCGGGGTAGGTAGAAGCTAAGAGGCTGCTTTAGTGAGGACCGTTGCAAGTAGGCTGGCCGCGGTGGGTAGGGCTCAGCGCCGCACAGGGGCAACGGCCACTGCTAATCTTACAGTAAGAAACTCTTTTTCACCTGCGTGGTAAAGCTGCTGTAGCCCGGTGCGGGCACCACGGTGCCGGGTAGCGCGGGCAGCCCCGGAATGGCCGGTAGCCCCAGGCTGCGCGTGGTGACAATGCACTGCACCGGGCCACTGGCTTCTACTGCTAGCAACTCGCCCGTCGCCCGGGGCGCGTGCAAGGTAAGGGCCAGGCCCAGTGGCTGGGTTACTGACTTCGCCGGTACCGGGCGGCCGGCTACGCGCAAGGCAGCCAGGCGGGTGCCGGGCGTAAAAGCCACCCGGAAGCTGGCTACTTGCGCCCGGCCGGGGAGCACGAGCAGGCGCAGGTGGCGCGGGCCACCGGGCGCGGTCACCGAGTCGGCCAGTACGCGCACCTCGGGGCCGGCCAAAGCCAGCAATGGGGCCGCTTGGTGCATCACGGCAACTCGCGACTGCGGATACAAGGCAGGTAGCGGCCCAGGCTGCGGCCGGGTCAATACCTGGCGCGTCCAGGCATCGGGCTGGGCAGCGGCCGACAGCCAGTACGCCCGGCGATGGTCGGCGTCGAGGGCGTAAAAAAGGTGGGCCTGCTGCGGCTGGGCAGCACTGGGCTGGCGGGTAAAATGGCCGACGGCCAGCGCCCCCAGCAGCGTGGCCAGCGCTACGCCGGGCAGTAGCCACTGCTGCCGGGGCGGGGCCATGCCGCTGCCGGGCACCACGAGTACCGGTAGGAGCAGCGGTAGCAGCAAACCCAGCCCCACGGCCAGCAATACCAGGCCGAGCAGCGAGAGCGGAGAAAGCCCAAAAATTACGAGTAGCAAATAGCCCGTCGGTACGAGCAGCGCGACGGCCGGCAGCGCCAGCGCCCAGCCCGCCACCCCCGCGCCCGGCAAACTGGCCGGGGCCGTAGCCCGCCGCAAACGCAGCGCCCAGGCCAGCGTGGCCGCCAGCAGCGGAATGGCGAGCAAAAAGGCCGACGAAGCCGCCCGCGCCTGGAGCCCGCCCAGCAAAAGGGCCACCACGAGCAGCGCCCCACCCAGCAGCGTATCGGGCCGGACGCGGCGGCCCAGCCAGCCGTAGTAGCTCAGGAGCAAGCCGCCGCCCAACGCCAGCAGCGCAACTTGGTAAACTGGCGCGTTGTAGGCCGCGTGGTCGTAGAAAGTGTCGTACTGCGGATAAGCCCAGCCGATGAGCGTCAGCAAGCCCCAGCCGGCCAGTAGCACCAGCAGCAGGCCGCCCAGCCAGGCCAGCGCCCCGCCCAGCAGGCTGGCCCAGCCGAGCCGCCGCCGGTGCTGTGCCACGGCCAGCACCGCCAGCAACAGCCCGAGCGTGACCAACGTCAGCGGGAGGTTCCAACTGGCTGGGTAGCTCACCAGCCAGTAGCCGAGCGGATTGAAAAAAGTATAATCCGGCGCCCGGGCTTGCGCCAGCGAGATGCTGGCGAAGTGCCGCACCAGGCTCAGCATATACGAGCCGTGGTGCTGGAGCGAGGCCAGGCTCAGGTGGGCGGGCGCGTCGGCGGGGCTGTGGTAGTAGGGGTAACCGCCCACGTAGGCAAAGTTGAGTCCCGTGAGGCCCGCCTGCCGCAGCGGCGTAAAGTCGGTGTCGTTGGAAAGGTGGCGGTAAGCCTCGTAGAAAAAGCGACGAGGCCAGCGGGTAGGGCGCGGCGCGGGCGTATTCGCGCATCACCCAGCCATTGCCCGGACTTACCTCGAAAGTGAGGCTGGGGCCGGCGTTGCCCCGCCCCTCAAAATTGAGGGCCACGCCCACCTCGCGGCGCAGGCGGGCAGTGTCGGCAGCGTAGGCGCGGGCCCCCAGCAGGCCGGCTTCCTCGCCATCGGTAAACAGCCAGATAACGTCGTGGGCCAGGGGCGGGCCGGCCCGCAGGGCGCGAATGGTTTCGAGCATGGCGGCCACGCCGGCCGCGTCGTCGCCGGCCCCGGGCGCGTGGGGCTGCGAGTCGTAGTGCGCCAGTACCAGTACGGCCTTGCCGCCCGGTTGCCGGCCGGGCAGGCGAGCCACGATGTTCTGCACCCGGCCGGCGCTCACGTTGCCGCCATCGGCCGCGACGCTCACGGCCTCCGCAACGGTAGGGGTGAGGCCCAGCGCCCGCAGGCGGCGCAGCAGGTAGTCGCGTACCCGGGCCTGGGCCGCCGAGCCGAGCGGATGGGGCTGGCGAGCCACCTCCGCCACGTCGGGCGCGGCCCGCTGGGCCGAAAACTCGCTGGCTGGGGCATCGGCGGGCGTGGGGCGCGGTGGGCGCAACAGCCACAAACTGAGTAAGGCAAATAAAGCTAGCCCCACCAACGCTAGCCAAGGCGCTGGTAAAAGTTTCGGAAGCCGTATCATCTGGCAATAGTAAGCCGCCAAAGCAATACGCGCCGGCCGGCTCTCACAACCCGTTCACGATAAGGGCGCGTACCAGCCCGGTGGGTTGTGTTTTTCGGGCGATAAAAATGGCTAGGCTGGTTCGTCGGTAGGGCCGGGTACCTCGGGCGGCGGGGCCGCTTCGGGCTGGCGGGCCTGCACAAACCACGAGGCCAGGAAGCCGGTGAACGTGCCGAACAAGCCCACGCCCACCGTCATGAGCGCCGCCGCGATGAGGCGGCCCGCCCCGGTTACGGGATACTTGTCGCCGTAGCCCACGGTAGTAATGGTCGAATACGCCCACCACAGGGCATCCTCGGCCGTTTTGATGTTGCTATCGGGCCGGGTTTCAACCTGCAAGATGGCGATGGCCGAAAACACCACCATGAGCGCCGCCACCAGCGCCGCCGCCGCAAACGTGCCCTGCACCCGGCTCCGAAACAAGTGGTGCAGCAGGTGCTTGGTCGAGCGAAAGGCCCACAGGATGCGCAGCAGCCGCACCAGCCGCAGCGTGCGCCCGGCCCGCAGCCAGCCCACCTGCGGAATGCTGGCTACCAAGTCGATCCAGCCCCACTTGAGAAAAGCCAGCTTGCGCTCGGCCCGGTACAAGCGGATGCAGAATTCCAGCAGAAAGAAAATGCACACCGCGTTGTCGGCCAGGCCGAGCAGGTGCGCAATTTCGGGCGGGAGCTTAAACAGGAGGCCGGCCAACAAGGCTGCCAGCACGTACACCGACAGCACAATGACCGCAAAGTTGAGCAAGCCGAGGCGGCGCTCGGCCAGCCGCTGGGGCAGGGGCAGGCGCATGGCCGGGCGGCGGGGCTAGCCCACGGCCGCCGGCTGGGGCGGCCAGGGCATTTGGGTGAGCTGCACCCCGGGCCACAGGTCTTTCTGGCCGTTATAGTGCAGGAAGACCCGGGCGGTGGTGATTACGTCCTTTTCGCAGTAGGCCACGATGCGGGCCAGGTCTTTCTCGACCCAGTAAGTGTGGCCCACCTGTGAGCCGTCGATGTCGTCCTTGGGCGAGGGAATGCCGAATACGCCCGCCAGCAGCGGCAGCGAGATGTGGCCCTTGTTGTCGCCAAACTTCCACAAGTCCATCGTGTCGAGCAGGTGGGGCAGGTCCCAGGGCTTGTGGCCGGCCACGTCGAGCATGGGCGGGATGCTCTGCCCGCAGATGAGCATGCGCCGGCCCAGGTAGCCGTAGTCGAACTCGCGGCCGTTGTGGGCGCACAAAAAGCTGCCGTCGGGGCTGGCCGTGTCAAGCTTGGCGTAGCGGGTGCCGTAGGGTGCGTAGCGCTGCAAAAAATGTCCGAAGCCGCGCAGCACCTCGCACTCGTCATCGTCGGCAAACGACTTGATGCGAAACTCCAGCGTCTCGTCCTTCAGCCAGCGGAAGTAGCCCACCGAGATGCACACCACCTTGCCGAACTCGGCGTAGAGGCCGCCGTTGGCGAATAGCTCCTCGTGCGTCTGGCCCTCGGCTAACTCCCTGGCGTGGCGCTTCTCGCAGAATTTTCTCCACAGCGGCTGGTGCGCGGCGGGCAGCTCGGCGTGGGTGGCGCAGCCGGGTACGGTTTCGATATCGACGAAGAAAACGCGGGTGAGGTCTACGTGGCGCAGGATGTGCATGGGGGCCGGAAAAGCAAGGCGGGGTTTTTCAAAGCTACTCAACATAGCCATAAAGTCACCAGGCCGGGCGCGTACTTTTGTGGCCATGCTGTTCTCCTTCGGCCTGCATAGCTCACTGTTGCTGCCGTTTGCGGTACCTGGCCTGCTTGCCACGGGGTGGCTGCTGCTACGGGCCATCCGGCGCAGTGCCTGGCCCGATGCCTTGCTGGCCCTACTCATTTTGGTGCCCACGCTCAGCATTACCCAGTGGATGCTGGGCTTCGCAGGCTGGTACGACAGCCACGACGGCTATTCCACGGCTATGTTCTACGTGCCCTGGCAGCTCAATCTACTGCTGGGGCCAGCTTACCTACTGTACTTCCGCAGCCTGACCAATCAGGAATTCGGCCTGCGGCCCCGCGCTTGGTGGCACTTGGTGCCGGGGCTGCTCAAAATCGCTTTGTTCGCGGTGGCCCTGGGCTACGACCTGGGCTGGTGGCGCGGGGTACTGGGCCGGCCGCTGCCCTACCACTTCGGCACCAAAGGCCCCGCGGCCAACGGGCTTGAGAGCTTGTTGGAGCCAGTGGGCTATGTGATCTACGGCCTGTTGCCGCTCTACGGCTGGTGGGTGCTGGGCGAGTACCGCCGCTACCGCCGCTACCTCGACGACAATTTCTCGGACCCCGAGCGCCTGCGCTTCGCCGGCTTTCGGCAACTGCTGCTGCTGCAAGGGCTGAGCTGGGGGCTCAGCCTTATTTTCGAAGTGTTGGACGCCGTGCTTAGCTTCGGCTACGCCGAATCCTGGAATTATTTCGCCCTGCGCGGGCTGCTCATTTATGCCCTCATCGTGGTGGGGGTGCAGGCCAATTACGCGGCGGCCAGCAGCCCGCTCCGCTTCGACCCCAATGCCCTCGGTGATGCGCCCGACGCCTTGGATGCCCCGTCCGCGGGGGTGGCCGCTCTGAGTGAGGGCTTGGCTACGTTGGCTGAAATACCGACCGCAGCCGTCGAGGCTCCGCTCGCTAGCCTGGGTACCGCGGCAATCTTGCCCGAGCGGGCGGCCGCTTCGTCGGGCCCGCCGGAAGCTGCGCCCGCGCTGCCCGTCGAGCTACTTGCCTGGCGCGAAAAGCTGCTCGCCCTCATGGCCACCGAGCAGCCCTGGCTGGAGCCCGAGCTAACGCTCACCGAGCTGGCCCAGCGCCTGCGCACCACGCCCAACGTGCTGTCGAAAGTGATCAACGCGGGCTGCGGGCAAAATTTCAATGACTTTGTGAACACCTACCGGGTGCACGAGGCCCGCCGCAAGCTGGCCGATCCGCGCTTTGCCCACTACTCGTTGGTGGGGGTGGCGCTGGAAAGCGGTTTTAACTCTAAATCAACGTTTAACCGCGTGTTTAAGAAGCTGCTGGGCCAGGCCCCCAGCGAGGTGGTGCGGCCCAAATCATAAGTTGGGACGGCCCAGATAATGACCTGGAGCGCTGGGTGGGGGGGCGGAGGGGACCTTTGGCCCAGTCAATTATCAACCGCTCCAGCCATGCTGCACACTTTGGTAACGCGCCGCCCGGTGGGGCGCTGTAACGTTTGGCCCCGCCGCCCGGTAGCCGGGGCAACGCTTCAGAAAATCTTCAAACGGGCAAGCAACCACCGGGCAGCTCCGCGCATCCCTAAGGCCACAAACACCGCCTTCACCTTAATACCTATGAAAAAAACTACTCTGTGGCTGCTATGCTGGCTACTATTCGTCGGCGTGGCCCAAGCGCAGGCGCAAACGCCGGCCCCGGCTCCCGCCGCTACCGGCTCGCTCACGGGTACGGTACTCGACTCGCTGGGTCGCCAGCCAGTGGCCTACGCCACGGTGGTGCTGCTGCCCGCTACCGGCGACAAGCCCATTACGGGCGTGGCCGCCGACGACCAGGGTCACTTTACCATGACCAAGCTGGCGCCCGGGGCCTTCCGGCTGCGGGCCAGCTACGTGGGCTACGGCACCCGCACCCGCCCCGTAACGGTGGGCACCGGGGCGACGGCCGTCGGAAACTTCCTGCTGCCCACGGCGGCCCAGGCGCTGGGCGAGGCCGTCATCATCGGTACCAAGCCGGTGGTGGAGGTAAAGCCCGACCGCCTCGTTTACAACGCCGAGCAGGACGTGAGCAACGCCGGCGGTACGGCCCAGGACGTGCTGCGCAAGGCCCCGCTGCTGGCCGTGGATGGCGACGGCAACGTGAAAATGCGCGGCTCGGGCAATTTCAAGGTGTTGGTCAACAACAAGCCCTCGCCCACGCTGGCTCGCAACCTGGCCGAGGCGCTCAAGAGCATTCCGGCCGAGCAGATTAAGAGCGTGGAAGTTATTACTACGCCTTCGGCCAAGTACGACGGGGAGGGTACGGCGGGTATCATCAACATCGTCCTGAAGAAAGGGGTAGACCAGGGGCTGAACGGCCGCATTGGGGCCAGCAGTGGCAACCGCAATTCCAATTTCAACTCGGCCCTGAACTTCAAGAAGGGCAAGGTGGGCTTTACCTCGTCGGCCAGCGCCGGGGCGTGGTACAACCCTGGCAAAGCTACCCGCCAGCGCATCGGCTTCGCCGGGGCCGTGGCTGATACGCTGCGTCAAAGCTCGGATAATTACAACCGGGGTGGGTGGTACTACGGCACGGTGGGCCTCGACTACGACCCCGCCGACCACCACAGTATTTCGCTGGCTGGCTCGGTCAATGGCTACGGCGGCAGCTCGACCCAGGATCTGCTCAACCGCTACACCAATTTCGACCCTACCCGCAACCAGCTCTTTGCCCGCGATACCAAGAACCTGTTCAGCGGCCTCAACGTGGAAGCTACTGGTACCTACACCCGCACTTTCACCACGGCGCGTAAAGAATGGAGCGTGCTGGGCCAATACGCCCTTAACAATGGTACGTTTGGCTACGACTTCGACCAGTACAATAATTCGCTGACCATTCTCGAACAAAGCAAAGCCAGCTACCGCGAGCGCAGCCGGGGCCGCACGCCCGGCCACGAGGTTACGTTCCAGTCCGATTTCACCCAGCCCTTCGGCGACAGCCGTACCCTGGAAATGGGCTTGAAAGCGATTTTCCGCCGCACTGGCTCCGAGGCTACCGTCGATGGCCTCACGCCCGCGCAGTCGCCGGAATTTGTCTCGCTACCCGGCCGGGGCACCGATTTCAACTACGCCCAAAACGTGCAGGCCGCTTACGCTACGTATTCTTTCAGCGCGAGTAAAAAGCTGAGTACTAGCATTGGGACTCGCCTGGAGCGCACGGCCATCACGGCCCGCTTCGGGGCCGGTAGCACCCCGCTCGACCTGCCCAGCTACCTCTCGCTGCTGCCCAATGCCAGCGCCCGCTACGCCTTCAGCGACGCAACCAGCCTGCGCTTTGCCTACAGCCGGCGCATCACGCGGCCGTTTATCGACTACCTCAATCCGTTCGTAGACCGCTCCGATGCCAAGAACATCAACTTCGGCAACCCCGTGCTCAACCCCGAGCTGACCGACTCCTACGAGCTGGCTTACAGCACTACGCTCAAAACCACCACGCTCAACGCCGCGCTCTCGGTGCGCCACACCGGCAATGCCATCGAGCAGGTGCGCTACCTCACTACCAACCCCGACCCGCCCGTGCCGCTGCCTGCCAGCGTGACGCCTGATGCCAGCGTGACCGCCCAGACCTTCGCCAACGTGGCGGCCAACACCTTTTATCAATTCAACGTGTACCTCTCGGCCAAGCCCACGCCCAAGTGGGACTTGAGCACCGGCCCCGACGTGCAGTACATCGTACGCAACTCACCGGCGCTGGGCGTGCAGCGGCGCGGCTTCCTGGCGGGCCTCAACGTCAATTCTTCTTATAAGCTCAACAAGGGTTTCACCGTCCAAGGCTTCTTGTTCGCCAATACCCGTTCTCCCGACATCCAGGGCTGGGGTCCGGCCAACCTCTACTACCAGATGGGCGTGAAGAAAACATTCCTCAAGGAAAAAGCCGACCTCACGCTCAATATCGCCAGCCCCTTCAATAGTTACTGGCCCTATCGCAGTACAACCAACACTGAGCTCTTTACCGAGCAGAGTGAATACCGCGCCTACCAGCGGGCCTTCCGCTTCAACTTCAGTTACCGCTTCGGCCAGGCTGGCCAGACCAAGCAGCGCAAGTCTATCCAAAATAACGATACCAAGGGCGGCGGCAACAAGCAGGGCGGCTAGCGGCCCGAGGCCACTTTCGGGAATGGCGGACCCAGCGTGGCCCGGCTAGTGCGGGCGCCATTCCCTATGAACGATAGAGCGCCCATCGTGATTATTGCTACCGTCAGAAGTCGCACCCGCCGCTGCCGCGGACTACTCCAGAATAGGCTTTCGCCTTCTTGCACCTGGGGGAAAAAGGTAAATAGCACGTAGGCTATGGTCGGAAACCAGGCAACGTTCCACAAGATCTGGCGGTCTACGAAGCGATTGGGACCGTTGGGGCCATAATGAATAGGTACAAAAGCCAGTACCGTGGGCCAGCGGTAGTGTAGATAGAGAACCGGAAGCAGTGCCAGCGCGGCCGCTGCCAGGGCCGCCGTTATTACGCGATAAGACATCTTTTAACAGCCGAATTATGCTTTAGCTACCCACCAAAGCAAGCGGATACTGATGAGCTTTAGCTGAAGCCCGCTTGCTTATAGAATAGAGTAGTGCTCGGCAGATTCCGGTATACTTAGCGCACAATAACTTGGGCTTGCTAACGAATTATAATCTATACAGCGAAACTGGCTGTTAAATCTCTTTCTCCGAATCCAGGACAGACATATGAATGTGATAAAAGAGGAGTTTATAACTTAAAGCAAAAAGGCCGGCCCCGCATCGCGGGACCGGCCTTTTTGCTTACTCAGCTTTACGCTACTTCGACTCGCCAGCTTCGGGCTCCGAAGGCTTCTCGGCTGGCCGCTCGTCGCTGGCCAGGTTGGGAGCTTCGTCGCTCTTTGCAATGGTGAAGGTCAACTCATCCTTGCCATCCTCGTGGTCGGCCGTGATGATGTCGCCGTGCAGCAGCTGTGCCTTCAGGATTTCCTCGGCAATCGGGTCTTCGATGTATTTCTGAATGGCCCGGTTGAGCGGACGAGCGCCGTATTTGGGATCGTAGCCTTTCTCGGCCACGAAGTCCTTGGCTTTTTCGGTCAACTCTACTTTGTAGCCCAGCGTGAGTACACGGCTGAGCAGCTTGCTGAGGCTGATGTCGATAATTTTATGAATGTCCTTTTTCTCCAGTGAGTTGAAGACAATCACGTCGTCCAAGCGGTTGAGGAACTCGGGCGAGAAGGTTTTGCGCAGGGCATTGGTGATGGTCCCCTTCGTAATCTCGTCCATGTTCTCCTGCCGGGCCTTGGTGCCAAAGCCGATGCCCGCGCCAAAGTCCGCCAGATCACGCGCCCCGATGTTCGAGGTCATGATGATGATGGTGTTGCGGAAGTCCACCTTACGGCCCAGGCCGTCGGTCAGGATACCGTCGTCCAGCACTTGCAGCAGCAGGTTGTACACATCCGGGTGCGCCTTCTCAATCTCGTCGAGCAAGATGACAGAGTACGGCTTGCGGCGGATTTTCTCCGTCAGCTGACCGCCCTCTTCGTAACCCACGTAGCCGGGAGGCGCGCCCACCAGGCGCGATACGCTGAATTTCTCCATATACTCCGACATGTCTACGCGCACCAGCGCGTCTTCCTTGTCGAAGAGGTAGGTAGCCAGTACCTTAGCCAGCTCCGTTTTACCCACGCCCGTCGGGCCGAGGAACACGAACGAGCCGATTGGCTTCTTCGGGTCTTTCAGGCCCACGCGGGTGCGCTGGATGGCTTTCACCAATTGCTTGATGGCTTTATCCTGGCCGATCACCTTGCCTTGCAGCTCTTCGCCCATGCGCAGGAGTTTGTCACCCTCATTCTGGGCCACGCGGTTCACGGGGATGCCGGTCATCATGGCGATTACCTCGGCCACGTTTTCTTCCTTCACCGTGTAGCGCTTCTTCTTGGTCTCGTCCTCCCAGTTCTTCTTGGCAGTGTCGAGCTGTTCGAGCAGCTTCTTCTCGGTGTCGCGGAGCTTGGCGGCCTCCTCGTACTTCTGCGATTTCACCACGCGGTTTTTCTCCGTCTTGATGTTCTCGATTTGCTCTTCAAGCTTGAGAATATCCTCCGGTACCACGATGTTGTTGATGTGCACGCGGGCCCCGGCCTCATCGAGAATGTCAATGGCTTTGTCCGGCAGGAAGCGGTCGCTCATGTAGCGGTCGCTCAGCTTCACGCACTGCTCAATGGCTTTGTCGGTGTACACCACGTGGTGGTGATCCTGATACTTGTCCTTGATGTTGTGCAGAATCTCAATCGTTTCCTCGGGCGTGGTGGGATCCACCATTACCATTTGAAAGCGACGGGCCAGCGCGCCATCTTTCTCGATGTACTGGCGGTACTCGTCGAGCGTAGTAGCGCCGATGCATTGAATCTCACCCCGGGCCAGGGCCGGCTTGAACATATTGCTGGCGTCCAGCGAGCCCGAGGCTCCGCCGGCACCCACAATCGTGTGCAGCTCGTCGATGAACAGAATTACGTCGGGCGACTTTTCCAACTCGTTCATCACGGCCTTCATGCGCTCCTCAAACTGGCCCCGGTATTTGGTGCCAGCCACCAACGACGCGAGGTCGAGGGTGACCACGCGCTTATTGAACAGCACGCGGCTTACTTTCTTCTGGATGATGCGAAGGGCCAGACCCTCAGCGATGGCCGTTTTACCAACGCCCGGCTCACCAATCAGAATCGGGTTGTTCTTTTTGCGGCGGCTCAGTACCTGGGCCACGCGCTCAATTTCTTTTTCGCGGCCCACGATGGGGTCGAGCTTATCTTCTTCCGCCAGCTTGGTCAGGTCGCGGCCGAAATTGTCGAGCACCGGGGTGCGCGATTTTTCGCCGGCCTTACGGGTGCCGGTAGCCCCGCCCTGGCCGCCTTGCTGGCCGCGGCCAGCCCCGCCCTGGCCTTGGCCAAAGAGGCGGTCATCATCGTCGTCAGCCTCCGGGCCGGCGGCCTTGGGGCCAGTCGAGTTCGGAGCGGCGCCGTGGTAGTCGAGTGAATCGCGCACGGTTTCGTAGTTCACGTTGAATTTGGAAAGAATTTGAGAAGAAATGTTGTCCTCATCGCGTAGAATCGAGAGGAGCAGGTGCTCGGTACCAATGATTTCCGACTTGAAAATCTTGGCTTCGAGGTAGGTGATTTTGAGTACCTTCTCGGTCTGCTTGGTGAGCGGAATCGAGCCGGTAATGCTGGTGCCCTGCGAGGAGGCCGTGTTGCGCGTGGCTTGCTCTAGAGCAAACTTCAGCTCGTCGGTGGCCACCCCCAGCTTTTTGAGCAGGCCCAGGGCCGTGCCTTCGCCCTCGCGAATCATGCCCAGCAGCAGGTGCTCGGTGCCGATATAATCGTGGCCGAGCCGGATGGCCTCCTCCCGGCTCAAGGAAATAACCTCCTTGACGCGGTTTGAAAATTTAGCTTCCATGCAAGCAAGATAGAAATAAGACGCAGATAGTAGCTGTACCGAAAACGGCCCGAATAGTTGCGCTACACCAATACGTAAAGTAAAGCGGATTACGAGAAAAACAAGCGCCTGTGGGCGAAGGTTCGCCAAAATGTAGGGTAAGCTTTAGCTTGCCCGGCGGTCGGGCGAAACCAACCTTGCGTGGGGCAAGCTAAAGCTTACCCTACAAAACCAAAAACTGCCCGGCCGCTGGCCCTTGCATAAACAGCAAATCCAATACGCTCAACCCCGGTACAAATGCGGGACCAAACACCTGTGGGTAGGCTCGCTGCGACGGACTGTCAGGTTGGAGCGCGGCTACCAGGTTTTTAGGTGTCAAGAAGTCGCGCCGATCGAGTAGGGGAGGAGTCGGCGCGGCCGTCGGGGCTACGTATTCAGTGGTAAAGGCCACGGGCAATGGCCAGCGCAGACAGCGTAATAACAGCGCCAAAAAAGCTAGGTTCAAGTCCCAGAGTCGCGCCGGTTTTTGCGCATAAATATCCTGCAAATAATCGGCGTAGTAGCCGAAATAAGGGGAGGCCCCGTAGGCCGTTTGCAGGGTGCGAAAATGACGGTGCATCCAGTTCTGGCGGTAGTCGATTTCAATCTCGCTGGTGCGGATTTTTTCGGAGCGGGCGCCATCCACTACCGGTACCGTGAGCGGCTGCGGTCCCTGCGCCGTGAGGATGAGCGCCCGGTTGCGGTACGTCTGCTTGTGGTAGTGCTCGTGGGCGTCGAGCAGCAGTTGATCGGCGGCGAGTAATTGCTGAAAAAAGGGAATCGAGGGCAGGTAATGCAGCTCGGACAAAACAACGGACATGGCCGCAAGGTACAAGGCAGGGGCTCGGCACGGTAATGGCCCTGGCCCGTCCGTACTACGTATTTTTGCCTCTATGCGCGTCTTCTCGTTGTCTGCCCTGCTGGCCGTAGCGGCCACCTTCAGTGCCCAAGCCGGCCCGCCCCAGCTCATTTTGCAAGTAGCCAAATTCCGCAACCTCGACCAAGTGCAGAAGGGCGGCGAAGTGGAAATTTCCGTAACGGTGCCCACCCAGCCGCTGACTTATCGCCAGCGGGCACCCAAGTCGTTCCAGTCGTCGGCAGTGGTCGATCTGGACATCCTAAAAGCCGACGGCACCCCGGCCTGGCACGAAACCGTGACGCTCAAGCCGCCCGTGCTCAGCGATACTACCGTGGCCATTAAAAACCCGCTGAGCTTTTTGAAGCGCGTGACCGTGCCCGACGGTACCTACACGCTACGCGGCCGCATTCGTGACCAGTACAAAAGTGCTAACGGTGAAACCACCGTGGAGCAGCCGCTAGTAATAGCCGCGCCCACTGCACCCGCTTTCAGCGACCTCGTTTTCCTGGCGAAGCCCGCCGCCAAGGCCAGCGGCGAGAGTGCCTTTAATCGGGGCGGCTACCTGCTCACGCGGGCGGCCGGCGGCTACTACGGCCGGGGAGCCGACAACGTATTCTTCTACACCGAATTGAACGCCCTGCCCGCCGGCCGTAAAGTCACCCTGCACTATCACCTGGCAGCCGAGGATGGCACCGCCGCCGATGCCGACGCGCCGCTCGTAACCACGCAGGGCGGGCGGCCCACGGCCGTGGTGGGCCAACTGCCGCTCGGACCCATTCCGACCGGCCCCTTTACGCTCACTATTGAGGCCCGCGACGCAGCCACTAAAAAGGTATTGGCTACCCAAAGCCAGCGCGGGCAGCGCAGCCTCACCGAATATGCTCCCGCCGGGGCCGCCGTGCCCCGATGAGTGCCCGCCCGGCTGCGCCGTGGTATTACCCTCCGCTTACCTGGCCCCTGCTGGCCCTGGCGCACCTGCCCCTGGCGGTGCTGCACGGGCTAGCGGGTATTATCTACCTGCTGCTGCGCTACGTGGCGCGTTACCGCTGGCGCGTAGTGCTCGAAAATCTGCGCAACTCGTTTCCTGAAAAAAGCGCGGCGGAAGTCGAGCGCATTGGACACCAGTTTTACTGGCACTTCGCGCAAGTGGTGGTAGAGATACTGAAGCTTGCCGCCATCTCGCCCGCCGAGCTGCGCCGTCGCCTGCGCTTTGTCAACCCGGAGCTAATGACCCGGCACTTTGCCGACAACCGCACGGTGCTCTCGCTGGGCTCGCACCGGGGCAACTGGGAGTGGATACTTTCGGGCGCGGCCCTGGAATTCCCGGGCCGGGCGGCGGGCGTGTACAAGCCGCTCACCAATAAGTTTTTCGAGTACTTCATGCGACGGCTGCGCACCCGGCTCGGGGCCGACGCGGTACCCATGCTGGCCACTTTGCGCTACCTCGTGCAGCACCGGGGTGAGGGCCGTACCCTGAGCCTGCTCACCGACCAAGCCGCTGGCCCCGACGACCGGCCGTACTGGACCGACTTCCTGCACCAGGATGCCGGCTTCTATACCAGCGCCGACCGGCTGGCCCAGCAGCTCGACTGCGCCGTGCTCTACGTGGGCATCCGGCGCGTACGGCGCGGTTATTACGAAGTGAAATTTACCGAGCTCCCCGACGGCCGGGCCGTAGCCGCTGGCGCTCACGCACCCAGCGAGGCCCAGCGCTACCCAGCCACCGAGGCATTTATCCGGCTGCTGGAAGCCGACATCCGGGCCACGCCCGAGCAGTACCTCTGGACGCACCGCCGCTGGAAGCACAAGCGGCAACGGTGAAATAGGGAGGTGGTGAAATGGTGAGTTTCCGCAATAGAAAACTCACCATTTCACCACCTCCCTATTTCACCGCTTAAAGAAACTGCTCGATGTCGCCCAGGCCCTGGCGAACCAGCTCGAAGTCGTCGTTGGTGCAGTCGACGATGGTGCTGGGCTCGTTGCCGCCGAAGCCGCCGTCGATGACGAGGTCCACTAGCGACCGGTATTTTTCAAAAATCAGGTCGGGATCGGTTACGTATTCTTCGAGCTGCTCCTCGCTTTCGCGCACCGAGGTGCTCACGATGGGCGTGCCGAATTCTTTCACGATCTGGCGCACAATCTGGTTGTCGGGCACCCGGATACCCACCGTGCTGCGCTTCACGCCGCCGTAGCGCGGGGCGTTGGGGCTGGCCTCGAAGATGAAGGTGAACGGGCCGGGCAGGGCTTTTTTGATAACCTTGAACACTGGCGTAGTGATACCGTGCGCGTAGTCGCTGATGTGCGACAAATCGTGGCAGATAAAGCTCAGGTTGGCTTTCTCGGGCTTCAGGCCCTTGATGCGGCAAAGCTTCTCAACGGCCTTCGCGTTGTTGATGTCGCAGCCAATGCCATAAACCGTATCGGTGGGGTAAATAATGAGCCCTCCCTTGCGTAGCACCTCGACTACTTGCAGGATGCGGCTTTGCGGCGGATTATCGGGATGGATGCGAAGCAGGGTAGCGGCCATAAGGCAGAAAAAGAGATAATGAAACAGGTGAGCCAGCGGAATAGCCCGTAATTGGCGCGAAAGTTACTACGGCGCGGGGTTTTGGGCGGTTAGCTGGCGCTTATAAGCAAAAGCATCGCCAGTTGTTTAGGTTCACGGTATTCGTAGGGCGGGGCGGCGTTAATTTTGACGCTCAACTTCCCCGCTCCATGTCTGAACCTGTCAAAAAGTCCGCTGTCGAGTACCGGGCCGATTCCATCAAGCGCCGCAACCGCTTCGCCACCGTGAGCGTGATTCTGGGCCTCATGCTGGTGTGCTTCTCGTACTACTTCTTCCAGATTTTCTACACTACCAACGTCGATACCAAGGAGTTGCCGACGTTCGTGCTCATTCACAAGGGCGATGACTGGCAGAAAGCGCTGGTGGCGACCGAAAATACCGGTGCCATCATCGATAAGCTCTCGCTGCACTTCGTGGGCAAGCTTATGGGCTACAACAAGCCCGGCGCCGTGAAGCCCGGCCGCTACGAGCTTAAAACCGGGATGACCAACCGTCAGGTCATCAACTTGCTTAAATCGGGCCGCCAGACGCCGCTCAAGCTCACTTTCACCAACGTGCGCCTGCGCCGCGAGCTCGCCACCAAGCTCAGCAAGCAAATCGACGCCAAGCCCCGCCAAATCGACTCGCTGCTCAGCAGCCCCAGCTACACCAAGAGCCTGGGATTCGACACCACCACGGTGCTTTCGATGTTCATTCCCAACACCTACGAGCTGTACTGGAACACCTCGGCCCAAAACCTCATGCAGCGCATGAAAACTGAGTACGAAAAATTCTGGACGCCCGCCCGCGACGAGGCCCGCCAGAAGCTGGGCCTTACCCGCGTGCAGGTGAGCACCCTGGCCAGCATCGTGGAGGCCGAGCAGCAGCAGCACGCCGACGAGCGCCCCCGCATCGCCGGGGTGTACCTCAACCGCCTCAAGCGCGGCATGAAGCTGCAAGCCGACCCCACCGTAGTATACGCCAACGGCGACTTCGGCATCAAGCGCGTGCTCAACGTGCACCTGCAAAAAGACTCGCCCTACAACACTTATAAGTACGCCGGCCTGCCGCCCGGTCCCATCGACCTGCCCAGCATCGCCAGCATCAACGCCGTGCTGCATCCCGAAGCCAACGACTACCTCTACTTCTGCGCCAAGGACGATTTCAGCGGCTACCACGCCTTCGCCGCCACCGAGCAGCAGCACCTCGTGAATGCCCACCGCTACCAGGCGGCCCTCACGCGGGCGGGCATTCGGTAGCTTTTTTTAAGCTGTTAGCTATCAGCGGCTAGCTGTTAGCTTTCTGGCTGTAAGTATTGGTGTTATTTAGAAAAGCTAACAGCTAGCCGCTGATAGCTAACAGCTTAAAAATGTATCAAGCCGACATCCAAATCCGCGTGCGCTATGCCGAAACCGACCAGATGGGCTACGTCTATCACGGCAACTACGCGGCGTATTTTGAGGTCGCCCGCACCGAGTCGTTTCGGGAGCTGGGCATTCGCTACAAGGACCTCGAAGCGCAGGGCGTGGGTATGCCGGTGGGGGAGCTGCACACCCGCTTCCGCCGCCCTGCCCGCTACGACGACCTGCTCACCATTCGCGTCATGCTGCGCGAATTGGCCGAGGGCTCGCGGGTGAAATTCGAGTACGAAATCCGCAACGAGGCCGGCGAGCTACTCACCGAAGGCTATACCCTGATGGTGTTTGTGAGCACCGCCACCGGCCGCCCGGTGCCCATCCCCGATGGCGTGCGCCAGAAGCTGGCCCCGTATTTCTCGGAAGGCGACGCTGACCTGCCCCTCGGCCCCGGTCGCGCCACCCCCGGCGACGCCCCCGCCCCGGCGGCCTTCGGAAAATAATTATGAATTATAAGTTATGAATTATGAGTTTTGGATAGAGCCAAGCACTTATGCAATTCATAACTCATAATTTATAACTCATAATTCAAAAAAATGCACGCTCCACCCGCCCGCCGCCGCGCTGCCTTGCCCGATGTGCGCCGCCACCGCGCCTACCGCACGCTCCTGGCGTGGGGCAAGCGCCAGCGGATGCGTGGCGGCCGCATCTCGGTGTACGAGGTGGGGGAGCGCGTGCTGCACGAGCTGCGCCTCGACTCGCTCGAAAAGCGGGCCGCCTACATGGCCTTCAACCTCACGCTGGCCCTGTTTCCGACCATCATCTTCCTGTTCACGCTCATCCCGTACATTCCGGTGCCCAACCTGGACGTGGACATTCTGCAATTTCTGGCCGACATCATGCCCCACGAGCTGTACGCGGCCACGGCGGGTACCATCGAAGACATTGTGCGGATTCCGCACGGCGGGCTGCTCTCGTTCGGGTTTGTATCGGCGCTGGTGCTGTCCAGCAACGGCATCATGGCCCTGCTCGACGCGTTTGAGAAGAAGTACCCGTGGTTCAAGCATCGCGGCTACCTGCACAAGCGCGTGATAGCCACCGGCCTGACCTTCGTGCTGGCCCTCATCCTGGTGGTAGCCATCGCGGGCATCTTCTTCGGCACCTTCATCATCGACGCGCTGGTTTTCTACGAAATCGTGCCCGAGAGCTCGACCGAATTCATGATTCTGGCCCTGCGCTACGGCTCGCTCATCGGGCTATTTCTGACGACCACCTGCGTGATCTTTTACTTCGTGCCGCCGGTGCACGACAAGTGGCCCTTCGTCTCGACCGGGGCGCTGGTGGCTACACTGCTCATCTTCCTGGTGTCGTTTTTGTTCACGCTCTACGTGCGCATCTTCAACTCGTACAATCACTTCTACGGCTCTATCGGGGCGCTGGTGGGTTTTATGGTGTGGCTGGAGTTTGTGTGCATGACGCTCATCATCGGCTTCGAGGTCAACGTGAGCATCGACGCCGTAACCGGCCGGTTAGAATTGCTGCCGAAGGAAATGGATAAAAAATGAGGAATTGATAGTGAGGCCACTAGCATAAAACTTGAAATTTTTTTCCGCCCCACGTTTTCAAATCTCCTATTCGTTCCTACTTTTGCAACCCCAACCACTCGTTTGGGACCCTAGAGAGGTGGCAGAGTGGTCGAATGCGACGGATTCGAAATCCGTTATACCGGCAACGGTATCGGGGGTTCGAATCCCCCCCTCTCTGCGAAATGGTGAGATAGTAGTTTAGTGAAGTGGCTTCCACACTTCGCTAAAGTGCCATTTTACCATTTTATTTTTAGAGGAGTGGCAGAGTGGTCGATTGCGGCGGTCTTGAAAACCGTTGAGGGTTAAACCTCCGGGGGTTCGAATCCCTCCTCCTCTGCACAAAAAAGCCCCTGGCATCGCGCCAGGGGCTTTTTTGTGCAGAGAATAGTCTGGGGGACAAGAGCTACGGGGCAGCAAGTGGGGTAATGCCCCCAGGGGGGCTTTTACATGCTCGCCCTTCGCAGTTTCACGGTTTCACACGGCGGAAATAAACATGCTCGTAACCCCCTAGGGTGCCAAATGCTACTATTTGCCAGCCGTGTTGGATTAAGTAATTAAGGGCTAAAACGCCTGAGTCCATTGCTCCTATGGCAACTGCCTCCTGTTGTAGCTCCTGGTCATTGACTGGAGATGCCTTAGACTTTTGGCCGTAATCCATCTCAACAGATTGCCTAGCGCCTAAGGTATTGCTTATAGTGAGGGCACAAGTTTGACTAGGCGTTGATAGGTTGGTCTGAGCGTAAGCAGAAATTGTATTGGTAATTAGAAGTGCGGTAGCGAAGAAGTGTTTGAACATAAATCGTGGTGATTAAGTAGACCAAAACTACTTCTCGCCAAAGTACGGGTTGACCTCCTACTAATAAACTAGATCAGGATAAAGTAGAGAAAATCGAAAAGCAAGTCTCTGCAAGCTATTTCGGCAAGTGCCCGCTGGTACTCCCAGTGGGCTTTTTTGTGGGCAAAATATCGAAAAAGATGAAACGTGCGTTAGCAGGGGACACCTTTCTATTCACGCACTTATGAAGCTTTTTGCCCGTCGCCCGGCTCCGCCGCGCCCTCCCAAAAGCCAAGCCCGCCAGTGGCTCGACTCGCTGTTATTTGCCGTCGTAGCCGCCTCGCTGCTGCGCTGGTCGGCCGTGGAGGCCTACGTTATTCCGTCGGAGAGCATGGAGCACTCGCTGCTGGTGGGCGACTACCTGTTCGTAAGCAAGCTGCACTACGGGCCTATGACGCCGCAGACGCCCCTGCAAGTGCCGCTCACGCACCAGACGCTGCCGGTGCTGGGCATCAAGAGCTACTCCGACCTTATCCAGTTGCCGACCTATCGTTTTCCGGGCTTTAGCTCGGTGCAGCGCAATGACGTAGTGGTGTTTCACGTGCCGCACGAGCAGCAGCGCCCGGCCGACTTGCGGACCTTTCTCATCAAGCGCTGCATTGCCGTGGCGGGCGATACGCTGGCTATTCGGCGCGGGCAGATATTTCTGAATGGCCAGCCGGCCCCCGTGGCTGGCCAGCCCCAAACCACTTACTTCATGGAAGTGCCAGCCCCCAATGACGAGGTGCGGCAGGCCTTGCACGAGCAAGGCGTTGCCGACTACACCCAGCCCGACGGCCTGCCGGTGGCTGGCACCAACGCCGAGACCGGTAAAACCGGCTACGTCATCAGCTGCCCGGCCGGCGTGGCGGAATATTTCCGCAAGCAGCCCTACGTGAAGGCGCTCACCGTCGTGGCGCCGCCCGCCGAGCTCTTTCCCGACGTGGCCGATTTCGACGTGTCGGCTGCCGCGAGCGTGGTACCGCGCCGGTGGCAACTCGATGACTACGGCCCGCTGCCCGTGCCCAAGAAAGGGCAAACCATTACGCTGACGCCGGCCAATGCCGCGATTTACTACAAAATCGTGAGCCAGTACGAGCACAACGCGGGCATTAGCTGGGAAGATGGTATGATTCAGCAGCATGGCCAGCCGCTAACCCGCTATACCATCAAGCAGAATTACTACTTTATGATGGGCGACAATCGCCACAACTCGGAGGATTCACGCTTCTGGGGATTCGTGCCCGAAGACCACGTGGTTGGTAAGGCTGTATTCGTGTGGCTCTCGCTCGACCCCCACGCCGACTGGCTGCACAAAGTGCGGTGGAGCCGGTTGTTTCGGCCAGTGGGATAGGGGGGAGGAATAGATGGCAAAAAGCCCCATCTCCGGCCCGGAGATGGGGCTTTTTGCTGGAAAATAATTGCTTCTTGTGCTCTCGACTAAAAAGTCTGCCAAGTGATGGTTACGTTGCCATGAGGCGGGCTTGCCAGCAGGCTGGGGTGAAAAACCTCGACATCGCGGACGAATCCCGCTGTCAGGTTATTGTCCAACCGGTCACCGGGGCGGATGCCGGAGGGCTCAATTTTCTTTCTTTCAAATAGAAATAAAAAATACTTCCTAAATGCTAGGACTTTTGCTAGGAGATATACTCAGGATGCCTGCTGAGTTTGAAATCCGGCGAGATAACCTAGAAAAGGCTAGTTGAGAAAAAAGTATCTGACGACCGAGAGCTGGCAGCTCGCTGTTGAACGTCTGTTTGCACCGTCGGCCCCAGCGTGTCAACAGCCGTAGGATACAAAAAAACCGCCCCAGGCGGGTGCCTGAGGCGGATCGTAGTGGCTAGCTAGCAAAGTGCCCAAGCAGGGGCCTAGCGGCCACCGGGGGGGCAGTTTTCCTGGAGAAACTTGGTGAAGGTGGTGGCTAGGTGGCGGCTGGTGCCCTCGCCCTCGTTGATGCTGTGCGAGCGGTTGGGGTAGCTCATGAGCTGGAAGGGCTTGTTGTACTTGACCAGCTCGTTGATCATCTGCTCGGCATTGTTGTAGTGCACATTGTCGTCGCCCGTGCCGTGGATGAGCAGCAGCTTGCCGCGCAGGTTCTTGGCGTGGGAGAGGGGGGAGTTGTCGACGAAGTAGTGCTTGTCCTCGGGCAGCAGGCCCACGTAGCGCCCCTGGTAGATTCACGCGGTCGTTTTAGCAGGTTAGCGGGGATGGGGGACGGTTGAGGGCGCTCCTCAAAAACGGCGGGTGCAGGCGACGAACGGGCCCCGATGCTACCAGTCGTTGCTTGTCCTTACTGTCGGCCGGCCTTCAAGGTAAAGGCCACCTGAAAATCATTGCGGATGGCGTATGAACCTAAGTTTTGGAAGAAGCTGCTGGAATTGTAATTAATGCCGAATTGGGTGCGGTCCACCTGCGCTGTGCCTTGGAGCAGCAAACTATCAGATCCCAGAGGCGTCACTCGGATGGGCATCGTAAGCGGATGGGTTTGGCCTTTTAAGGTTAAGCGTCCCTGTGCCTGGCCATCCGTCACGCGCAGGAGTTCGAAGCAGGCGGTAGGGAAGTGGGGCACGTCGAAAAAGTCCGCACCCCGCAGGTGTTCCTGCAATTTATCATTCGCGCTACTTAGAGTGCGGGTGTCTACGAGCACTTGGGCGGTCTGCAAAGTACCGGAGCTTGTAACTACGAGTGTGCCGCCAGGAGCTAGGCGAAGCGTACCGCTAGGCGCGTAGCCGCCAGCTTCCGCGTGGCCCGTCCATACCAAGCGGCTGCTAGTCGGGTTTAGAATATAGGCCCGGCTGGCGGGGCGCTGGGCCGTGGTAACAGCCAATAGCAGGACCAAGCAAAGTGGGAGAAAAGGTTTCATGGCGTGAGAGAAGGGAGGTAAGAGATGGTGTTAGCGACCAGAAGCGTCGGGTTCCGTTTCGACCACGCCCCAGCCTTTGTAGAGGTGGCCTTGGGCGTCGCGAGCCAGCACGTACCAAAGGGCGTCACCCCCGTAAAGCTGGCCGGCCGAAGCGAAGCGGTAGTTCCGTTGGAAGGTATAAGTGCGCCCTCGCCGTAGCTGCCCGGCCGGACAAGCGAAAAGGTGCGCAAACTCGGCGGGCGTTTCGTGCAGGTTGGCGTGCCAGCCGGTGCTGTCATACCAAATGAAGCTGCCGCACTCGACTATTTGCAGGTCGGCCACGTCGGCCCGTACGCTGGTGCTGTGCTGCCAGGCGTACCTGCCCGGCTGTGCCGGATCGGGCTGCGGATGAACGAGGCCAGGGGAGTGGGTGAGGGTAAGGCCAGTGGGTATCCCCCGGAGTTTGGCAGGCAGTAGGCGCGAGTGGTCGGGCCAGGCAGTGGCGGTAGGAGTGCCCTGGGCAAAGGCTGGCAGGTTCAGGCCGGCCAGTAGGACGAGCGGCGGCAGGCAGCGGCGCGCTGATTGGGGAGAGGAGCTAAGCATGGCCCAAAGGTGCCGGCTTGCCCCTCACTGCTGCGCCCCACATCCGGCGCTGGCACGTCCCACATCCGGATGTGGGCCTACTGGGCCTCGTAGTCGCGGGGTGCCACTCCGGTTAACTGCTTGAAAATCCGATTAAACGTGGTTTTGGAGTTGAAGCCGCTCTCCAGGGCAATACCGAGCAGCGTGAAGCGGCGCGCGTCGGCCTGCGCCAGGCGCCGTTGCACTTCGGCCACCCGCAGGCCGTTGACTACGTCGTTGAATGAGCGGCCCAGCCCAGCGTTGAGCGTATAAGAAATCAGCCTCGGCGCTAGGCCGGTGTGCGCCGCGACTTCCGCCAGCGTGAGGGTAGGGTTGAGGAAGAGGCGGTCGTCTTCCAGCGCGTGGCGGATGCGTTCGGCCACGGCCGCATCAATGGCGGGCGCGGGGCGCGTAGTCGGTGAGGAGCCGGGTACTTCGGCGGCCAGCGGCACTTCAACCTCGTCGGCCAACGAACTGGCTAAGGGTGATGCAGTGGTAGCCAAATCAGACTCCGCCGCCCGAACGGCAGGGCGGTCAGCTTGACGCAGGCCCACGATGCCGATAATAAACACGACGCCCCCGAGTAGTTCGGTGGAATAGTCGTACTGATAATAAAGACCGAAGAATTCCCGCAATACTACCTCCCCTAGCCATTGTGCGCTAACGACGGCGAGCAGCATAAGTAACCACCGTAGCCAGCGGAGGCGCAGGGCCAGGATATCCGAAAAGTTGTCGGCCAGCCACCGTTGGTACTGGCGCAACAGGCGCAGGCTTAGGACGAGGTAGCTGGTGAGCGACACCCAGGTACCAATAAATTCCAGGCGGTAGGTGTAGGGCCGGTGCACGTGCTGCCAGAACCAGTTGCGGTAGTCATAAGACTGGCCGCGCAGCCACCCGTAGAGTAGAGCCTGGGCCAGGACGGGAGCGAACTGCCAGCCATAGCGCTGCCAACTCCACTTAAAATCTGCTTCCACCAGCCCCCGCACGTAGAAATACAGCAGTGGCCCAAACGCCAATGAATAATAGATAGGAGAAAAGTAAAGCCCCGGTTCTTGCTGGTAGAGTCCCGATACCCGAAAAAAGCCATCGAGCAGCCACAGCGCGATGGTCAGCATCAGTAAGGCCAGGAAACGATTAGGCAACTGATTAGCTCGCGCCCACCATAATAGGCCGGCCGCCAACAGCGCTTGCGCTACTACTACAAATAGGACGATGACAAGGGGGGTAAAAGCGACTTGCATGACCGTGCCGATTGAGTGACATTTTTGAGAGCCACTTTGGCAAGTAAAAGTATGCGCCTAGGCTACTTGCATCAACTAACAAGCAGGACTATAAAGCGGCCGTGCAATAAAAGGGGCCAGCGGTTAAGCCAGCTCTCCAGTGGAAGTTAAGGTAGCGGTTGCAAGACTACTCGTCGATTGCGGGGCCGAAGCGCGGCCACCCGATTGTCGGCGACGGGGCGGGAGCCACCGTAGCCCTTGGCTTGCAAGCGAGCTTCGGCAATACCGCTGGCTACGAGGTAGCGACAAACAACTTCAGCGCGCTGCTGCGATAGCTGACGATTTAGGGTTGAATCGCCTTGGTTGTCCGTGTGCCCTTGCACTTGCAGGCGCAGTCCCAGCTGCTGGCGCAAGATGGTCGCCAGCGTATCCAGGCTAGCCTGCACGGCGGGTAGCAAGTCGGCCCGGCCCTGCGCGAAATACAGGCTGGGCCAGACTAAAGCTTGGCCTTTTTTCAACTGTTCAGCCAAGTGGGTATCCGTTGGTTTTACCGGCTTGGGAAGAGTAGCTACGAGGGCTGGCCCGGGCGGCGCAGCCTGTGGGCGTTGCGCGGGAGTCGGTGCGCGGTGGGGTAGCAGGCGATGAATCGCCGGGCGAGGCGTAGGCGACTGCGGGCGCTGCATCAGGGAGGCAGCGTAGGTAGGCACTGGGGGGCGAGTGGGATTATAGCTGAATAGGTAACGGGTAGGAATGACCGTCTGCAAGGGCTGGGCGGCGAACACCCCCCACAGCGTACGCCAAGAGGCTGCCCGCTGAAACTGAGCCAACTGCTCGGGTCGCACCCAGGCAAGCTGCGCATAAGAGTCGGCTCCGTACTGGCAGTAATCCAGGCGCAGCGCATAGGCCCGGCCCGCTTGCAGGTCGAGGGCTACGGAGTAGGAGCTAATAGATTGGCCGCGCCATTCATCGAGCAGGAGCCGGCCGTCGAGCCAAAGCCTAGCCCCATCGTCCACGTCGAGGTGCAGCACGTAATGCCCACTCGTCGGCACCCACAGCCAGCCCGTCCAGCGGGCCGAAAAATCCTCGGCCGGCACCCCTGCCGCCGGGGACTGGTGGCGGCGGTGAAAGTCAATAGTGGCATCGACTTGGCGGAGCCGAAACTGTTCAAAATTGCGTCCTTGGTAATACGAGCCCAGCAAGCCGTCGCCTACCGGAGCGACCGCTGCGGGTTGGGCAGCCAGCCAACCTGGGGCGGCTGCCAGTAGCCCCGAGCACAATCCAATGCGGAGAATCCGGTGCATCGCTTAATCGGAAAAGGATGGGAGGAGTGGCTTCAGGTAAGGAAGCTTCCAGATGGTGCAAAGCACCCTCCCAACCCGTGCCAAGGTGTTCCCTTTTATCCAAGCGAACGCCTGCCGGCTAATATGTGGGCGATGAGTAAGATTTTGATTATGAAGAGATAGTGCCGAGTATTGGGTAAGAGTGCATTCTGTTCCAGATGGGTAGCGCCGGCCGGGCAGCAGCGCAAAAACGTGGCCTTTTATCTTCGCTGACCAGTGCTTTCCCCCACTAGCCGCCTGCTTCCATGTCGCTACTCTATTCCCTGGCTTGCGGAGGTTTGCTGCTGCTCGCCTTTCTGCTGAGCACAAACGCGCTGCGCGTGAACCGGCTGGCTAATTGGTGGCTCGGCATATTCCTGGCGTGCGTGGGGTGCGTGCTGCTGGGTCGCATAGTACCGGGTACCCCAGTGGTCGCACATTACCCCGATCTGCCCGGGTGGCTGGAGCTGACGCGCTTGGCAATGGCCCCGGCCTTTTACTTGAGCGTCGTGCAGTTCACCGCTCCCAGTCGCTCGTGGCAGTGGCGCGACGGGCGGCATTTCCTG
>CAJYVK010000375.1 GCA_913778455.1 uncultured Hymenobacter sp. | reverse complement strand
TTTATCGGTGCCGTAATCGGGCCGGGCGGCAAAGTCATTCAGCAGATCCAGAAGGATACCAACGCCACGGTGATCATCGAGGAGAAGGACGAGAAGGGCCACGTGAGCATCTACGCCGCCAACAAGGAGGATATGGATGGCGCTATCCAGCGCATCCGTGCCATCGCGGCCCAGCCCGAGGTTGGCGAAACCTACAAAGGCAAAGTACGCAGCATTCAGCCTTACGGGGCCTTCGTGGAGATTATGCCCGGCAAGGACGGCCTGCTGCACATTTCGGAGGTAACCCACGAGCGCATCGCTTCGCTCGACGGCGTACTCGAAGTAGGCCAGGAAATTGACGTGAAGCTGGTAGATATCGACAAGAAAACCGGTAAATATCGCCTTTCGCGCAAGGTGCTGCTCGAAAAGCAGGCGTAGTTTTTGCGCAATCAGCAACGGGAAGCCAGAAAGTAAAAAGTTAGGGTGCGGCGGGAACTGTTCTGCTTAGTTTAACTGTCCATTTTCTGGTTTCCTTAGCGCTTCACCATCAGCCGAAAAGAACTTTAGCACGTATTGCCTTGTTGCTTTCGGTTGTACTGGCACCGGCCAAGCCACCCCACTACTATTCCGAATAACTTCTTTAGAACTACCTAGTTAGCGCCGTTACCGATGAGACAGCTAAAAATCAGCAAGCAGATTACCAACCGCGAAAGCCAATCTCTGGACAAATACCTCCAGGAAATTGGTAAAGTGGACCTGCTGACGCCCGACGAGGAGGTGACGCTGGCGCAGCGCATCCGCGACGGGGACCAGAAAGCGCTCGAAAAACTGACCAAAGCCAACCTGCGCTTCGTGGTATCGGTGGCCAAGCAGTATCAAAACCAGGGCCTTAGCCTAGGTGACCTCATCAACGAGGGTAACCTGGGCCTCATCAAAGCTGCCAAGCGCTTTGACGAAACCCGGGGCTTTAAATTCATTTCCTACGCCGTGTGGTGGATTCGCCAGAGCATCCTGCAAGCCCTGGCCGAGCAAAGCCGCATCGTGCGTCTGCCCCTGAATCGAGTGGGCTCGCTGAATAAAATCAGCAAGTCGTTCTCGGAACTGGAGCAGAAATTCGAGCGGGAGCCCTCGCCCGAGGAAATCGCCGAGGTGCTCGAACTCACAACTTCGGAAGTAGTTGACACCCTGAAAATTTCGGGTCGTCACGTATCCGTTGACGCGTCGTTCGTGCAGGGCGAAGAAAACCGTCTGCTCGACGTGCTCGAAAACGAGGACGAAGAAACGCCCGACTCGGGCCTGATGAACGACTCGCTGCGCAAGGAAGTGCAGCGGGCCCTTTCGACCCTGACCAAGCGCGAAGCCGATGTTATCACGCTCTATTTCGGCCTGAACGGCGAGGCTGCCCTCACGCTGGAAGAAATTGGCGAGAAGTTCAACCTGACCCGCGAGCGGGTGCGGCAGATCAAGGAAAAAGCCATCCGTCGTCTGCGCCACACCTCGCGCTCGAAGGCGCTGAAGCCTTATCTGGGCTAATTTCTACTTAAATTTGCCAACTGAAAACCCCGACCGTGAGGTTGGGGTTTTTTGTAGGGTAAGCTTTAGCTTGCCCCACTTAGTACGATCCGGAATTACGAAAAGGCAAGCTAAAGCTTACCCTGCACATGGAACACATTCACTGCCTGATTATTGGGTCGGGCCCGGCGGGCTACACGGCCGCCATCTACGCCGCACGCGCTGGCTTGAAGCCAGTCATGTACATGGGCTTGCAGCCTGGCGGTCAGCTTACGATTACCAACGACGTAGAAAATTTTCCGGGCTACCCCGATGGGGTCATGGGACCGGAAATGATGGAAGACCTCAAGAAGCAAGCTGAACGCTTCGGAACCGACATCCGCTATGGCATTGCCACGAAGGTGGATTTTTCGGGCCAGCCGCATAAGGTGACCATCGATGAGACTACCGAGCTGACGGCCGATGCGGTGATTATCGCCACCGGCGCGTCGGCCAAGTGGCTGGGGCTGCCCTCGGAAGCCCGCCTCAACGGCTCGGGCGTATCGGCCTGTGCGGTGTGCGACGGCTTCTTCTATCGCGGCAAGGAGGTAGCTATTGTGGGCGCCGGCGACACGGCGGCCGAAGAAGCCAACTATCTCGCCAACCTGTGCTCGAAAGTGTACATGCTGGTGCGCAAAGACGCCATGCGGGCTTCAAAAATTATGCAGAAGCGCGTGCTGGATAACCCCAAGATTGAGGTGCTGTTCGATACGGCTACCGACGAGATTCTGGGTGAGCACGCCGTGGAAGGCGTGCGCGTGAAGAACCTGATAACGCACGAAACGCGCGAAATTCCCGTTCATGGATTCTTCGTGGCGATTGGGCACGAGCCAAACTCTAAGATTTTTCAAGACTACCTGCACCACGACGAGCAGGGCTACCTCAAAACCATCCCCGGCTCGGCCAAGACGAATGTGGATGGGGTATTTGCCTGCGGCGACGTGCAAGACTACACCTACCGCCAGGCCGTAACCGCTGCCGGCTCGGGCTGCATGGCGGCGCTCGACGCCGAGCGCTACCTGGCGGGTTTGCACAGCTAATAGTTGCCGGATGCAGCCAGGTGAAAATAGCCGGCGACCTTATTCCGTAAACCACGCAGCCGTGGCCTAATTCTTAGGTCACGGCTGCTATTTTAGGCTTCGTTTGACTTTCTACAAGCTTTTTTTTCGTTGGCTGGGGCTTTTTCTGGTGCTGGCCTGTTGGCTGGCCACCACGGCCCCCGCGCAGGCGCAGCGTCGCAAGAAGACGCACGTGCCCAAGGCGAAGGCGGGTACGCCCCGCAACCGGGACTTTTTTCGGATCCGTACGCCCACCATGCGCTACGTGAAACCGGATACGACCACCATTATTGAGACGGAAGAGCTGCCCGACGACCGCTCGGACGCCGCCAAGTCGATTTTCAACCCCGCCCGTCAGCTCAGCATTGTGAGTGAAGACACTACGACGCTCAATGAGGGCGGGCAGGAGATCGTGGAGATGTCGGACGAGGTGCTCATCGACTCTTCGTGGGTGAAGGTGGCGGGCTACTACGCCATCTGGGATACGCACAATATCAACCCGTATCGGGTAGACGGCCGCCGCATCCGCGATACGCTGACCCTGAAGCTCGTGGACCCGCAGCGTCAGCACTTCGCCAAGATGCCGCTCACGAAAACGCCCATTACTTCGGGCTTTACTTTCCGCTGGGGGCGCTGGCATTTTGGCGTCGACCTAGACCTGAACACCGGCGACTCGGTGCGGGCGGCCTTCGACGGGGTTATCCGCATCAGTAAGTGGGACGGGGGTGGCTATGGTAATTATCTGCTTGTGCGTCACTACAATGGCCTGGAAACTCTCTATGGCCACCTAAGCAAGTCGCTGGTGCCGGTGGGCACCTTCGTGCGGGCTGGGCAGGTCATCGGGCTGGGGGGGAGTACGGGGCGTAGTACGGGCTCGCACCTGCACTTTGAGGTGCGCTACGAGGGTAATCCCATCAACCCGACTTACGTCTATGACTTCCCCGATTACAAGCTACGGGGTGAGACCTTTACCATCACTTCGGCGCTGTTCAACTATTACAGCCAGGCCTTGCGGCGGGGTAGCCACAGTCGCGGCCGCGGCGAGCCCACGGCGGCCCGGCAGGTGGCTACGCACAAAATTCGCTCGGGGGATACGCTCTCGGAAATTGCGGACCGCTACGGGGTGCGCGTGAGTACGCTCAAGCGGCTGAATCCGGGGTTGGGTAGCAAGCTGCAGCTGGGTAAAAAGCTGCGGGTCAAATAGGACCGCAGATTTAACGGATTAAACGGATTTCGCCGATACGCCCGCTTGCCTCCGGCGGCGGGCTGATTGGGTAGGCGATGACGGTAGGGGGAATGGTAGCTGTTTTATTACCAAGGCGGTGTCGCCGAGGTACTAGACTTATGTGGAGATTATTTGTTGAGCTAGTCAGACCGCGTGGCGGTCGCATCCGTTTCATCCGTTAAATCTGTTAAATCTGTGGTCAAGGTAGATATTCTGGCCCTGGGGGCGCACCCCGACGATGTGGAAATGTCGTGTTCGGGCACGCTGCTGGCGGCCGTGGCGGCTGGTAAGAAAGTAGGTATTGTAGACTTTACGCGGGGTGAGCTGGGCACGCGTGGCACCCCCGAAACGCGTGCCGCTGAAGCGGCCGCCGCTAGTAAGATTTTGCAGCTCAGCGTGCGGGAGAACCTGGGACTGCCCGATGGTTTTTTTAAAAACGACCGGGAGCACCAGTTGCCGCTCATTGCTGCTATTCGACGCCACCAGCCCGACATCGTCCTCTGCAATGCCGTTACCGACCGGCACCCCGACCACGGGCGTGGCGCACAGCTGGCTACCGATGCCTGTTTTTTGAGCGGGCTGCGCATGATTGAGACGCTGGGTGACGATGGTCAGCCGCAGGAGCCTTGGCGCCCTAAGCACGTATATCACTACATCCAGGATCGCCAAATTCCGGCCGATTTCGTGGTTGACATTACGCCGTACTGGGCTGGTAAGTGGGCTTCCATCAACGCTTACGGCACCCAGTTTTTCAATAAGGATGCCGACCCCACGGCTCCGCAAACCTATCTTTCGGGCCAGACGTTTTCGCATTTCATGGAAGCCCGCGCCCGGGAATTTGGTCACTTGATAGGAGTGGAGTTTGGGGAGGGCTACACGGTGCAGCGGCCATTAGGCGTGCGCGAATTGGGAGATTTGATTTAGGCCAGCTTATTTTCTTTCAAAGCCAACGGCAGCCGCTACGCAAAGACGTAGTGGTTGCCGTTGGCTTTTTCGCGCGGGTGCGATCGTGATTCCTGGTTACCCTCGAATCGTGCACACCGATACTTTGGGGATAGCCAGCCACGAATCGGCTACCGCCAGTGCTGCCTTTCGCTCGGTGGCAGCGTTGAGTTGGTAACTGAGAGAGTTGCACTACCGCTGTCAATAGTACTTCGGCTATTCTGAGGGTGAAGATGCGCAAGGGTAATTCAGCAGCCCAGTGGACCCCTCGTGGTAGGAAAATCTACACAATCGTTAATGTAGAAAATTTTTTCAATGATCAGTCGGATGCCAGTGAGGTTGATAAATAGGCAATAGGCGGTGTTTTCGGCTTTTTTAGGGTGTTGGCTTGTACCGAGAAGGATTTTTGTGAGTATTTCTTTTTTGTTAATATGGCAAGCAGCCCCTAATATTGTCTCGCTGATTCACCGGAGCTACATACTAGCCCCGCATAGCGCCAGTCTGCTCACCCCTGAATGGCGTTTTTTTAAATCAGCTTGCACAATCGATTGTGTAAAAATTCTCTCTGTAGGACTCATTTTTCCCACCCATCCTTCTCAACCTTATGAGAAAGTCCGTACCCAATATGCGGCGGCTCGTGCTGCCCGCCGCGCTCAGCTGCCTGCCCTTGCAACCGCTGCTGGCCCACGCCGCCGCTATTGCTGATACCCGCAAAGAGGCCCTGGCTGCCGGCCCCGTCACCGGGCGTATCGTCGACGAGAAAGGCCAGGCGCTGCCCGGCGTCAACGTGCTGGTGAAGGGTACTAGCGTTGGTACTGCTACCAACGCCGACGGGCGCTACACCATAGAGGCGCCAGCCGGGGCTACGCTGGTATTTTCGTACATCGGCTATGCCAGCCAGGAAGTAGTAGTGGGCGACCGCAGCACGGTAGATGTGGCACTGGCCCCCGATGCCAATTCGCTGAGCGACGTGGTAGTAGTGGGCTACCTCGCCCAGGATCGCCAGAACGTGACTAGCGCCGTGAGTAGCCTCAACGTGAAGGAGGCCGAGAA
>CAJYVK010000374.1 GCA_913778455.1 uncultured Hymenobacter sp. | reverse complement strand
GCGCTCTTCGGCCCCGACGAAGACGCCTGGCACGAGCGCTTGGAGCGCGAGTTCGCCGCCCACCCGGCCGGGGCCGACGGCCCGCTCAGCGCCGAGCAGTCGACGCGGGTGTGGGCGCGCCTGCGCTGGCACCTGGCCGCCGAAGCGCCGGCACCCGCCCGCCGCGGCTGGCTGCGCTGGGCCGTAGCCGCCGCCGTACTACTGACCGTGGGCCTGGCGGCACTGCGCCTCACCTTCCGGCCGGCTGGCCCCGCGCCGCTGGCCCAGGCCACTCGCCCGGCGGCCCCCACCCCGACGCTAATCCGCCGCACCAATACCGGCCATGCCCCGCTGCGCCTGCCCTTGCCCGATGGCTCGGTGGTGACCTTGCAACCGGGTAGCGCGGTGGCGTATTACCCACCCTTTGCCCAGGGGCGACGCGACATCAGCCTGCGCGGCACGGCGCTGTTTGCGGTGGCCAAGGATGCGGCGCATCCTTTTACGGTGCTGGCCAACGGGTTTACGACCACGGCGCTGGGTACCAAGTTTCGGGTGCAGGCGGCTACTAGCCAGGAAGTAGCCGTGCGGCTGCTCGAAGGCAAGGTGGTGGTGCGGGCCACGGCGGCCAGCCACCTCACCATGCGCGAGCAGTTCCTGACGCCCGGCCAGGAGCTGACCATCAACACCCGCACCCGGCAGGTGCGCTTGCACAATTTCGGCCCCGCGCCCCGGCCCACCCAGCCGCTGGCAGTGGAGATTCCGACCGGCCTCTCCTTTGAAAAAGACGACCTCGCTACCGTGTTCGCCCAGGTAGGTGCCCGCTACCACGTGCGCGTGGCTTACGATACGGCTGCCGTGCGCGGGCTCTCGTTCACGGGCGAGTTTGCGGCCACTGATGCCTTACCCGTCGTGCTACGGGCCGTGTGCGCGGCCAATAATCTGACTTTTATCCAAACCCCTAGCCAGGTCACTATTCGCAAGTCACCCTAGGTCTCCCCTGCCCCTAACCACGGTTTAAGCTGCTTCGAAGCGCCCTTGCCCGGGCGAGCGGCACCGCCATGCCTTTTTATTTCCCCATTTTATCAGTTGTTTTATGAAACAGCGCCTACGATTTATGCAAAACTGGCCGGTGGGCCTCGTGGCCTGCGGCCTACTGCTGGCTAGCCCGGCCACGGCCCAGCCCGGTACCCGCCCGGCCGCCCAAGCCACGGCCCGCGTGAAAGGTACCGTGCTCGACGACAAGGGCGAGCCGCTCATCGGCGTGACGGTGCTGCTGAATGAGGCCGGCAACAACGGCAACCCGCGCGGCAGCACCACCGATGCCAGCGGCGTTTTCACCTTCGACAACCTGAAAGCCGGCGTGCGCTACGGGCTCACGGTGAGCTACGTGGGCTACGAAAGCCAGAAGATCAACGACTTCCTGGTCAATGCCGGCGACAACAACAGCCTGATGGTGCGGCTGAAAGCGGAAAACAAGGCGCTGTCCGACGTGGTGGTGATTGGCTACGGCTCGCAGTCGAAGGCCAAGGTAACGGGCGTGATTTCGGAGGTGAAGGGCGCGGCGCTGAATCGCTACGCCGGCAGCAGCTTTGGGCAGCAGCTGGCGGGCAAGGCGGCCGGCGTGGTCGTGAACGACGCCTCGGGCCAGCCCGGCACCGACCCGCAAATCGTGATTCGGGGCATCGGCACGCTCACGGCGGGGCGCAACCCGCTCATCGTGGTCGATGGCTTCCCGCTGAGCGAGGGCTCGTCGCTGAACTCGATAAACCCGCAGGACATTGAGAAGCTGGACATTCTGAAGGATCCCTCCTCGGCCGCCATCTACGGCTCGCGGGCGGCCAACGGCGTGGTGCTCATCACTACCAAGAAGGGCAAGGCCGACAAGATGACTGTGGCGCTCGACGTGTACACCGGCTTCCAGGAGCGCGCCGACCGGGTGAAGTACGTGAACGCGGCCCAGGCGGCGCTGTTCTTCACCGAGGCCCGCGACTACGGCTACGTATCGGCCAACCCCAGCAACCGCAGCATCAGCGATGACCGGGCTACCCGCCTGAGCAAGGGGGCCAGCCTGCGCCAGCTACGCCTCAACTACTTGCAGCCCTACCTCGACGGCACGCCTGGCCTCACCGATACCGACTGGCAGAAGGAGTTGTTCCGCAAGGGCCTCATCAGCAGCTACAACGTAGCGTTTTCGGGTGGCTCGGCCAAGACTAACTACTACCTATCGGCCAACTACTTCGACCAGCAGGGCATCGTGGTGAACAACGGGCTGAAGCGCTACAGCGGCACGCTCAAGCTCGACGTGCGGCCTTCGGATAAATTCACCATCGGGGCCAGCCTCAACCCGTCGTACAACCGGCAGCAGTACTTCAACAACAACGCCGACTTCTCGACCGACCCGATCTCGAACCTGTACATCATGTACCCGTTCTTCAGCCCGCGCAACGCCGATGGCTCGCTGGCCATCAGCCAGCAAATCGCGGCCAACACGCCCGAGGACGGGGCCTTGGGTGAGAACGCGCTGGCTATCGCCACCCGCATTACCAATAACCGCACGTTTTTCCGCACCTTCGGCAATACCTACCTCAGCTACCAGCCGCTGCCGGGCCTCACGCTCAAGACCCTGCTGGGGGGCGACGTCAACAGCAACTACTTCGACTTCTACAATCCCGGGGCTATCGGGGCCTACCGCACGGCCGCGCCCAAGCCCGCCGTCGCCACCGAAAACCGTGATTTCATCGCCAACTACCTAAGCGAGAACACGGCCAACTACGCTGCGCAGTGGGGCGAGCACTCGCTCGACGTACTGGCCGGCTACACCTACCAGCAGGAAAGCGGCACGAGCACCTTCGTTACCGGCTCCAACATTGCCGACGACAACCTGCCCAACATCGGCGGGGCCAGCGCCTTCGTGGCCGTACCCACCCGCTACACCTGGAGCCTGGTGTCGTACCTGGGCCGCGTGCAGTACTCGTTTGCCAACAAGTATTTATTCACGGTGACGGCCCGCCGCGACGGCTCGTCGCGCTTCGGCCCCGACCGCAAGTGGGGCAACTTCCCCTCGGTAACGGGCGGCTGGATACTCAGCAACGAGAAGTTCTTCCCGCAAACCAAGGCGCTGACCTTCGCCAAGATCCGGGCCAGCTACGGCCTCTCGGGCAACAACCAGATTGGTAACTACAGCTCGCAGGCCCTCGTGAACGCCAACAACTACGTGTACGGCGGCACGCTGGCCCCCGGCTTCAACGCCACCACCGTGGCCAACCCCAACCTGAGCTGGGAAACCAAGACCTCGACCAACGTGGGCCTGAACCTGGGCATCGGCCAGAAGCTGACCGTAGCCGCCGACTACTACAACTCGACCACCAAGGACCTGCTACTCAACGTGCCCGTGCCGGAGCAATCGGGTTTCACGTCATCGATTCAGAACATCGGCAAGATTCGCAACAGCGGCTTTGAGATTGAGCTGGGCGGCAACGACATCAACCTGGGGCCGGTAAAATGGGGCTTCAGCGGCAACCTGGCGACCAACCGCAACGAGGTACTGGCGCTGGCCCCCGGCCAGACGCAGATCATCACCGGCTCGGCGGGTACCTGGCGCACGCAGGTGGGCGGCCCCATCGCCGAATTGTACGGCTACAACATCCTGGGCGTGTACAAGTCGCAGGCCGACATCGACAACACGCCCCACCTGGCCGGCACGCTGGTGGGCGACTACAAGGTGGAAGACCTCAACGGCGACGGCGTGATTGACCTCAACGACCGCAAGGGCTTCGGCACTTATAATCCGAAGTTTACCTACGGCTTTTCGAGCAACTTCACCCTGCACAACTTTGAGCTGAGCTTCAGCCTGCTGGGCATCAAGGGTCGCAAAATCTTCGACCAGGAGCTGGCCAACCAGGAAGAGTCGGGCGAAGGCTTCGGGGTACCGAACCAGTACTACTTCGAGAATCGCTACCACCCCATCGACAACCCCAACGGCACGCTGGCCCAGCCCAACCTGGGTAACTTCTCCAGCGCCCGCCGCCAGATTCGCTCGTCGAGCATCTTCTACAAGAACGCCGACTACCTGCGCCTGCGCACCCTGCAACTGACCTATAACCTGCCGGCCGAGTGGGCCAGCAAGGCGCACATGAGCGGGGCCCGGGTGTACATCTCGGCCAATAACCTCTTCACCATCACCCAATTCCTGGGTCGCAACCCCGACGCTACCAGCATCGACAACGTGTTGCAAAACGGCTTCTCGCAGGCCAACTACCCCATCGCCAAGTCGTTCCTGGCTGGCTTCAACCTCACGTTCTAAGCTCTCCCAGCCATGAAAAAATCCCTGCTTCTCTGTGCCACGCTGGGTTTGCTGCTCGGCACCAGCGCCTGCACCAATAGTCTGCTGCAAGACCCCCAGACCTCGAAAACGCTCGGCGCCTTCCTACGCAACGAGACGGAGGTGGAGGAGTACGTGAACGCCGTGTACGGCACCCTGCAAGCTCAGGGCCTGTACGGCCTGTACCTGCCGGCCATTACCGAAATTCCGTCGGATAACACCTACGACGAGGTACCAGCAAACGACGACGGCATCTACGGGCAGCTCGACCAGTTTACCACCATCCCGTCCAACGCCATCGCGACGGGCGTGTGGCAGGCTTCGTACCAGGGCATCCAGCGGGCCAACGTAGTGCTCAGCCGCATCGGCAACGTGAGCTACGCCTCCAGCAGCACCCGCGATGCCCGCGTGGGCGAGATGAAGTTCATCCGGGCGCTGCTGTATTTCAACCTCGTGCGCCTTTACGGCGACGTGCCGCTGGTAACCCAGGAAACCACCGATCCCAACGCCTACTTCGGCCAGGGCCGGACAGACAAGGGGCAGGTGTACACCCAGATTATCAAGGATCTGACCGAGGCCATCCCAGTGCTGCCGGCTACTGTGAGCCAGGCGGGCCGCGTGCGGCAGACCGCCGCCCAGGCCCTGTTGGCCAAGGTGTACCTGACCCAGCAGAACTACAGCGCCGCCCAGCAGCAGCTGCAAAGCATCGTGACCAGCGGCCGCCACGCGCTGCAAAGCAACCCGGCCGACATCTTCAGCCTGACCAACAAGAACAACTCGGAAATCATCTTCGCGGTGCAGTTTGCCTCCGGCGTGAATGGCAACACCGAGGGAAGCATTGCCTACCAGCAGTTTAGCCCCTCGGGCACGGTATCGGGGGCCAAGGGCCACAACCTGCCCACCAAGAGCCTCTACGCCCTCTACGGCAGCAACGACCGCCGCAAAGACGTGTACGTGGGCGTTACCAGCTCGGGCACGCCCTTCACCAAGAAGCTCGTGCTGCCCACTACCGTCATCACCGACGGCGGCAGCAACCAAGTGGTGCTGCGCTACGCCGACGTACTGCTGATGCTGGCCGAGGTGCAAAACGAGCTGGGCAATACTCCCGACGCTGCCACCAACCTCAACCTCGTGCGCAGCCGCGCCGGCCTGGCGGGCACCACCGCCATCACCCAGGCCGACCTGCGGGCTGCCATCGCCCTGGAGCGCCGCCTGGAGCTGGTGGGCGAAGGCCAGCGCTGGTTTGACCTGCTGCGCACCGGCACGGCCATTTCGGTGATGAACAGCTACTTCGCGGCCGTTAACATTCCGATTACCATCGACAGCCACAATTTGCTGATGCCGGTGCCGCAGGCGCAGGTGAATACCGACCCGGCCATCAAGCAGAACCCGGGTTACTAAAGCCTACCTGGAATTCTCCCAGCCCCCGCAAACGAGGAGCGGGTAGTCTCAAACACCAGCTTGGGCTACACGCTGCCTCGTTTCGGGGGCTGGGAAGGGCTCCGCCTGCCACGCTTTTTCCGCCTGCTTCGATGCGCTCCCACACCATCCTTCTTGTGCTGACCCTGGCTTGCGGTAGCCTGCGCAGCTACGGCCAAGCGCCGGCCACCCAGCCCAGCCCGCTGGTCTGGCGGACAGGTGAGCTGGCTATCCACTTCATCAATACCGGCCGGGGCAATGCCAGCTTTCTGGTATTTCCCGACGGTACGACCATGCTAGTAGACGCCGGCGATATGGATGTGGCTAGCTCGACGCAGGCGCTGGCCCCGCTACGCCTCGCTCCCGCCCGGCCCGATAGCTCGCGGCGGCCCGGGCAGTGGATTGCCAGCTACATCCGGCAAGTAATGCCCGCGGGCTGGGCGCCCACCCTCGACTACGCCCTCATTACGCACTACCACGGCGACCACTATGGCGCAGTGCGGCCCGACAGCCCGTTGTCGGCTACCGGAGCCTACCGGCTATCGGGCCTTACGGACGTGGCCGAATACCTGCCCATCAAGACGCTGCTCGACCGGGGATATACCTACCCGGTAGACGTGGATGCCCACTACCGCACCGACCCCACCTTTGCTAACTACCGCGCCTTTGCTAAGTACTGGCTGGGCAAAGGCCAGTTGCAGGCCGCTGCCTTGCAGGCCGGCCGTACCGACCAGATTATCCTGCGGCACGCGGCCGGGCGCTACCCAAACTTTGCCGTGCGGGCCATCAAGTCGAACGCTGAGGTCTGGACGGGGCAGGGTACTGCCACTGCCACCTGCTTCACGACTGAACAGTTGCTGGGCGGCGGCCATAAGTTCAACGAGAACCCGTTGAGCAACGCCATTAAAGTAACGTACGGCCCGTTTGCCTACTACGCCGGGGGCGATAATACGGGCTACGGGGGTAGCGCCTACCCCGGCCGGCAAGACGTGGAAACGCCAATGGCCCGGGCCATCGGCCGGGTAGATGCCCTGACCCTGGACCACCACGGCAACCGCGACGCCACCAACGAGACTTTCCTCAACGCTTTGGCTCCTAAGGTCGTCGTCGGGCAAAGCTGGTGCTCCGACCAGCCGGGCCAGGAGCTGGCGTTTCGCCTACTCAACCGCCGGCCAGCCGGTGATACGACGGCGGTTTTCAACCTTCACGTGCAGCCCGCAACGCAAGCCTACCTCGGCTTCTGGGTAGCGCGGGGCTTTAAGAGCTTGGCAGGACACGTGCTCATCCGGGTATTCGACCAGGGCCGGCGCTACTGCGTGTACGTGCTCGACGACCGCACGCCCACGCTGACCATTAAGCAAACTTTTGGGCCGTATCTGGCCGATTCATCCGCCAGGTAGCGCACTCCTTTCCGCGGCCTGGCCCCCTTCCCCCTTGTCTTTCTTATTTTCTCCCATGTCGTTGTCTAAGCAACTCCTCTCCCTCGCCGCTGGCCTGCTCCTCGCCGCCCCGGCCCTGGCCCAGCAGCCCGTACAGGCCATTATTCGCACCTTTAAAGACCCCACTACCAAGCAGGTTATCGTCGTGGCGCACCGCGCCGATTGGCGGCGCGAGCCCGAAAACTCCATCGTCGGCATTGAGTCGGCCATCAAGATGGGCGTGGACATGGTGGAAATCGACTTGAAGAAGTCGAAGGACGGCGTGCTGATTCTCATGCACGACGAAACCCTCGACCGTACCACCACCGGCCACGGCAAGCCCGCCGACTACACCTGGGCCGAGCTGCAAAAGCTGACCCTCAAAAACGAGCACGGCGGCCCCACCCGCCTGCGCATCCCCACCTTCGAGCAGTGCATGCTGGCCGCCAAGGGCAAGGTGATGGTGAACGTGGACAAGGGCTACGACTACTACCAGGAAGCCTACGACGTGCTGGAAAAAACCGGCACCGTGGACCACGCCGTTATCAAATCTTACGAGACCTACGCCACGGTGCGGGCCAAGAACGGCAAGCTCCTGGACAGCAAGCTCCTGTACATGCCCATCATCGGCCTGGGCAAGCCGGGGGCCAACGCCTCCATCCGCGAGTACGAGCAGCAGCTCAAGCCCGTGGCCTACGAGTTGAACTTCGCCACCGACACCGCGCTCACTAACTCCGTGTACCAGACCATCCCGAAGACGGGCTCTAAAATCTGGTTCAACAGCCTCTGGGCCAATCAAAATGCCGGCCACGACGACGAGCGTAGCGTGGAGGAAAGCCAACCCGCCGACGGTTGGGGCTGGCTGGTCGCCCACGGGGCGACCATCATCCAGACCGACCGCCCCACCGAGCTACTGGCCTACCTGCGGGCGCGGAAGCTGCACAAGTAATAGGTAGAGGGGTACGGGGTCGGGGTACAGGTTGTCGTTACCCAGGCGTAGGCGCCTCACCCCCCGGCCCCCTCTCCGAAAAGGAGAGGGGGAGCCGAGCGCCGGCAGACGTAAACAGTTATTGAAAATCGTTAGGCTCCCCTCTCCTTTTCGGAGAGGGGTCGGGGGTGAGGCGCCCACGCCTGGGTAACGATAACCTACCTGTACACCGACTTAAAGCAGTTCTCCAGAAACTACTCTACCTAATTAACGGAGCTGTTCAGCAAGTACCCGGCGGGGTCCCGCGAGCAAACTCGCAGCGACGCTGTCCCCTTCCCAAACAACGGCAGTGCACAGGGCAGACACCCAGACATACTTATTAAAAAAATAATTTAGTTATGCCCAGCCGGGTGGGGAAGCCCAGGACATATTTATTAAAAAAATAATTTAATTATGTCCGGTTGTGCGAGGACTACTCGGTAGCCACGCAAAAAGGGCGCTACCCCAGCCGGTGTAACGCCCTTTTTGCGTAGCTACCGAGGGGTTCCGGCTTACTCCTTGGTGACCTTGAACGACTTCGCGAAGTCGGCCCCCACCAGGCGCACTACGTACAGACCTTTAGCCAGGCCCGAGGCGTCGAAGGTGTTTTGGGCACCGGTTTCGCCGTAGGCGCGGGTTACTACCGTGCGGCCGGTGGCGTCGGTCACGGTAAGGGTGTGGGCCTGGGTGCCCGCGGGCAGGGCGTAGGTAAGACTGCTAGCCACGGGGTTGGGGTAGGCCGTGAAGTCGGCGGGCGCGGCGCTGCTGGCCGGGGCGGGGGCGCCGGCCAGACGGGCATTGCCCACCACGGTATAGCGGAAAGCCTCCCAGCCCGAGATGGTCTGGCGGTTGCACGTTACGGCCTGCTGGCCGTTTTCGCTGGAGATGTAGCGGCCGTTGTAACCGCCCAGACTGATAGTGCCGTCGGCGTTCACAATCCAGTCGAAGGCTTCCCACCAGCCGGGGCTCGTGCGGCTGGCCGTGATGGCCTGGGTGCCGTTTTCGCTCGATACGTACTTGCCCTGGCTGCGCAGATATACCTTACCGTTGCCCGCGTCGAGCACCGAGAACTGCTCCCAGGTGCCAGCGGTGGTGCGGGTGCAGGTGACGGCCTGCTGGCCATTCTCGCCCGAGAGGTAGGCGTTGTTGCTCACGGCCCGCAGCGTGATGAGGCTGCCGATGGGGGCCCGGGTGTTGCGCACCGCGCCGCCGGGGTTGGGGGCAATGGCGTTGAGCGTGCTCGTGTTCACCACGCAGTTGGCAAACTTGACGTTCTGCACCACGGCCGGAATGTTACCCGCGCCATCCACGATGTACGGCGGGTTGATGCGGAAGAGCGCCGCCATCGAGTTGGTATCAAAGCGCTTGTACGTCCAGTGGCACCAGCCGATGCCCACGCTGTTGAGGCCGTTGGCCGCGTCGGCCATCCACTGGGCCGAGTTTTCGCCCGTTTCGCCCACCCAGATGGGCACGTTGTTGTCGGAGCGGAAGCGCGTGAGGTTGCCGATGAGGCGCAGGCTGTTGGGGTTGTTGCCATCGACCGAGTTGGGGTTGTTGTCGATCTCGTAGCCGCCGCCGCTGTAGCGGTGCGAGTTGTACACCAGGTTGGCCGTGTTGGTGAAGGTGCGCTTCTCCATCCAGTTGTAATCATTGCCGAAGCCGTTGCCCTCCAGCAAGATGAGGTGGTTATCCCCGTTGGCCCGGATGGTATTGATGAAGCGCTGCATCACGTCGTGCAGGCGCTGGTTGCCGTTCTGCGACGAGGTATTGGGGATGTTATTGGGCTCGTTGAGCACGTCGTACATGGCCACGCGCGGGTCGCTCTTGTAGCGGTTGGAGAGCACGCTCCACAGGCGCACGGCGATGTCCTGGTTGATTTGGTTGTTCCAGAAGTCGTTGCCCCCGCTCACCAGGGCGTCGGAGATATTCATGTCGCTGCCCTGCGCCCCGGGGGCGGCGTGCAGGTCGAGCACCACGTACATGCCGTTGGCCCCGGCCCAGCTCAGCACCTCGTCGATGAGGCGCACGCCTTCCTGCTGGGTAGGGTCGGTAAAGAGCTGATTGTTATTGTACCAGCTCCGCAGGGCGTTGAGGTAGTCGCCGTAGCTCGTGCTACCCTTGCTCACGCCGGTACGCACGGCCCGCTGGCTGGCCGTGAGGAACAACTCGTAGTGCAGCGGCAGCCGCACGCAGTTGAACCCCTTGTCCTTCAGGTAGTCGATGTCAGCCTTGGTGAAGAAATTATCCCGCCACTGCTGATAAAAGCTCTCCACCTGGCCGTCGCTCTGGCCTTGGTTGAACAAGCCGCGCTTGACCAGGCTCTGGGTGCCGGTGCCGTTGTTGCCGTAGCCGGGCTTGAGCATGTAGCCTTCCTGCACTTGCCAACCGCCGAGGTTCACGCCCTTCAGGACGACCTCCTGATTGCTGGCGTTAATAATTCGGGGGCCGCTGGCTTGCAGAAAGCTCTGGGCCGCCGCCGTTTGCCAGCCGAGGCCAGCCAGGAGCGCACAGCAGGCCAGGGCACGCTGCGCCAGGACGCGCTTAGCAGCGCGGGGAATAAAAGTGGGCATTGATGGGTGGGAAAAAGGTGGAAAAGGATGGTCGGCACCCGCAAACGTTTGCGGGCACCGCCACCAGTACTACACCGCCGAGGTGCCTCCCCCCTAGTGCCCGACTAAAAATATTTTTTAGTTGTCCCGCCGCCACGCCACACTGCCTAACTCGCGCGAGGTCGCCGCTGTCCCCGTCGCCAGTCAGTCGCTAATAGTAAGTAGAATGCAGAGCCGGGTGCTTGGTCTTGATCACCTTGGGCGCGACGCGCAGGCGACCCTTGCCTACCAGCGTTACCTGCGCCTGCGGGTCGAGGAAGAAATAGGCGCCGTCTTCGACAATCAGCTGCCCGGCGATGATCACCTTCACGCGCCGCAGTATTTCCAGCGCCCCTTTGCTCTTCACAATCAGGCGCGAGGTGGGGCCGATGTACAGCTCGGGCACGTTGTTGGGCATTTCATTTACCACTAAGGCATTATCCGCGCCCACTACTACCTGGGCCGAATCGCGGAGCCGGGCCGGCTGCCGGCCGATATCGAGGCCGCCCTGCACCAGGTAGTAGCCATTCGTGGTCAGCAGCTGGAGGCTGCCCGGCGCCCGCAGGATGGTGGAGAACGGGGCCGCCGCGTTGCCGAGCATCAGGTCGTTGCGGTGCGGGGTGGCCCGGTGCGGGCCGTCGCGCAAGATCGTATTCCCGCTGAACACTACGCCCAGGATCTTATCGAAAGACCCCTGCGGCGCTTCCGCGTAGTCGTAGACGAAGGTGCAGCCGCGCAGGTGAAACAAGCTGGCCGAATCGAGCTGCGCCGGGATGGCGTGAATCAGGTAGCTGTGCTGCCCCACGAAGCGGCAGTTCACCAGGCTCAGGCTGCGGGCGTACGAGTCGGAGTGAAAGAGAAACGGGCCGTACGCCCGCTGCCCGTGGTACACCCGGTCTTCGAACGTGCAGCCGACAAAGCGCGTGGCCTCGGCGGGCGTTTTAGCCTGGCAGCCGTGCACCGGGGAGCCGTAGATCCGGCAGTTCTGGAACAGAAAGTTGGGCTGCGTCACCCAAATCGACCAGTTGCTCGTGCCCCACAGCAGGCTGTTGGCCACGACGACATTCTTAGTCGTTTCGGGGTGGTCGCCGGATGGCCGATCCGCTACCAGGGCCTGGCCGGCATTGTCCACCAGGCGGCAGTTGTCGAAGCGCACGTTTTTGACGAAGCCGTTTTCGGGCTCCAGGTCTACGCCCGCGCCGGGGCTGGAAAACAGCGCCTTACCCAGCGCCGGTAGCACGACCCGCCCGGTGTGGCTGAAGCTGCAATTGACGGCCCGCAGGCCACTCACTCCCGTTACCGACAAACCCTGGCGGCCGTTGTAGGTGCACGTCAGGTTTTCGAGCAGCACGTTGTCGGCCTGCGCGTCGTCGAGGGTCTTGGCCAGGTGATTGAGGACCTGAATGCCATCACGGCCGAAGTGGTGCAGGGCCAGCCCGCGCAGCGTCACGCGCCGCGACTCGTTCACAAAAATGCCGTCGTAGCTCAGCTGAATCCCCGTGTCGCCCCAGTGGCCGCCGATGGCCGCCTGGCCCACGTTACCGTTGATGGCCAGCCCGGTCACCGCGACGTTGTCGCAGTTTTGCAGGGTGATGCACACGCCCACGATGGCCGCGTACGCCCGATCGGCAAAATAGGCGGTGGGGGCCTCGAAGGGCTTGAGGCTGGCCGGCTCGAAGGCCCCGTAGCGCACGCCCCCGTAGCGAATCTCGGTGCTCGCGCTATCGGCCCCCTGGATGGTCAGGTTGCGACAGCCCACCAGATGGAGTACGTCGAGGCCCTCGCCGCCGAGCGGATTCTGCCGGCCTACCAGGTACACGCCCTTCGGAATCGTGAGCACGGCGGGCCCCGTTCCCGCCGGAGTTTTAGCCCGCTGGTTGAAAAAATCGGCAGCTTTCTGAAAGGCCGCCTGGTCGTTGGTCTTGCCATCGCCCACGGCCCCAAAATCCCGCTTCAGGTCTTTGCGCAGGGTCGTGGTGGCGGGCTGGGCCACCGCCAGGCTGGCGGCTAAGAGCAAGCTGCTCAGCAGCCAGGGCCAGCGGCGGAGGCGGGTAACGAACGTGAGGGTGGCTAGGGTCATGGCAGTCGTTGAAGGCTTGTGCTGGCTAACTCGCCCACTGGGCCAAGTAGTGTGCCAGCGGGCAAAAATACCCGGCCAGCCAGCCGGGGCCGCTCAAAATAAACCCGGTGGCACCGCCGGCTACGCCGTAACTTTGTCCCCCGTCATGCCTGAACGCTCCACCACTACCTCCCCAGCGTCGGCCGCGAAGTACATCTTCGTCACCGGCGGCGTCACCTCTTCACTCGGAAAAGGAATTATTTCCGCCTCCCTGGCTAAGCTTTTGCAGGCAAGAGGCTTCCGAGTCACCATTCAAAAGTTCGACCCGTACATCAACATCGACCCGGGCACGCTCAATCCGTACGAGCACGGCGAGTGCTACGTCACCGACGACGGGGCCGAAACCGACCTCGACCTGGGTCACTACGAGCGCTTCCTGAACGCGCCCACCTCGCAGGCCAACAACGTGACCACGGGCCGCATCTACGACACCGTGATTCGCCGCGAGCGCGAGGGCGCCTTCCTCGGCAAAACGGTGCAGGTCGTGCCCCACATCACCGACGAAATCAAGCGCCGGATGCTGCTGCTGGGCCAGGACGGCAAGTTCGACGTGGTCATCACCGAAATCGGCGGCTGCATCGGCGACATCGAGAGCCTGCCCTTCGTGGAGGCCGTGCGCCAGTTGCGCTGGGAGCTGCCGCCCCACGATTCGCTCGTGATTCACCTCACGCTACTGCCGTTTTTGGCGGCGGCCGGCGAGCTCAAAACCAAGCCGACCCAGCACTCGGTACGCGACCTGCGCGAGGCCGGCTTGCAGCCCGACATCCTGGTGTGCCGCTCCGAGCACCCCATCCCGATCGAGATGCGGCGCAAAATCGCGCTGTTCTGCAACGTCAAGATCAACTCCGTTATCGAGAGCCTCGACGCCGACAGCATCTACTCGGTGCCGCTGCTCATGCTCAAGGAGGAGTTGGATGCCCGCGTGATCAGCAAGCTGCGCCTCAACGGCGGCCACGCCCCCGACCTGGAGGAGTGGAAGGAGTTTTTGGGCCGCCTGAAGAACCCGACCGAGGAGGTGACTATCGCGCTGGTGGGTAAGTACGTGGAGCTGCCCGACGCGTACAAGTCGATTACCGAAGCCTTTATCCACGCCGGCGCTACCAACGAGTGCAAGGTGCGGGTGCGCACCATTCAGAGCGAGTTCCTGACGCCCGAAAACGCCGTGCAGCAGCTCGAAGGCGTGGATGCCGTGCTGGTAGCCCCCGGCTTCGGCGAGCGGGGCTTCGAGGGCAAGGTGGCCGCCGTGCGCTACGTACGCGAGCAGGGCATTCCGTTCTTCGGTATTTGCCTGGGCATGCAGGTAGCCGTGGTCGAATACGCCCGCCACGTGCTGGGGCTGCCCGAGGCCAGCTCGACGGAAATGAATCCGCTCACGCCCGACCCGGTCATCGCCCTCATGGCCGACCAGAAGGACATCACCCAGAAGGGCGGCACCATGCGCCTCGGGGCCTACACCTGCGAGCTCAAGCGCAACTCGCGGGCGGCAAAGGCTTACGGCCGCAACACCATCAGCGAGCGCCACCGCCACCGCTACGAGTTCAACGGGGCCTACGCCCAGCGCTTCGAGGAAGCCGGCCTGCACCTCTCGGGTACCAACCCCGAAACGGGCCTGGTGGAAGTAATCGAGCTGCCCAAAACGGTGCACCCGTGGTTCGTGGCCGGGCAGTTTCACCCCGAGCTCAAGAGCACCGTCGAAACCCCGCACCCGCTGTTCGTGCGCTTCGTGAAAGCGGCCATTCAGCATAAGAAGGGACTGTAGGCGGTGAATTAGTGAAATGGTGAGATGGTGAGTTTGGGGAATTACTCGGTTAGTCTGTTTGCTCGAACGGCTTGACCAGGAATTCCTCAAACTCACCATCTCACCATTTCACTACTCACCACCCCGTACCTTTGCCCCTCGTATTCTTTTTATTAGTAAATGGACCGCAACCAAGCGACTGGCCTTTTCCTTATCTCGGCCTTGCTCCTGGTATACCTGTTTTTCTTCTCGCCCAAAGAGAAGGTGGAGAAAGACAAGGCCCAGGCCCCCACTACCGCCACTACGGGCCAGCCCGCTGGCCCTGCCCCCGCCCTCGCCCCCGAGGCCGCGCCCACCGATACCACGGCTGGCCCGGTGCGCGGCATCGAGCTCAAAAACCCCGAGCTGACGCTGCAATTCTCGACGCAGGGCGGCCGCGTGACGGCTGCCCGCCTCAACAACTACAAGACGTTCTTCGGCAAGCCGCTCGATTTGTTTGATGCCCAGAGCGCCCGCTTCGGCACCAAGCTGACCACCACCGGCGGCCAGACCATCGACTTCGCCAGCCTCAACTTCCGGGCTGATGCTCCCACTACCACCGCCGACGGCGGCCAGCAGCTGGCCTTCACCGCGCCCGTCGCGGGTGGTACCATCACCCAGACCTACACGCTGCCCAAAACCGGCTACGAGGTGAAGTACAACCTCAAGCTGAGCGGCGTGGCCGTGGCCCCGCAGCCGCTCACGTTCAGCTTCGTGGACAACGTGCGCCAGACCGAGCAGGACCTCAAGCAGAACCGCAACCACACCACCATCAACCACTACCTGGCCAGCGACGACCCGGGCTCGTTGGCCGAGGCCAGCGAGAAGCCCGAGGAGATGAAAATCACCTCGCCCATCAAGTGGTCGGCCGACAAGCACGACTTCTTCGTGGCCGGCTTCATTGCTGATTCGCAGCCCTTCGCCAGCGGCACCTTCAACTCGACGGTGAACCTGGCCGACTCGACGTTTATCAAAACGCTGAGCACCACGCTGGCCCTGCCCGTGGCCGACGTGACGAGCCCGGCCGGCGGACAGTACCGCTTCTTCTTCGGCCCCAACCAATTCAACCTGCTCAAGGACGTCGCGCCCAACTTCGACCGCAACGTGTACCTGGGCTGGGGCTTGTTCCGCTGGGTCAACCGCTTCGTCGTGCTGCCGGTGTTCCACTTCCTGGAGCAGTTCATCTCGTCGTACGGCATCATTATCCTGTTGCTGGTGGTGATTATCAAGCTCGTAACCTGGCCGCTGACGTACAAGACCTACGAAAGCCAGGCCCGCATGAAAGTGCTCAAGCCCGAGCTCGACGAGATCAAGGCCAAGTACGGCGACGACCAGGTGAAGAGCCAGCAGGAGACCATGAAGCTGTACCAGCAGTTTGGCGTGTCGCCGCTCAGCGGCTGCGTGCCCACGCTGCTCACGCTGCCGATTCTGTTCGCCATGTTCCAGTTCTTCCCCAACGCGATTGAGCTGCGGCAGCAGTCCTTCCTGTGGGCGCACGACCTGAGCACGTACGACAACCCGATTATCCTGCCCTTCACGCTGCCCTACCTGGGCAACCACATCAGCCTGTTCACGGTGCTGATGACCATCTCGACGCTCTTCATGACCTACCAGAGCAACCAGATGAACACCGCCGCCATGCAGGGGCCGATGAAGTTCTACAGCTACCTCATGCCGCTCGTGTTCTTCTTCGTGCTCAACAGCTTCGCCTCGGGCCTGACGTGGTACTACCTCGTGTCGAACCTCGTGACGCTGGGCCAGCAGGCGCTCACCCGCTCCTTCGTGGACGACACCAAGATTCGCGCCCAGCTCGAAGCTAACAAGGTGAAGAACAAGGACAAGAAGCCCACGGGCTTCCAGGCCCGCCTGGCCGAAGCCATGAAAACCGCCCAGGAGCGCGAGGCCCAGGCCAAGAAGTCTTCGGGCAAAGCCTAGCCGCCGGAGCCAGCATCTAGTTAGAAACGGCCCGTCGTGCGTTGCACGGCGGGCCGTTTTTTGTGCCTTTCTTGCGCTTATGTCTATTCAACGCCAAACCATTACCAACTGGAGCCCGCAAACCATTGCCTGGTTTGCCAACGACTTGCTGGTGGACTGGGCCGATAGCGGCAGCCTCTACGGGCCAGCCGGGCAACAAGGCTCCGTGGGCCTCTATCATTTTCCCGGGGCCTTCGACCGCGCCATCACTTCGGCCGATGGGGAATACGCGTTTATTTACCAGCACCGCGGCACGAAGGGCCTGCTGCTGAAAAATGGCGAGCTGCTGCGCGAAATCAACCGGTCGGACTACCACGCCAATGTCTATGAATATCCGGCTGCCTTTGTGACGGTGGCGGGCGTCACCTACCTCATTCACTGCCCCCTCGAATACAATCGGCTCGATTTTGAAGACGCGGCAACCGGCGAGCTGGTGACCGACGTCCCGGAACGGGCACCAAAGGATTACTTTCATTCCCGGCTTGAAATCAGCCCGAATAATACGTTCTTACTGAGCAAAGGCTGGTGCTGGCACCCCTGGGATATGATAGGTGCCTTCGATATCGCGGCTTGCCTTGCCAATCCTTTGTTACTCGACGACTTGCAATTCCAGCCAGATGTCGGCACCGAAGTATGCACCGCCGGCTTCCTTACCGACGAGCTGGTAGTGGTGGGGACTTCTGACGAGGAGGCAATGGACGAAGACCTGGAAGCCCAGCTACCGCCCAAGTCTATTGCTGTCTGGAATATCCGTACGGGTGAATTGACGGCTCCCGTGCGCGTCGTCGGCGAATTTGGTAATTTATTCCCGCTCACCGAAAAGCTAGCATGGGACTTGTACAACTACCCCAAGCTGCTCGATCTCACAACCGGTACGGTCGTCGCCAGCCTCCCCGAGCTGGCGAGCAGCCAGCAGCGGTCGCCGATTGTGCAGCGTGATGTGCCGGCCATTGCGTTTAATCGGGCCACTGGGCAACTTGCCTTTGTGGCGAGCAATCAGGTAGAGCTGCTGCACTGGACTCACTAACCTCATTGATCTGAACGGTCCTTTTTATCTCTCGACCATGCGCTTATTTCTGTATTTACTGCTCGGGGCGCTAGCTTTCCCCGCCTGCGCACAGCGCCAGCAACCCCGAAAAGCCAAGCCTGGGGCCGCTGCTGCCGCCGTAGCGCCCACTGCGTCCGAGCCCGTGCTCGTGTACCAGCGCACGCCTTGCAACGGCCGCTGCCCGGTGTACACCGCCAGCATCTTCGCCAACGGCCGGGTAGAGTACGATGGCCAGCGCTACGTCGCGCTGCTCGGCAAGCACACGCTCAGCCTGCCGCCTGCCACCGTGGCTGCCATGCTGGCCGAGGCCCGGCGCATCGGGTTTGCTAAGCTGGCCGAGCGCTATACGGGCAACACCGCCGACCTGCCTGCCACCATCATCACGGTGCACCCGGCCGGGAAGCCGCTGCACGCGGTGTATGCCGCCGAAAATATCCCAGCCAGCCTGCAAGGCTACATCGACTACCTCAACAGCCGCATCGACCCGCTATCAGGTACCAACGTAATGGAGTAAGCTGTAAAACGGCGTGGCACTCCGTTGTACCCTAGCCAGCTACTCCTTGCGCACGCGCTCCAGCAGCAGCTGGTTCATGGGGTTGGCGGTGAGGCCGCGTACGTTGCGCTGAGTGAGGCGGATTATCTCATCGTAGTACAGCGAAATCACCGGTTGGTCACGCACTACGAGGCGGTCCATCTGCTGGTAGAGGGCCGTGCGGCGGGCGGCGTCCTGCTCCCGGATGGCCTGGGTGTACAGGTGGTCGTACTCCGCCGATTTGTAGTGCGTTTTATCCGGCCCGGCGGGGCTGAAATTGGGCGAGTAGAACAGCGCCAGGTAGTTTTCCGCGTCGGGATAATCGCCCAGCCAGCTTTTGCTGAAGAAGGCCGCCCGGCCGTTATCGACCAGCTCCTGCTGGGCGGCCGATTGGTTGATGTCAATTTGCACCTGCACGCCCACGTCGGCCCAGTTTTTTTGCAGGTATTCGGCCACGGCCTTGCGCTCGGCCACCGTGCTCAGGCGCAGTTGCAGCGGCCGGCGGGCCCCGTAGCCCGCGGCGGCCAGCAAGGCCCGCGCCTTTTGGGGCTGAAACGTGTAGCCGGGCACCTTGGCCGGCGAAAATGAGGGCAGCGCCGCCGGTACGAAGCCCGACTCGCCCGGCCGCCCCACGTGGTTGAGCACGTAGGCCAGCAGTTCGGGCCGGTTAATGGCGTAGCTCAGGGCCTGGCGCACGCGCCCGTCGCGCAGGGCACGGCCCTGCCGGGCCTGCTCGCCGGTGAGATTGGTTGAGTCGAGCTGAAAGCCCAGGTACTCGGTATTGAGGTAGGGCGCCTTTTGCAGGTTGAAACGCCCTTGGAAATCAGTCCGCACCGAGCCGTCGGGGTTGAGAATCAGGTCGCGCGAGCCCTCGCGGATACCGCTCAGGAAGTCGAGCTTACCTTGCAGGAAGGTCAGAAACTCCGTCTTGCGGTCGGCAATGAAGCTGATGGCCACGGCATCGAGGTACGGCAGGGGCCGGCCCCGGGCGTCGGTCCGCCAGTAATTCGGATTACGGTGGTAGAGCAGGACGTTGCCCTCGTCCCACACCTTAAACTGAAATGGCCCGGTACCCACCGGGTGCTCCCGGAAGTCCTTGCCGTACTTCGCCACTGCCTCGTGCGGTACCACGTAGGTGTAGGGCATGGTAAGCAGGCTCAGAAAGGGAATGAATGGCGCTTTGAGATGAATGCGTAGCGTGGAGTCATTCACCGCCACAAAGCAGGTATCGCTGATATTCCCTTTGCTGTCTTCCAGCACTTTACCCCGAAATATCCAGCCGCCCGGCGAGGCCGTTTTGGCGTCGAGCAGCCGCTTGAACGAGTACACGAAGTCGGCAGCCGTGACAGGACGAGGGTTTGATGTTGGCCCACTCATCTCCAGTGGCTCCTCCATTGGCTTTAACACGTTTCGCACTGGCCGGCCGTGCTCTACATCCTCCTGCTTCAGCAACTCCCGTATCTGTGCCTCAGTCACTGGAAAAACGGTGCTATCCGCATGGAAATACACTCCTTTGCGCAGCCAGAACGTGTACGTGAGCCCATCGGGCGAAATGCTATACCGCCGGGCCAGCGCGGGCGCGGGCTGCAAGGTCGAGTCCAGCTCCAGCAGGCCGTTGTAGAGCTGGGCCACGGCCCAGCTATTGGCCTGGTTGCGGGCGAAGGCGGGGTCGAGCGAGGTCAGGGCCTCGGGCTGGTTGTAGCGGAACACGCGCCGCTCGTCGGCCGCCGAGAGGCCGGCGCCCGAGCAGGCGGCCAGCAGCGCCAGGCTGGCGACAGAGGCCAGCCCGGCGAGCCAGCGAAAACGCAATTCGGGTAGAAACATCGGTTCGGGGTGTCGGTTGCAAAGGTAGGGGCGGGGTGGGCCGCCCGGGCATCGTATCCATCTTCCACATTTTCACCCTCTCCCACCTTTTTACTCCTTCCCATGCAGCTTACCTATTTCGGCCACGCCAGCTTTCTGGCCACTATCGGCGGCGTGCGCGTGCTGTTCGACCCCTTCATCAGCCCCAACCCGCTGGCTTCGGCCATCAACGTCGATGCCATTCAGGCCGACTACATCCTGATCTCGCACGGCCACGGCGACCACATCGCCGACGTGGAGTCCATTGCTAAGCGCACGGGCGCTAAGATTCTGGCCATCGCCGAGATAGCCGGCTACTTCGGGGCCAAGGGTATCGAGGCCATCGGTACCAATTTGGGGGGCAAGGTGGTGCTGCCCTTCGGCACGGTGCACTGCGTGGCCGCCGCCCACAGCTCGTCGTTTCCCGACGGCTCGTACGCCGGCGTGGCGATGGGCTTCGTCGTCAATGCCAACGACAGCTCGCACAAGACGTTTTACTTCGCCGGCGATACGGCCCTCACCTACGACCTCAAGCTCATCGGCGAGCGCCACAAAGTCGACGTGGCCCTGCTGCCCATCGGCGACCACTACACCATGGGCCTCACCGACGCGCTGGTGGCCGCCGACTGGGTGGGCACCAGCGAAATAATTGGCATGCACTACGATACCTTCCCCGCCATTGCCATCGACCACGCGGCAGCGCTGGCCGAAGCTAAAGCGGCTGGCAAAAACCTGCGCCTGCTGCGCATTGGCGAGTCGGTAGAGCTATAACAAACGTCGTATCAAGAAATGGGGAATGGGGAGTTGCCCGCGGGGCAATTCTTCATTCCCCATTCTGCTTTCTACCGTATCACCCTTGGCTAATCCATTTTTTTTAGCCTTATTTTGTAGATTGAACCGCGCTGCTAACGGCTGGCTTTAGCCCTGCCGCGTAAGTGTTTTCCTCAGTTATTCGTTTGTTGTTATGGGCAAAATTATCGCGGTAGCCAACCAAAAGGGCGGCGTCGGCAAAACCACCTCGGCCATCAACCTGGCCGCCTCGCTGGCGGCCCTCGACTACCGGACCCTGCTCGTAGACGCCGACCCGCAGGCCAACGCCACTTCGGGCGTGGGCTTCGACCCCAAGGACATCGAGAACAGCGTGTACGAGTGCATGGTCGATGGCATTGCCCCGCAGGATGCCATTCTGCCGACCAACATCCTCCCCCACCTCGACCTCATGCCCTCGCACATCGACCTCGTCGGGGCCGAGGTGGAGATGATCAACCTGCCCAACCGCGAGGAGAAAATGAAGGAGGCCCTGCGCCCGCTGGCCGACCAGTACGACTTTATCATCATCGACTGCTCGCCCTCGCTGGGTCTCATCACGGTCAATGCGCTTACGGCCGCGCACTCGGTTATTATCCCGGTGCAGTGCGAGTACTTCGCCCTTGAAGGGCTAGGTAAGCTTCTGAATACTATCAAAATCATTCAGAGCCGCCTCAACACCGACCTTGAAATTGAGGGCATTCTGCTCACGATGTACGACGTGCGCCTGCGTCTCTCCAACCAAGTGGTGGAAGAAGTGCAGATGCACTTCCAGCAGCTCGTATTCGACACCATTATCCCACGTAACGTTAAGCTGAGCGAGTCGCCGAGCTTCGGCATCCCCGTCATCCTGCACGACGCCGAGAGCAAGGGTGCCGTGAGCTACCTCAACCTGGCCCGCGAAATCGTGGAGAAAAACAGCGTAGAGGCCAACCCCGAGGAAGCGGCCGAAGACGAGCTGGTATAGGCAGTAGCGCGGACTCTGCGAGTCCGCATTCTTATCAATAGGTATGCTGCTTACCCAGTAGCTCATGTTCTCCTCTGCCGCGCATCCTCTCATTGGTATCGACCCCGCAGTCCGATCCGGACGGGCCTGCATTGTAGGTACCCACATCAGCGTGAACGAGGTGCGAGCGCGGCTAGCCGACGGCAGGAAGGTGGCCGACATTCTAGTTGATTTTCCCGAGTTAGCTACCGAGCACGTCACCGCCGCCTGCGCTTATCTGGCTGATCGGGGCGCGCCCTACGCCGAGCTGCTTGGCAGGCCTGCTGATTTTCAGGTTACGTATCGCCTGTTTCCCCCTGAGGAAGGAGGCCGTCGAACGCCGGTCTACCAGGGTATTCGCTGGGATAGCCGCCTTGCTGATGAAACCCGGCCACACAACTGGATGGTGTACCCGGAATTTATTGATGCCGACGGGTTCATCATTCCCAACGGTCCGGTTGCGCCGGTCGGCCGCGCCAACATGTTTCCCCTAAATTCTACTTTGCGGGCCAAGTATCGGCCACTAGTTCAGCCCGGCACGCGCGGTTATTTTGTGGAAGGCAGCCAGCGGATGGGCGTTTGGGAAGTACTTGAGGTATTTTGGGGGCACTAAGAGCCGCACTAAGTGCACCTGACAGGATAGTCCGGCGTTCTCCTTCGCTGAAGGCTTGCCCTTCGGTCCCTAGTCCGTAATTTTGAAGTTCTGGGTGCGCCGGCCTCTCGGCCCCCCAGACCCTAGCCAAGATGTCCGCAGAGAAGAACAACGAGAAAATCCAAGCAGCCCTGAACGCGAACCCCAGCGCGGCGGCTGCCGCCAAGCGCCGCATTGGCGGCCTGGGCCGGGGCCTCAACGCGCTCATTGAGGGCAGCTACGACAAGCCCAGCGAGCACCTGATTGCGGCCACGCCCAATCCGGTGAGCTCGGTAGGCATGATTCCGGTGGCCCAGATTGAGGCCAACCCCTACCAGCCGCGCACGCACTTCGACCAGGAGGCGCTGGCCGAGCTGGCCGACAGCATTAAAATTCAAGGCATTATCCAGCCCGTCACGGTGCGCCAGCTGGGTACTAATTCCTACCAGCTCATCTCGGGCGAGCGCCGCCTGCAAGCCAGCAAGCTGGCCGGCCTGGATACCATCCCGGCCTACGTGCGCAAGGCCGACGACCAGCAGATGCTGGAAATGGCGCTCATCGAGAACATTCAGCGCGAAAACCTGAATGCCATCGAAATCGCCCTCAGCTACCAGCGCCTGCTCTCCGAGTGCCAGCTGCGCCAGGAAGACCTGGGCGAGCGGGTAGGTAAAAATCGCTCGACCGTCACTAACTACCTGCGTCTGCTCAAGCTGCCGCCCAGCATCCAGATTGGCCTGCGCGACTCGATTATCGGCATGGGCCACGCCCGCGCCCTCATCAACATCGAAGACCCCCAGCAGCAGGTAGATCTGTACCGCCGCATCGTATCGGAAGACCTCTCGGTGCGCCGCGTGGAAGAAATCGTGCGCAACGGTTTCGGCCAGCCCGTACCGGGCGGCGCGGCCAAAGCGCAGGAGCCCGCCGCGCCGGCCGTACCCGTGGCCGAGCTGCGCCGCACCGAGCGCCAGCTCACCGACTACTTCGGCTCGAAGGTGCAGCTGCGGCCCAGCGCCCAGGGACGCGGCGAAATCAAGATTTCGTTTGATTCGGTCGAGGACATGCAACGCATCCTGCACATTCTGCAACCAGCGTAGGGAGCAGCTCGCAATTCCTTGCGCGGGCTGGCGTTAGCAGCTTGCTTATGAATAATTTTTTGCCGAAAGTCCCCGGTGCCTGGGTACGCCTACTGGGGCTGGCTGGGTTGCTGCTGGCGCTCGGGCTACCCGCCCGGGCGCAGGTCACGACCCAGCCCTTCGACCCCACGCAGAACCCGGCCGCTCCGCAGATGGTGCGGCCCGATACGGCGACCATTCGCAAGCCCACTAAAAAGCAGAAGCGCGAGCAGGCAGCGGCCGACTCGGCCCGCCGTACCGAGCGGCTGTTTGGCCTGCGGCTCACGCGGCCCGAAAAGGCGGGCATCCTGGCCCTCGTGCCCAGCGGCGGGCAGATCTATAACAAGCGCTACTGGAAGCTGCCCATCGTGTACGGCATGGTGGGTGGACTGGGGTACTGGGTATGGTTTCAGCAGAAATACTACGCCCAGTACCGGCAGGCGTACTACGACGTTAGAAGCGGGGCCAAGCAGGTGGGCGATGCCAGCTTGGGCGACCTGGCCAGCCGTGAAACGTCGCTGAACAATATTTACAACAACCTGACGGGCTACCGCTCTTACCGCGACCTGGCCGTGCTCGTTGGTGCCCTGGGCTACTCGCTGCAAATCCTGGACGCCGTGGTGGATGCCCACCTGCACGATTTCGACGTGAGCGACAATCTATCGCTGAACTGGCAGCCGGCGCTGCTGCCGGTGCCCGGCCAGCTGGTGCCCGCCGGCGGCGTGGCCCTCACGCTACGGGTAAAATAACTTCTTGACACGCTTTCCTTTATGAAAATCCTCCTTATCGGCTACGGCAAAATGGGCCAGACGATAGCCGGGCTGGCCGCCGGCCGGGGCCACGAAATTGCGGGCATCGTAGACCACCAGACTTCCACCCAGCGCATTGAGGATTTTACGCCCGGGCAGGTCGACGTGGCCATCGAGTTTACGCACCCCGAGGCGGCGTTTGGCAACGTGGCGGCCTGCCTGCGCCAGGGCCTGCCGGTGGTGTGCGGCTCGACGGGCTGGCTGCACCATTTTGAGGAGGCCAGCCAGTTGGCGAAGGATACGAACGGGGCGCTGTTTTACGCCTCCAACTACAGCGTGGGCGTGAACCTGTTTTTCCACTTCAACGAGTACATCGCGGCCAAGATGAACCAGTTTGCGGCTGGCTACGACGTGGAAATGACCGAGATTCACCACATCCACAAGGTAGACCAGCCCAGCGGTACGGCCCTCACGGCGGCCGAGGGCATCCTGGCCAATTTTTCGGCCAAGACCAGCTGGCGCAACGCCCCCGCCCAGGCTCCGCACGAGCTGGCCGTGCTCAGCGAGCGGCAGGGCGAGGTAGTGGGCACCCACGAGGTGCGCTACGTATCGAGCGCCGATACCATCGAGCTGCGGCACGAGGCCCACTCGCGCGAGGGCTTTGCGCTGGGGGCACTGCTGGCGGCCGAGTGGCTGCCCGGCCGCCACGGGGTGTTCGGCATGAAGGAGCTGCTGGGGCTGTAAACCGGTATCCCCAAGCTGGCGTGTTCAGGGGCGCTCTGTGTTGAAAGCTGCCTGCGTACGCAAAACGGAGCGCCACTCCGTTTTACAGTCGTTTATTTGCTGCGTATTCTTTTAGAGGAGCCTACGCTCCCGCTTTTACTTCATGCTCTTTCGTAAAACTGACCCGAACGCTCCGCCCAAGCCTCCCAAGAGTAAAAGCCGCGAGTGGGTCGATTCGCTGCTGTTTGCCGTTATCGCGGCGACGCTCATCCGCTGGGCTACGTTTGAGGCCTACGTCATTCCGTCGCCGAGCATGGAGCACTCACTGCTGGTAGGTGACTACTTGTTTGTGAGCAAGCTGCACTACGGGCCGATTACGCCGCAGACGCCTTTGCAAGTGCCTTTGACGCACCAGACGGTGCCGATTTTCAACTTCAAGAGCTACTCCGACCTCATTCAGCTGCCCACGTACCGGCTGCCGGGCTTCAGCTCGATCAAGCGCAACGACGTGGTGGTGTTCCACGTGCCGCACGAGCAACAGTACCCGGCCGACCTGCGCACCAACTACATCAAGCGCTGCATCGCCATCGCGGGCGATACGCTGGAAATTCGGCAGGGGCAGATATTTATCAACGGCAAGCCTGGGACCATCGCGGGGGCACCCCAGACCACCTACTTCCTGGAAGTCGAAACGCCCAACGACGAGGTGCGCCAGGCGCTGCACGACCAGGGCGTGGTGGACTACGACCAGCCCGACGGCATCCCAGCCGCCGGCACCAATCCCGAAACCGGTAAGGTAGGCTACATCATCAGCTGCCCGGCCAACGTGGCGGAGTATTTCCGCAAGCAGCCCTACGTGAAGTCGCTCACCGTAACGACGCCCGAGGTGCAGCTCTTCCCCGACGTGGCCGACTTCCACGTGTCGGACGCCATGAGCGCCGTGCAGCGCAAGTGGCAGCTCGACAGCTACGGCCCGCTGCCCATTCCGAAGAAGGGTCAGACCATCGCCCTCACGCCCGCCAACGCCGCGATTTACTACAAAATCGTGAGCCAGTACGAGCACAACGCGGGCATCACCTGGAAGGACGGTATGATTCAGCAAAACGGCCAGCCGCTGACCAGCTACACCATCAAGCAGAACTACTACTGGATGATGGGCGACAACCGCCACAACTCGGAAGACTCGCGCTTCTGGGGCTTCGTACCCGAAGACCACGTGGTGGGTAAAGCCGTGCTCATCTGGCTTTCGCTCGATCCATTTGGCAACGCGGCGCATAAAGTGCGCTGGGGGCGGCTGTTTCACACGATTGATTAGCTGTTAGCTGTTAGCTGTTAGCTGTTAGCTGTTAGCTTTTTACTGCGCTTTCAAGCAAAAAGGCCCGTTACCAACTTGGTAAGGGGCCTTTTTACTGCATGATGGTTCTAATAAGCCTTTTTGGCAAGCAAATGAGCAACCGAAGCGGAGCCTATTGATTAGGTGCGCCCCTGCTGGCTGCTGGTAAAAGCACACCGGCCTACAGGCACACGGCTCGCTACGAAACGCAATACCCGACGAAATAGCAACTACTGTTACTACTTCGTCGGGCGGCCAAACGCCTGATGCGCTATTTTCACTTTACTAAATAGCAGGCAGCCAGCAAGAATAATTACTAAGCAGAAAAGCTCCGTTTCTTGCTTAGCAATCTCGCTAGAGGCTATGAAACCAGGTTAGCCAGGAATGTTTTCACCATGAACACATCCGGAACCCCATTATTTGATTTTATCCGGAATGATACTCTAATAGCCACCTTTTGAGAGGTAGCAGAGGCCGGCTGTGGGTCCCAGTGCTGTACTTTATAAGCTATTACTGCTGGTACACCCGTATAAACAGTGTGACTACCAATCACCTCACGCTGCGCGCTTACTACCTCGAAACCGGGCACCTCGTCGGGGTCAACTAGCACTACCTCCGCTCCTAGCTTATCGTAGGAAGCACCAGCCGGCAAGTTAAACAACAGCAAGCTATTGATTTCATTGTAATCAAGGTCGTACACGTTAGTGTACGTATCCCTTGAGTCAGGATTGGTATATTCATAAGGAGGGGTACCTTCGGTCAGCGTAGTGGTCAGCTTAACGGTCGGTTTACCGGACAGATTAAAAACACCCAGCGGATAATTAATTAGTGGGGGCACGCCGTTCGTACCAGCTACATTTTGCCCGGGCAAAGGCGTAGAGTTCAGCTGATAAGGCTGGAAGGAGGTGGAGGTGCCGGTGGTAGTAATGGTTGAATTTATCGCTAAATCAACCGTTTGCGAATTAGCTGAGTTACCACCAAAAATACCCGATAGAAATCCCGTTGTGTTACCAGCTAATCCACCCGCCGCTGCGCCAGCAAATGCCTTGGCTACATCACTTGAAGCATTGGCCAGCCCAGCTGTACCAAATATCTCCGCTATTCCTAACGCCCCATTAATTACGTTACCCCAGTTAAAATCAGGCGCCGGGGTGGTAATCGTGCCTTTCAAGCTACCTATCTCAGTACCATTCAATTTAATTTGGGAGACGCTAACGTTGTAGCAATCCCATCTGAAACCAGGATTGGGAAAGGTAGTGCTCGTGAAGAGGGGGTCGTAAGCTAGCTGATACTGCATGGCGTACCAGCCTCCCGTCGTTGAGATACCGTCTTTATTAGTTTTCGTAAAGCTAGTAGCCTTGTTGTCCAGATCAACGATATCCGTCCCCTCGAAGCTGAGTAGACCGGTGGACCCATTACCATAAATGCTTAGGCCGTGCGCTAGCTGGGTACTACCACCAAAGAGACCAGGGGGAATGTAGGTGTAGTACCTAATAATGCCCCGGTAGCGATTGTAGAGCGCAAAATAAAGCCCCCCGGCTGGCAGGCCATTCGAGGTTGCCATTGCTCCCCTATCGCCAGCTTTTGGAAAATTATCGGGGCTGAAGCTATTAAATACCAGGTCCCAGCCATCTGCCTTGTGGTAGTCATCCACGATACCGGCGTCTAGCGGCGTACCTCCATTACTACGCCAGGGCACGTAAACCGTAGGCGAACTAGCCGACACCGGCATAGTTATCGTGTTGGGATCATCCCAGTTAAAAGAATAATTAGCGGTGATGTTTTGGGTGGCCGGCTTGCCTACGCCAGGGGTCGGCAGAATTACCTCTGACTTCTTATTACAGCTAGCTAGCGCTAACATTAAAGAGCCGGTAAGTAATACTTGTTTGAATTTTTTTTTCATACAATCTTAATAATTTGATTTGGGGTAGAGATAAATTTCTCTGCTGTAAAAGTAGAAAAAGCCCAATCAGAATTAATTAAGATTTACATTATGAATATCTCATCTTAGTTTTACACATAAATCAAAAAAAGATGATTTTTTACTGAATATCGACTAATTTCTTAACTTTAGAACCGTAATAATGCAGCAGGACTCGTTGCTTGAGGAATAGCTTAGCTATTTCTGCCGAATATTGCAGGCCACGCTTTATCACGTAAAAGCAGCTTCAAGAAGTCGCTTTACAGTCACGCTAAAAAATTCGCGCGGGCATCGGCGGTGGTAACAACGGTGCCCACCGGCGCACCTCGCTCTAGACAGCCTGCGGGGGCGCAGTCCGCACCAAAGTAGCTCCCGCCACCGCCCGCAGAACTCAACACCTCTGCCGCAGAAGGTCTACTCAACAGCAAAGGCCCGTCACCGATGCGGTAACGGGCCTTTTTAATCAGGAAACCTCCCTCCTACTTGCGGCGGGCTTTGCCAGCGGGCGGGCTGTTGAGCACTTCCACGATGGGCTGGCCGGTGCAGGCGCTGGGCAGCTTGCTGTTGACAATCATCGCGGCGGTGGGGGCAATGTCGGTGATGGTGTGCGGGGCGTAGCTCACCCCAGCCGGGATGCCCATGCCCCACCACAGCAGCGGCACGTGGGTATCGTAGGCGTAGCCGGTGCCGTGGCTGGCCCCCACGCCGATGTCGCCGGTCCAGCCGGGCAGCAGCTCGAAGCGCACGTCGCCGAAGCGCGGGTAATAGAGGCCCATTTGCAGGCGGGCTTCGAGGCCGGTAGTGTAGCCGGCATTCAGCAGCTGCGAGGTAGTATTGACTTGCGCAATGCCGGGCTGATCGCGCAGGAACTCGGCCAGCACCTGCTGGGCGTGGGCCAACTCAATCTTGTGCTGGGCTAGCAGCGGGCGGTTGAGGTAGTACATGTGGTTGCGCTCGGCCTCTATCCACTGGCCGGGGCCGAGCTGGGCGGTGAGGTGGGCGTTGGCCGCCTGGTTGAGGGCCGCTTGCGAGTACGAGCCCACGGGAGCCTGGTGGTCGGCTAGGTAGCGCGTCACTTCGCTGGCCCCATGGTCGGCGGTAAGGAAGATGGTGTAATTACCCTTGCCCACCGTCTGGTCGAGCGCTTGCAGCAGGCGGGCCAGGTCGAGGTCGAGGCGCAGGTAGAGGTCGTTTTCTTCCTTGGAAAGCGGACCAAAGGTGTGGCCCACGGCATCGGGGCTGCTGAAGCTGATGGCCAGCAGGTCGGGCACGTCGTCGCGGCCCAGGTCAGTGTTTTTGAGAGCCGCCAGCGCAAGGTCGGTCAGCAGGTCGTCGCCGAAGGGCGAGGTGTACATGCTCTCAAAAGCGGGCGGATTCTGCGGGGCCAGCTTGTTGAAATCGTAGGGAAAAGTAGCCGCCGTTTTCCCCTTGAAGATGCGCTCGTAGCGGTTGGAGTCGGGCAGGCTGTTGCGGTAGGCCTCGGGGCCGCGCAGGGGCGTCCAGGTTTGCTGGCGGTAGGCGGCGGACTTCTTCTGGGCGTTGAACTCGCTCACCCAGGCCGGCAATTGCGGTACGTAGAAAGTACTCGAAATAAAGTCGCCGGTATTGGTATCGAGCCAGTAGGCCCCGTCGGCCATGTGGCCGGCGGGCAGGGCCGAGGCCCGGTCTTTGAGCGATAGGGCCAGTACTTTGCTGCGGCCGCCGTAGGTCATCTTGAGCTCGTCGCCGAGGGTAGTGCTCACCTGGTTGCGGGCCGATACGCCCATACCCTTGGCGGTACCCACGAGCTGCACGGTGGTGTCGTCGGTGCAGTACACGTCGTGGCGCAGGCGGCGGTCGTACCACGAGTTGCCCACGATGCCGTGGTAGCGCGGCGTGGTACCCGTGTACACCGAGGAGTGGCCGGGGCCGGTCACGGTAGGGATGTAGTTGTAGTGCGTGTTGCGGCACTCCATTCCCTCGCGCCGCAGCCGGTTGAAACCGTCGGGGCCAAAGTCAGCGGCGAAGCGCGTGAGGTAATCGGGCCGCATCTGGTCGACCATAATGCCGACCAGGAGCTTGGGAGTGGGGCGATTCTGGGCCCGCAGGGCCGGGGTGGTGGCAAACAGGGCTGCGGTCAGCAGCAGATACTTGGTCATGTACTAAGCAAACAAAGAACCGGCGGGGCCGCGCCCACACCGGAGCCGCTGCCTACCGCCTGAAAGTGAAAACAATGGGTAAGGTGCACCGCACGCGCACCGGCTGGCCTTTCTCGCGGCCGGGCTCCCAGCGGGGCATGAGCCAGATGAGCCGCCGCGCCTCCTCGTTGAAGTCGTCGGCCGTCGACTTTACGACGATTGGGTCCAGCGTCCGGCCCTGCTCATCAACGATGAACTGCACTACTACCTGCCCCGACATCCCCCGCTGCATGGCCTGCGCCGGGTATTTTATTTGGGCGGCGAGGTAACGGTGCAGGGCGGCTTCGCCCCCCGTAAAGGTGGGCATCTGCTCGGCATAGGTGAGCACCGGGGATTCCACCGTCGCGCCCAGCGGCTCCGTGGCGTGCAGGGTCTGCGCCTGCCCTACCCAGGCAGTCAGGCCCAAACTAATCAGCAGCAGTACAAAGCCTTGCATAGCCTAACGGGGGATATTGTCAGGACAAAGCTCCGGCGGCAGCGTTACGGCAATAACACGGGGAGATTAAATTTTTACAACTATTTCATATATTTCCCTACTTACGAAATACCTACTGCAAATACTTGACCCTAAGCGCCTTCACCTTCTTAGGCGTGAGACCCAGCTCGCTGGCCAGGTAGTTTTCAACGGAGCCGTACTGCTGGTCGAGGGCGGCGAAGGTGGCCGCCAGGTAAGCCGGATTGGCCGCCAGCAGGGGGCGCACGGCGTCTACCGCCGCGGCCGACATGCCAGCCTGGGCCAGGCGCTGCAAGCTTTGCTCGCGGCCAGCCTGCCAGTAGGTATCGGTAGCGGCGTAGTCCTTTAGAATGGTGGCGCGGTCCACGCCCAGCGCCGCGAGCACGAGCGCCGCCCCGATGCCAGTGCGGTCTTTGCCCGCCGAGCAGTGAAAGAGCAGCGCCTCGGTACCGGGCAGCACCAGCAGCTCGTCAAACAGCGGCTTATACTTAGCCTTGAAAAAGCTCGTGTTAGTGTACACGGCACGCATCAGCGAGTCGCGGTCGATGCGCGGGCCACCGCCCATGAGCAGGCGGGGGTCGATTTTCTCGCTGCCGGCGGGCAGGGCCAGGCTACGCGCCCCGGCGGGCAGGCGGTCGGGTGCCTGGGCTACCTCCTGGGGACCGCGCAGGTCGCACACCAGGGCCACATGGCGGCTTTGCAGGGCCCGCAGGTCGACGTCGGTGAGCTTGCTGATGTCGGCCGAGCGGTAGAGGTGGCCCCATTTCACGTGCTTGCCGCCGGCGGCGGGGTAGCCGCCGAGGTCGCGGAAGTTGCTGGCCCCTTGCAGCGTGATGGCCCGCCGCGGGTTGTACACGACTGTGTCGGGCGTTTGGGCCAGGGCGGGCGGGGCGAGCCCGAGCAACAGGAAGAGCTTTTTCATGCGGAGCGCAGGCAAAAAAGAAGTGGCCCAGCCGGGGCGGTTACCCGCCGGCTGGGCCACTGCGCTGGTGGTTACTTCGTGAGCCAGGTATCCTGGTTCAGGTCGTCGGTACCGCCAAACTGATTTTTAATAGCTGCTTGATAGTTATCGGTGTTATAGGTCTGCTCGTCCACGGGGTACTGCCAGCGGCGCGGAATCTTGCCGGTGGCATTGAGGCCGCTGCCGGTGCTCACGAAGGTGCGCGGGAAGCCCGTGCGCCGCCAATTGTAGAACGGCTCGTAGCCCGAATTCTGGAAGAAGGCGACGTACTTCTGGTTGAGAATCTGTTCCAGGCCGTCGGCGTTGTCGCCCTTGTAGACTACCCCGGCATTGTTGAGAAAGGTGCTGCGCGATACCGTGGCCGTACCCAGCGCCTTACCCGACACATTGCCGATCGTTAGCTGCTGGCCTTCGGTGAGGCCGTAAAAGTCCAGCGAGGCGTTGATGCCCTTCTGATAGTAGGTGGCCGCCGAGGCTCCTGCTACCCAGCCCCGGTTGATGCCCTCGGCAATGGTGAAATTCAGCTCGGGATAGCCTAGCAACACGTAGTTTTCCGGCCCCTGCACCGAGCCATAGTAGCGTAGCGCGTTGGTAAAGGAATACCGTCCGGCGCTCGATCCAGTAGATAAGTCGCTTATACCCAGCGCGGGGCTACTACCCACATAGGCTGAGAAATCGCCGACCTGCTTGCCAGCCGCCAGTTGCGCCGGGGCCGGCGTGGCCGTCACGAAGGTGCGCGGGTCCTGCGTAGCGGTGGTCAGGCTCAGGTAGGCAGCCCCCGCGTTCTGGCTCTTGTTATTAGCGTCGTTGGGCGTGTGGGGATACGTATTGTAGGCCGAGTTGAACTGAAACGCCCAATTGTCGGCATTGCTAGTCAGCACCGGGTATTGGCCGGGGTTATTCACGATAGCTGCAAACTGCTGCGGAATCTGCAAATCGGGGTTGTCGGCGGCCCGCTTACTTAAGCTAATGAGTACTCGTAACTTATAGCTATTTATTACCTTGCGCCACTGCGCCAGCTGGCTGGTCGACGACAAGCCGGCGTAGTAGATGTCGCCGCTGTACTGGGCCGCGCCGGTAAGCGTGCCGCCCAGCATGGCATTAGCCGTATCGAGCATAGCTAAGCTGCGGGCGTACACGGCCTTTTGCGAGTCGAAGGCGGGAGTGAGGTTGGCCAGGCCCTGGCCGGCCTGCGAGGCGGGCGTGTCGCCCACGCGCTGGGCCTGCCACACGAAGATGTAGGCCCGGAAAAACTTGGCCAGCGCGCTGTAAGGGTTTTGCTTGGTACCCAGCTGCTTCACGGCCAGGGCATCCATCTGGTTCACGTTTTTAAGAACCGTGTACAGCGAATTGGTGGTGGTCCAGTTGTACTGGTTGAGGCCACCGTAGTAGCTATCGTTGGAAATCGTGTACTGGTTCCAGCGCTGTACCTGGCTGAAGGGCCCCCCGTCGCCGCTGCTGTATAGGTCAAACTCGACGCGGGGCAGTAGCAGCGAGGCGGGCACGGCATTGCTGCTGGTAGGCAGGTTGGGGTTGGGATACTGCTCGTCCATCGACTTGCAGCCGCCGGCAGCCAGGCCCAGCGCGAGGGCCACCCCAGCCAGTTTAACAAAAGAATTCATCTAGAAAGTCAGGTTGATGTTGATGCCCATCGAGCGCGTGGTGGCCGATTGCAGGCTGGGTTTTTTGAGGGTGCTGACCTCAGCCAGATTGAAGCCCTGGGCGTACTGGTCAAGGTCAAAATCTTTGCGCTGGGCGAAGTAGAGCAGGTTGCGACCCACCAGCGAGATAGTGGCTCCTTTGATGAAGCGCGAGGCCAGCAGGCTGCTCGGGAACGTGTAGCCAATGACTACTTCCCGCAGCTTCGCGTAGGTTTTACTTACCATGTAAGACTCCTCGATGCCACCTTTGTACACGCCTTGGGTATAGGCCTGCACGGTCGTCGCCTTGGTGTTGGGAGCAAATTGCAACTCGTTGTAGTTGCTGATGTTACCGCTGGCGTCAAACTTCACGGTACCGCTCGTCACCGCTACCCCGGGGCCAACGTAGGCGGGGGTCGGGGTTTTAGTGCCGAGGTTCGTGCTCTGCCATTCGGCCAGGCGGGCCGCGCCCAGGGCACCCGTCACGAGGTCGGGGCTATTGCCCGAGCTCAGCGAGTAAGCATACACCTGGTCGCGGATGACGCCGCCCACGCGGCCATCAAACTGGAAGCTGAAGTTGAAGTTCTTGTACGAGAATCGGTTGGTAACTCCCCATACCCAGTCGGGGTTGGTATAGCCCAGCAGCTGCTGGTTGTTGGTGCCCTGCGGCCGCGTGAGCGGAATGCCGGTACCGTCGTTGATAATCTGGCCGTCGGGCGAGCGCAGATAGTTGTAGCTGTAGTAACCGTCGAGGCGGTCGCCGATGTTGAAGACGTGGTTGGGGCTGTCCAGATAGATGCTGGTTTCCTGGCCGTAAATCTCCTTCAGGGTTTCCTTGAAGGTGCTCCAGTTGGCCAGCACGTCCCAGCTCAGGCCGTTGGGGTTGGCCAGCACCGAGCCGGTGAGGGCTACTTCCCAGCCGTTTTTCTGGGTGGTTACCGAATTGGTCGTCTGGCTGGTGAAGCCCGAGGAGGAAGCTACCGGCAGCGGAAAAATCAGCGGGCCGTTGATGGACGTGAAGTGCGTCACGTCGAGCCCCAGGCGGTTGCCCAGAAACTTGGCGTCGAAGCCGTATTCGTACGAGGTTACCGTGAAGGGCTTCAGGTCGTCGTTGGACAGGCTGTTGGTAAAGCTGGCGGCGGGCTGGTTGTTGTAGGGCTTGGTGATGGTGTAGGTCGACTGATTGTAGGTCGGCCCTTCGTAGGCAGTGTACACCTCATTGCCGTACCCAATGTAGCTTGATACCGGATTGCCCGTCACCATTTGGTAAGCCGAGCCGATTGTCGCCTGCGTATTGCCACCTTTCACGTTGGCGAAGGAGCCGCGCAGCTTGAGGAAGGAAATAGCTTCGGGCAGCGGCAGATACTCATTCACCACCGTGCTCAGCGACACCGACGGGTAGAAAATCGTCCGGTTCTTGGGCAGGGTCGAGAGCTTGTCGAAACGCCCGGTGAGGCCCAGCGAGGCGATGTTCTTAAACGATAAGTCGGTGGTAGCGTAGGCGCTCAGCACCGTCATGCTCGAGATGTAGTCGTAGGCCTGGGCAGGGTTCTTCGAGTTGCTGAAGTTGTACACGCCCGGCACGATGAGGAAGTCGGTCGTGGCCCAGCTGGAATTGTAGTCGAACAGACGCACGTTGGCCCCGCCCACCGCGCTCAGGGTAAAGTTTTTACCCAGGCTCTGGTTGTAGGTCAGCAGCAGGTCGGTGTTGTTTTCGAGCAGCGTGCGGCGGTCTTCGCGATAGTCGCCCTGGCGCAAGTCGGGCTTCTGGTCGGTGGTGTAGGTGATGGTCGAGTAGGGTACCTTCTCGGTGCGCAGCTGGTTCCAGGTGGTGAGCTGCGAGCGGAACGCTAGGTTGAAATGGTCGTTGAGCTTGTATCTGAGGCGACCGTAGCCGTAGATGTCGGTTTTCTTGTGACCGTAGAGCCACTCGTACGCCACAAAGTAAGGGTTGTTGCCGCGCCCGTACTCGGCGTAGTACTGCTGCACGCCGGGCACGCCCTGCGGACCTTTGTAATAGTCGCGCATATCGGCCAGCGCCCAGCTATCGGAGCCGTACACCTGGAAAATGTAGGTCGGGCTCTCCGGCCCCGAGCTGCTCTGCGGGATGTTGGGCGAGTTTTGCAGGCTCAGGTTCAGGGCCCCGTCAAATTTGAGACGGGGATTGAAATTGACGCCCGTGCTCAGGTTGAAATTGGTGATGTTGAGGCCCGTATTGGGCACCATGCCGCGCTGGTAGTTATTCGATACCGACAGACGCACATCGTAGCTTTCGCCGCTCGACGACACCGAGATGTTGTTGGCCGACAGCACCCCGACCCGCATGAAGTCGCGGAAGTTATTGGCCCCTTTAGCCAGCCAGGGCGTACCCTGGCGCACGCCGTTGACCACCGGCGAGTCGTACTGCGGCACGTTCTGCCCCTCGAAGCGCGGCCCCCAGATGTTGGCCCGGCGGTTGGGGTTGCCCTCGTCGTAGAGGCTGTTGGAGTAGGCGTACTGATAGTTGGAGCCGAAGCCGTACTCGTTCTGCTTCTCGGGGATGGCCAGGTAGCTGGGCTGAATCTGGGTGCTCGAATTGAACTCCACCGCCACTTTGCGCTTGTCGCCGGTGCCGCGCTTGGTGGTGATCATGATGGCCCCGTTCTGGCCCCGGAAACCGTAGAGCGCGGCCGCGTTCGGCCCCTTCAGCACGGTGTAGGTCTCGATGTCGTCGGGGCTGATGTTCCAGGTGTCGGAGTTAATCGGCACCCCGTCTACCACGAACAGGATGTTGGAACTGCCGCGCAGCAGCAGCTGCGGGCGGCCCAGCAGCTCGGCGCTGGGCGCCACGGTGAGGCCGGCGATTTTGCCGGTGAGCGAGTTGACGGGGTTGGGCTCGCGGGCTTTTACCAGCTGCGCCCCCGCGATTTCCTGGGTGGTGTAGCCGATGGTGCGGGCGTCTTTCTTGATACCCAGCGCTGTTACCACTACCTCGGCCAGCTCCTTGGTGTCTTCGCCCAGCGTCACGTTGATGTTCGTCTGGCTGCCCACCACCACATCTTCCGGCTTGTAGCCGATGAAAGAGAACGTAAGCGTGGTGCCCGCTTTGTTGGCCGGCACGGCCAGCGAGTACTTACCCTCGGCATTGGTCACGGTGCCCACCGAAGTACCTTTTACTATGACGTTCACACCCGGCAGCCCTTCGCCGGTAGTGGCCTTTACCTGGCCGCTCACGGCCTGCGTCTGGGCCAGGGCGGGCACCGCCAGCACGCCCAGCACGAGGGTTGGGGCAAGGCTGCGCCGAAAGCACTCCAGCCGGGTGCTCATACTAGTAGAATATTGCTTCATGAAAAAAGGGGGAGAGAACGCGAATTGGCAGCGGACGCGGCTAGCCGGTGGGCGGCAGAGCAAGCGTGCTAGAGCTTCGGCTTAATAAAAAGCGGCCAGCCGATGGCTCGGCTTGACGGTGCAAAGTTCCCCTTTTAAGATTGCGTCAATATTACACGAATGATAAATTATTCATCCACAATTAATGAACGTTTCGTGAGCATTATCAGCAGGTTATCAGGCTCTATTTCCAGCTAATAAATCGGTAAAAAACCTGGTCTGTTCGCCGGGCCGGCGCACAGACCAGCGGGCCAGACTACTTCACGGAAACAACGGGCAGCGTGAAGCTGAACGTGCTACCCTTGCCCACTTCGCTCTCCACGCCCAATTGCCCGCCCTGGCTGGCCATGAACTCCCGGGCGATGCTCAGCCCCAGGCCGCTGCCGCCCTGGGTGGGCAGCTGCGTAAAGCGCTGAAAGATGCGCTCCTGCAACTCGGGCGCGATGCCCGGCCCCTGGTCCTGCACGCTCACTTGCACGTGCTGGCCGGTGGGCAGCAGGCTGGCCCGGATGCGCAGCGTATCCTGCAAGTGCGCGTAGCGAATGGCGTTGGCCAGCAAGCTGAGCAGCACCCAGGTCGTTTTTTCGATGTCGGCCCGCACGGCGGGCAGGCTGTCGGGTACCTGCACCTCCAGCGCCAGGCGCTTGGGCTGGAGCTGGGGCCGGATGGTCGCCACCACGAACTGCACGATGTCGTGCAAGTGGGCCGTCTGGAAGCTCAGCTGAATGGCCCCCGCTTCGAGCTGCGACACGTCGAGCAGGTCGTGGACCACCTTCAGCAGGTGCTTGCTATCGCGACTGAGGGTGTAGGCAATGTTGTGCTGCTCGGGGGTGAGGGGACCGGACTTACCGTCTTGCAGGCGCAGCAGGCTTAGCTGCATCCGCGAGAGCGGTGTGTGCAGCTCCTGCGACACGGTGGTGAGGAAGCGCCACTTCACCTGGTCGAGCTTTTTGTAGTCCGACACATCGCGCAGGGTTAGCAAAGTAGCCGTCTGCTCCGTCTGGGTGGTTTCCTCGAACGTCCGCACCGCCCCGACTAGCAGCTGGTACGCCGCTTCGCCCCCCGGCTGTGGCAGCGTGAAGAAGGGCCGTGCCGTACTGCGCTCACCGGCCGGGCCAGCCAGGTACGGCAGCAGCTGCGCCGCCAGGGGACTGCGCTGGGCCAACTCGGGCAGCGTGCCACAGGCCAGCTCGGCCAGCGGAATGCCCAGCAGGCGGCTACTGGCGGGGTTGGCCAGCTGCACGCGGCCACCCTTATCGACCACCAGCAGCGCCTCATCCAGGGCATTGACCACAGTAGCCAGGTAGTCGCGCTCCGTCATCACCTGGGTGAGCGTGGTGGTTCGACACTCGTGCAGCTGCCCCAGCAGGTGGTTGCAGGCGGCAGCCAGCTGGTCGAGCTCGGCCGGGGTGCCCGTGGGTAGGCTGATAGTCGCCCGCTGCGGCCCGGCGGCGGCCAAGCCAGCCAGCAGCGCGCGCAACGACTCCTCCGCGGCGCGGGCGGCTCGCCATTTTAGCAGAAACAGCCCCATTGCCCCTGCCGCCAGCACCAGTACCAACTGCTGGCCAGCCAGCGCCGCCCCGTAGTCGGCCCGGGCCGCCGCGCTACCCAGCGGCCCGAGGCGCAACAGCATATAAAACACGTAGGCGGGAGCCCCCAGCAGCAGCGCCAGTACTACGCCGAGGGCAATACTACTCTTGTCGGTCGATTTCATAGGGTTCAGTAATTAGGAGCCAGCCGCAGCCGGCACGGCAAATGCCTCTCGCCTGGCGCGCTACCGACCAGCGAGAGGCTAGCCGCAGTTCGGCTAGCTGCCGGACTACTCACTATAGCTCGGGCCGATAATTACAAAGGAGGTGCCAGGGCAAGCCATCTTTCAGCTTATTATTCTGAATAAAAGGCATTTAACCACAAATAACCACCTAGAAAAGGGGGGTGCAAAAAGTTGGCGACACTAGCGTTTTGCTAGGTTCTGATGCGTTTTGCTAGCCGGCAGCCCCCTTGTGCTAGTTTTTCGTCCGGGAGGTTGCTACATTACTTAAGCCTTACCAGCAGCGAGCAGACAGCCGGCGAACTAGCGATGCGCCCCTCCCCTAGCGTTTTGCGGAAGCGTACTAGCAAAACGCTAGCGTGTAATCCTCAAAAAGACCTCCTGCGAGCTTCCAGAGGCGTTTTTAGCGGTTGGCACCATGTTGGCCGCCGCGAGGGCGCCCGTCTTCGGCGAAAAAGGCGGGCTCCCGCTGCAATGAATGTATTGACTGCGCTGCTGCTTTTCGGGGCGGCGGCTCTGCTAGCCTGGCCCACGGGCCGCTACCTGGCCCGCGTGTACGCGGGCGAACGCACCTGGCTGCACTTTCTCACGCCCCTGGAACGCGGCTTCTACCGCCTCGCTGGTCTCGACCCCGCGCAGGCCATGACGCTGGGCCAGTATGTGCGGGCCCTGTTGGCCGTGAATGCGGTGTGGCTGCTCTGGGGCCTCGGCATCTTGCTGGTGCAGCACAGGCTGCCGTTCTGGAACCCCGACCACATCCCGGCGATGGAGCTGACGCAGGCGTTGCACACGGCCGTGAGCTTTCTCACCAGCACCAACGCCCAGCACTACTCGGGCGAAACGGGGGCCTCGTATTTCGCTCAGCTGGCGGTGTTTACCTTTTTGCAATTTGTGAGCGCTGGCACCAGTCTGGCCGTGGGGGTGGCGGTAGTACGCGCCCTGGGCCGGGCCGAAAAACTTACCACGGTGGGCAATTTCTACCAAGACCTGGTGCGCTCGTGCTTGCTCGTGCTGCTACCGCTAAGCTTTGTTTTTTCGGTGGGGCTACTGCTCACCGGCGTACCCATGACGTTTGAGGGCGCCGGGACTTATACCTCGCTCGAAGGCGTGGCCGGTACCGTGGCCCGCGGCCCGGTGGCGGCCATGCTCAGCATCAAGGAGCTGGGCTCCAATGGCGGGGGATTCTTCGGCCCTAATTGCGCCCACCCGTTCGAAACGCCCAATTTTGCCGCCTTCGTGCTGCATCACCTGCTGGTGATGCTCTTGCCGATGGCCTTCGTGTTCATGGTGGGCTTTTACTTAAAGCGGATGCGGCTGGCCCTGCTCATTTTTGGAGTGATGACGGCTGGCTTGTTCCTGCTGCTGGTGCCAGCCGTGCTGGCCGAGCTGCACGGCAACCCAGTGCTCAGCGCCCTGGGCATCGACGCCGGGGCGGGCAACCTCGAAGGCAAGGAAATCCGCTTCGGCGTATTTCATACGGCGTATTACAACGCCCTCAACATGGCCATTCCGGCCGGCACCCTGGTGGGGGCGCAGGACAGCTTCACGTCGCTGACGGGTGCCCCGTTTATGTTGCTCATGCAAATCGACGCCTTCTTCGGCGGGCTGGGCACGGGCTTTCTCAATTTCTTTATCTACTTGATAATCGCAGCCTTCGTGGCCAGCCTCATGGTGGGCCGCTCGCCCGAGCTGTTGGGTAAGAAGATTGAAGCGCCCGAAATGCAGGCCGCGACGCTGGTGGCCGTGGCCCAGCCCGTGGTGGTGCTGGCGTGCACGGCGCTGGCGGCCTGGGTGTGGGCTACCACGCCCAGCGCGGCCACCACCCTCAAGTGGCTGCCCAACCCCGGGGCGCACGGCTTCAGCGCCATGCTCTACGAGTTTGTGTCGGCGGCGGCGGGCAACGGCTCGGGCTACGAGTCGCTGGGCGACAATACGCCGTTCTGGAACCTGGTGCCGGGCCTGGCCATGCTCAGCGGACGGTTCGTACCGCTGCTGGGGGCCTTGTTTATCGCCGCCCGCTTGCAGGCCAAAGCCTACACCGAGCCGGGCGCGGGGGCCATTCGGCTCGATAGCCTCACGTTTGGCGTGCTGCTGCTGGTGGTGATTGGCATTCTGGGGGCGCTGCTGTTTTTCCCGGCTCTCACGCTCGGGCCGCTGGCCGAGTATTTCGGGGGGAAGTAAGCGGTACGAAGGCAGTGGCAAAAAGACAACAGTCGTCATGCTGCGCTCAGCATAACAGCTAAATCTTGTTTATAAGATACTAATTTTCTACTTACAATGAAATCTTTTTTGCAGCCGATTTTAGTGAGTGTTCTGTTGCTGCTCGTATTTGGATTCGGCTTTCCGGGGCTGCTGTGGGGCGTGGCGCAGCTACTACCGCAGCGCGCGGCGGGCTCGCCGGTAGTGGCGGGGGGCCGCGTGGTGGGCTTCGAGCGCATCGGCCAGAAGTTTACCCAGGCGCGCTACTTCTGGGGGCGGCCGTCGGCCGTGGACTACAATGCCGCCATCACGGGGGCCTCGAACGCGGGGCCGAATAACCCCGATTTTCACGCGGTGGTACGCGCCCGGCTCGATACGTTTCTGCTCCAGAATCCCGGCGTTGCCAAAGCGCAGGTGCCCGCGGAAGTAGTGACGGCCTCGGCCTCGGGCATCGACCCCGACTTATCGCCGGCGGCGGCCTACGTGCAGGTGGCCCGCGTGGCGCGGGCGCGGCACCTGCCCGCCGCCCGGGTGCAACAACTGGTCACCCAACACATTGAGCAACCCTGGCTGGGCTTTATGGGGCCGGCGCACGTGAGCGTGCTACGCCTCAACCTGGCCCTGGATGCGCTGCGGTAGGCGGCCGTAATCCGGGCCTACAAGGCTTTATCGAGCGCCAGCCGGCCCTCTTCCAAGTCCAATTCGTTTTCGAGCTTGCGCAGCACCTCCTCGCTGGTTCCAGGCTCGCGGCGCAATTCTTCCAGCAGCCCGCGCTCGAAATGAATGAGCACTTCCTGCAGTTGCTGAAACGGGCTGAGGGTGGCCTCGGGCACGGCGGCGGGGCCTTCGGCAGCCCGGCGATGCAGGCGGTCGAGGCGAATCTGGTAGCGCGCCTGCATCCGGCCCAAGACCTCGGCCGGGGCCTGGCTGGCCGCAGCAGGGCTTTGCAGGTAGGCCAGCGTACTGGTGGCCAGCCGAATGCGAAGCATCTGCTCTTCGCGCTCGGCCTGCCCGTCGGCTTCCAGCCCCAGCCAGCCGATGAGGGGGCGCAGCGTGAGACCCTGCACCAGCAGCGACACCAGAATAACCACGAAGGTGAGCAGCAGCGTGGGGTTGCGCTGCGGAAAAGCCCCGCCCGCCGGTAGCGCCAGCGGCAAGGCCAGCGCGGCAGCCAGCGATAGCACGCCCCGCATCCCACCCCAGCCCAGCAGCGTGGCCTCGGCCAGCGTGGGGGCTGCGGCGGCCCGGCGGCTACCCAGCCAGCGGGCCAGGTAGGCGCTGGGATACACCCACAGCATGCGGGCGCCGAGCACTGCCAGGCCGATGAGTACGCCGTAGCCCACCAGCGGCCAGCGCAGGCCGGGGGCCACACCCGCTACCACGGCCGGCAGCTGCAAGCCGATCAGGATAAATACCAAGCCATTGAGCAGAAATTCCAGCGTGTCCCACACCGCATTGGCTTGCAGGCGGCGGTCGTGAGCGAAGATGCGCCCCGAGTAGTAGCTGCCAAAGAGCGCGGCCGCTACCACCGCCAGCACGCCCGAGCCGTGCCAGGCCTCGGCCAGCAGATAGGCCGCGTAGGGCGTGAGCAGGTTCAGGCTGGTGTCGATGGCAGTGCTGGTGCGCGAAAGCTGGTGCACCCCGTAGAACACGGCCGCCACCGCCAGCCCTACCCCAATACCGACCACCGTGACGAGCAGCAGCTGCCCCGCCGCCTGCCCAAACGCGAACTGCCCCGTAATCACGGCCGCTACCGCGTACCGGTAGGCAATCAGGCCGGTGGCATCGTTTACCAGGCTTTCGCCCTCCAGCACCACGAGTAGCCGCCGCGCCACCGGCAGCCCTTTGGTGGCCAGCGCGGCCGATATGGCGTCGGTGGGCGACACGATGGCGGCCAGCACAAACGCCGGCCCCCAGCCAAAGCCCGGCACGGCGTAGTAAGCCACGGCGGCCACCACGGCCAACGAAAACAGTACGCCGCCCACCGCCAGCCAGGTAATGGCCCGCGCCTCGGCCCGAAACGCCGACCACGACAGCTCCCAGGCCGAGGCGTAGAGCAGCGGCGGTAAAAACACGAAAAACACCAGATTGGGGGCCAGCGCCACCGGCGGCAGCCCCGGCAGCCCGCTCAGGGCCAGACCCGCCACCACCAGCAATACTGGGTAGGGCACCCGCAGCCGGTTAGCCACTTCCGCCAGCGCCGTCGTCACGGCCAGCAGGATTACCAGTAATTCAATCTCGTGCATGAGAGGAGTAGCCGTAGCCGAAGGTTTCGTTTACTGGCGGCGCGGCAGCCCCGGGCCGCCGTTGCGTTAGTGCGGGCGCAGGCCGCTGGGCTCCCCGCCGGCCCCCAGGGCAGTCAGCGTAAGCGGGCCTTCATCTACGTAGCGCAGCTGGGCACGCAGCCCGACCGCCCGCAGATCCTGCACCAGGCCAACGCCTTCGGCTTCGGGCGTGTACACGTCGGTGGTAGTGGCCGCTACTACCACCGGGCGCGGCGGCAGCGCCGCCAACAAGGCCGCGCGCCCTACCGCCGCCGGAAACACGGCCGCGTAAAAAATCAGGCGGTCGTAGGCCAACGCCTCGCCCGCCAGCCAGGCACAGGCGGCTACCGCCCCTTGTCCGCAGCCCAGCACCGTAACGGGCGTACCGGCCGGGCACGCCGCCAGCACGGGGGCCGCCAGCCCGGCCAGGTAAGCCCGGGTAGCGGCTAGCCCGGGGGCGGGGTTGGTTTCGTCGAACCACGTAGGGGCGGCCGTGGGAGCCGGCCCCGCACCCGGCACCTGCGGCAGAATGAGCAGTCGCTCGGGCGTGTCCAGGTTCACGAGCTGCGCGGCTAAGTCCGCTACCGGCTGGTCGTGGCCAGCCAGGCAAAACCACACGTGCTGAATAGCCGGCCCCGGCTCGCCCAGGCTGTAATAACGCGCGGCGGGAAAGGCAGGATGAGAGATAAGCTGCATATTCTTAGCAGATTGCTGGTGGTACTACTTATTGCGGGGCCCGCTGAATTGGTAGCGTATCCCCTACCCGGCGCTTACAGGTCTGCGCTACCTCCCACCTACTTCGCGATGGGCAGGGTGAAGCTGAACGTGCTGCCACTGCCCAGTTCGCTCTCCACCCACAGCCGGCCGCCCTGGGTGGTGATAAACTCGCGGGCGATGCTCAGACCCAAGCCGGAGCCGCCGCGGTAGCCGGTTTTGTCGGGTATCTGGGCGAAGCGCTGGAAGATCTTGTCGTGGTTTTCGGCCGCAATACCGGGGCCGCGATCCTGCACGCTCACTTGCACGAAGGCCCCGGCCACGGCGGCGCGCACCGTGAGCGGCTCACCGCTGGGGGCGTAGCGGATGGCGTTGGCCAGCAGGTTGATGAGCACCCAGGTGGCTTTTTCCACGTCGGCACGCACGAGCGGCAGCTCGGCGGGCAGTTGCAGGTCGAGGGCAATTCGCTTGTCGCGCAATTGGGGCTCGACGGTGGAGGTGGCGAAGCGCACCACGTCGGCCAGGCTGGTGGGGTGCAGGTCGAGCTGAATGCCGGCCCCCGCGTCGAGGCGCGACACGTCGAGCAGCTCGCTCACCATGCGCTGGAGGCGCTGGGTTTCCTGCCGGATGTGACCGGTGATGCGCTGGCGCTCGTCGGCGGGCAGGCGTTCATCCTGCAAGAGCTTGGTGTTGATGTTGATGCTGCTGAGCGGTGTTTTTAGCTCGTGCGATACGGTAGCCAGGAAATTCGACTTTACCTGGTCGAGCTTCTTGTAGTCCGACACGTTGCGCAGGGTGATAATCTGGCCCACGAACTCGTTTTTCTGCCGTGCCTCGTTGAAGGAAACCAATTCCTGCATGGCCAGCCGGTAAAAGGCTTCCTCGCCGCGCTGCGCGATGCGCAGCAGCGGGGCATCGGCCACGGCCTGCTCGCGGCGGGCGGCCTCCACGTCAAGCGGGCGCAGGATTTCGCGCAGCAGGTCGTTGGTTTTGGCAACCTCAGCAGCGGGCTTACCGAGCAGGGCCTCGGCAGGCAGGCTCAGCAGGGTGCAGGCGGCGGGATTGGCCAGGATGATGCGGCGGTTTTCATCGAGCAGCAACAGCCCCTCGTCGAGGCCGCTCACGATGCTGGCAGTGCGGTTGCGCTCGGCCAGCAGCTCGGCCAGCGTGGAGGCCCGGTACTCTTGCAGCTGCACCAGCATGCGGTTGAAGGCCGTGGCCACGCGGCCGTACTCGTCCTGGCTTTCAATAGGAATGGTAGCCGTAAAATCCTGCTCGGTAGCGTGCTCCAGGCTGTTGGTGAGCTTGCGCAGCGGCCCTACGGCCGCCTCGGGCACGCTCAGCACGAACATCAGCCCCAGCAGCAGGCTCAGGCCCACGATGAGGGCCAGGTATTGGTTAGACCGGGCAGCGTTGTGGTTGGCCTGCTCGTTTTTGCGGGTGAGCGCGGCCGTGTTGAGGGCCACCATCCGGTAGGTTTGCTGACGCAGCAGCGCCAGGGTGGCGGCGCGGCCAGCGGGCGGCGTGCCGGCGTCGAGCAGGCGCTGAAACTCCGCCTGGTTTTGCGTCAGGCTATCCACCACCTCCCGCTCGCCCACCTCCGTAATGTTGCCGGCCTCACGCGTGAGGCTCTGCCGAAACTGGGGCAGGCCCTGGGGCGCGCTGGGGTCGGTTTCCATGCGGTCGAGGGCGCGCTGCATCTGCTGGCCCAGCTCTACGGAATAAAAGTTGTCCTTGAGTACGTTACGCGAGCTGCGGTCGAGGCGCTGCACCGTGTAGAAGGCATAGCCCCCGAGGCCGAGCAAGAGCAGCAGCATCGCCGTGAAGCCGAGCGTGATTTTGGTTTTGAGGTTCATGGGAGGTCGGGGGCTTAGGCTATCGCTCGGGTTTGTAACACCAAGCTCCGGCTTGGTGATGCGTCCGGATTTACTCACCAGATGCTTCACCAAGCCGGAGCTTGGTGTTACAAGCACACAATCGATAAGCTACATAATCAATAGGTTATTAAATACACATCCAGGTCGCTGCCATCACTGGCTACGGCCGTGAGCAAATCGTGCGTGACGCCGCCGCGGCTCAGGCGCTGCCACAGGCCCTTCTCGCGGGTGATGCCGCACACGAGCAGCGTGGCCTCTTTCTCCTGCGCCACCCGGCGGATGGCCGCCACGATGTCGTTGTCCTTCACGCGCATAATCTGCGCGCCCAGCTCAGTGGCGAGCTGCAAGTTGTTGATGAGGTGGCGCTGGGCGGCCAGGCCGATGCGGTCGGCGCTTTCCTCGCCGGTCTGCACGTAGAGCACGTACCAGGCGGCGGCGCTGAAGCGGTCGGCCAGACGCGATGCCTTGCGAATTATTTCCTTGGCGGCCCGCTCGTTGGTATTGATGCAGGCCAGCAGGCGGTCGTCGTTGCGGCGCTGGGCGGGCACGGCCGCCGCCCCACCCGCCCCGGTTTCAACCTGCCGGCCCAGCAGCTGGGCCACCTCGCGCACGGCCAGCCGCCGCAATTGCAAGAGGTTTTCGGCCTGAAAGAAATTAGCCAGCGCGGTGGGCACCTTGGCTGCGTCGTAGATTTTGCCTTCTTCGAGGCGGGCACGCAGCTCGCCCACCGTGAGGTCCACGTTGATTACCTCGTCGGCCTCGCGCAGCAGGCTGTCGGGGATGCGCTCGGTCACGTCGGTACCCGTGATTTTCAGCACTTGGTCGTGCAGGCTTTCGAGGTGCTGCACGTTCACGGCCGTTATCACCGAGATGCCGCGCTCTACCAGCTCGCGCACGTCCTGCCAGCGCTTTTCGTGGCGCGAGCCGGGCACGTTGCTGTGGGCCAGCTCATCCACGATTACCACCTGCGGGCGGCGCTGCTCGATGCCGTCGAGGTCCATCTCCTCCACCGCGTGGCCCTTGTAAAAAACCTGCTTGCGGGGCAGCAGCGGCAGCTCACGAGTGAGCTGGGCCACGGTGCCGGGCCGGCCGTGGGTTTCGACGTAGCCCAGCAGCACGTCTACGCCGTAGCGGTGCAGCTCCTGGGCTTCTTGCAGCATGCGGTAGGTTTTGCCCACGCCGGCGGCCAGGCCCAGGTAGATTTTGAGCGTGCCGCGCCGCTTCTGCTGCACCAGGCGCAGAAACCGCTCGGCCGAGGCGTCGCGCTGGAGGTCGTCAGAAGGAGACATGGGGTAGGATCAGGTTATACTTGGGTCAGATGCAGCTCGGGGCGCTCGGGGGTGAGCAGCGGAATGTTTTCGAGCGTCAGCGACGAGTTGTCCAGCCCGAAGCTTTCCTGCTGGCTGGCCCCGAGCCAGCGCAGCGCACCCGACAGCCGGGCCACCAGCCGCTGCCAGCCGTTCAGGCTCTGGGCGTAGGGCAGGGTGCGGTTGAGAATCACGAACTGGAAGTCGCCCGCCTCGTCGCGCAGCGAGGCGTAGCGCGAGCAGATGTCGATTTTGCCGGCCTTCACCAGGTCCGTTACCACCTGCCGGAACATGTAGTTGATGGCGTGGTCTACCCGGAAGCCCAGGTGGAAATCGATGCGTACGAGGTCGTCGGGCAGGATTACCTCGGCGTGATACGTGCGGGTGTAGGGCTCGTCGGTGGTGGTCACGTGCAGCAGGTAGTAGAGGTCGGCCCGCTTGGGGCTCTTGCGGAAAATGCTGTGCATGATGGCATTCTCTACCAGCTTGGGGTCTTCCGAGTCGGTGAAGTACACGAGGTTGGTGGCCAGCCGGGGCACGGTGTCGTCGCGGCTCAGGGCGCGCAGCTTGGGCAGCCATTCGGCCAGCGGCACGTACTTGTTGAAGTCGCGGAATAGCCGCCGACCCTGAATCCAACTGACCATTACGAGCAGGAGCATGCTGCCCAATAACACGCTCAGCCAGCCGCCCTGCGGAAACTTGCGCAGGTTGGCCACCAGAAACGAGCCCTCCACCGTGAAGTACACCGCCAGCAGCAGCAGTATCCAGCCGGTAGCCGCCCGGCGCAGGCGCAGGTAGTAGGCCAGCAGCACAGTGGTGCTGAGCATGGTGATGGTCACGGCCAGCCCGAAGGCCGCTTCCATGCGCGAGCTTTCGCGGAAGTACAGCACCACCCCCACGCAGCCCAGGCCCAGCAGCCAGGTCAGCGACGGCACGTAGGCCTGCCCACGCAGCTCGCTGGGGTAGCGCACCTTCACCTTGGGCCAGAAGTTGAGCCGCAACGCCTCAATCACGAGCGTGTAGGAGCCTGAAATGAGCGCCTGCGAGGCGATGATGGTGGCCAGCGTGCACAGCCCGATGGCTGGCAGCAAACCCCAGCGGGGTATCATCTCAAAGAACAGGTTTTGCTCGCCCAGCGGCCGGCCCAGGTGCTGAAGCAGCCAGGCACCTTGCCCCAGGTAGTTGAGTAGCAAGCAGATTTTAACGAAAGTCCACGACAGGTAAATGTTGCGCCGCCCCACGTGGCCCATGTCGGCGTAGAGCGCCTCGGCCCCGGTGCTGCACAAAAAAATGCTACCCAGCAGCCAGAATGCGCCCGGCAGCTGGGTCACCATGTGCAGGGCATAGTAGGGATTGAGCGCCCGCAGAATGCTCGGCTCACGCAGCACGTAGGGCAGCCCCAACACGGCCAACATCGAAAAAAACACCAGCATCACTGGCCCGAACAGCCGGCCGATAACGGCCGTACCAAACTGCTGAAACACGAACAGCCCCACGATGATGGCCAGCACGATGGGTACCGTGTTGAGGTCGGGCTTGAGTACTTGCAGCCCCTCAATGGCCGAGGCTACCGAGATGGGCGGCGTGATGATGCCATCGGCCAGCAGCGCCGCCGCCCCCACGATGGCCGGCACGTAGAGCCAGCGCAGGTGCAGCCGCCGCAGCAGGGCGTAGAGCGATAGAATGCCGCCCTCGCCGTGGTTGTCGGCCCGCATGGCCAGCAGCACGTACTTGACGGTAGTGAGCAGCGTGAGCGTCCAGATAATGGCCGACACGGTGCCCAGCACGACGTCTTCGGTGACGGGACGGCTCACAAATACACCCCGGACCGTATAAAGCGGCGAGGTGCCAATATCGCCGTACACGATACCGAGGGCAATGAGCGTGCCGGCGGCCGTAATACGCTGGTGCAGGCTGGCAGTTGTCGGGGGGGGAGAAGTTGTCATGGCGGTAAGTACGCAGCTGCGCCAAGCGGGTCGGCCGCCGGCGCGGGGGCACCGCCGGCGGCCGGGTGTCGGGACGGTACGGGCTGATTATTTTGCCCGTACCGTCACCCTATTGTTCAGGTTTTTCTAGAACGACAGCGCCACGCTCGTCGTCAGGTTGCCGTAGTTCTGCGAAAAGCCGTTGTCGTGTTCGAAAATCGGGCTTTGCGCCCGCAGGTAGCGGCCCTCGACGCGGAAGGCCACATTGGCGGTGGGCAGGTAGTCGAGGTTGAGCGAGGTACCGCCGGCCAGGAAGCGCATGTCGGTGCGGCTGGGCATGATGCTGCTGATAATCACGCCCCGGTCGGCGTTGTAGTACTCGCCGCGCAGAGTGGTCGAAAACTTCTCGGCCAGCTTGTATTTCACGAAGGCCGAGCCCGTGTGCCAAGTGTCGTAGCCGCTGCGGCCTTCGCTCTGCTGCTTACCCACGTCGAACACCACGGCCAGGTTCAGGCGGTCGGTGGCGGCGTAAGTGAGGTAGAAGTCGTGAAAGTAGCGGCGGCGCTTGAGCGAGTCCTGGGGCTGCTCGTTGCCGTAAAACGTGCTGCTATTAATGAGCAGCTTATCGGTAGGCTTCCACTGAATCTGGGTGCCGAGGGCCTTGCCCTGGTTGGTTTCGCGGATGTTCTGCCAGCCGTTGAGCACGAGCGCGGTGAGCGTCAGCTTGGGGTCAACTTCGTAGGTGAAGCGGGCACCCGACTCGTAGTAGGGCGAGTTTTCGGCCATCAGCGAGCGGGTCAGCGTCCAGTTGTCTTTCGAAATGGCCGACTCAAACCCGATGTGCGAGCTGAAGATCCCCAGGTCGAGCCAGGCTTTTTCGAAGGGCCGGAAACCCGCGTAGGCTTCGTAGATGTGCTTAAGCACCTGGTCTTCGGCGGCGTAGTTGGCGCTCACGTAGGTACCGGCGTGGATACCGATGGCCCCGCGCACTTTGCCGTCGTCGTAGCGCATGCCCAACAGGGCGTTGTTCACCGTGAACTCGTTCTGGCGGTTGTGCGAGTAGAAAAAGCCCGGCCGCTGGTTGGTGTTGCCGTGGTTGAAATCGAAGCCGTAGTAAGCATCCACGAAGCCGTAGGTGGTGAGCGGACCGGGGGCCGGCGGCGCGGGCGGGGCCGGGGCGACGGGTGGCGGCACGGCCAGTGCGGGATCAGTAGTGGGGGTAGTCTGGGCCAGAGCGGCGGTTGTGCAAAGGGTCGCCAGCACGGGCAGGAAAAGCTTTTTCATCGGGTAGGCGCTCAACTGCAAGCGCTTCGGGAGTATATCGTTGAGGTTGGCCCACCGTTACAGCGGGCGGGCCAAGTGTGCTGGTTCGCGCACTACTTTTTGCCGGTCATGTCGTCCAGCGCCAGGTTGAGCTTGAGCACGTTGACGCGGTCGGGACCGAGCGTACCCGACTGAATGTGCTGGGCCACCAGGGCCTGCACCTTGGCCGGGGCCAGGCCGCGGGCCTGGGCCACGCGGGCCACCTGCACCAAGGCGCCCTGCACCGACAAGTCGGGGTCGAGGCCCGAACCGCTGGCCGTGATGAGCTCGGCGGGCACCTCGTTGCGGTGCACGCTGGGGTTCTGCACCAGGAAGGTGTCGAGGCGGGCTTGTACTTCCTTCAGGTAGTCGGGGTTGCTGGGGCCTTTGTTGGAGCCGGCCGAGCCGTCGGCCTTGTAGCCCACCGCCGAGGGCCGCGAGTTGAAATACTCGGGCTTGTCGAACTTCTGGCCCACGTTGGCAAAGCCCACCAGGCGGCCATTTTTGGTAATTTGTTCGCCCTCGCCGTGGCCGGGGGCCAGTTGAGCAGCGGCCCACACAATGGCGGGGTAAATAACGCAGCACAGCACCAGCAGGGCCAGGGTGAGGCGGATGGCGGGCAGGAGATGGGATTTCATATGTTGAGCTGCTAGCTATTAGCCGCTAGCTGTTAGCTTTTTAATGTAGATGGCAGCAGGCAGCTGCTACTTTAGATGTCAAGCAAAAAGCTAACAGCTAATAGCTAGCAGCTAACGGCTAAATCAAAGGAATAGCCCTACCAGCAGGTCGATGGCCTTGATGCCGATGAAGGGCACAATCACCCCACCCAGCCCGTAAATCAGCAGGTTGCGGCGGAGCAGGGCCGAGGCCCCGATGGGCGTGTAAGCCACGCCTTTCAGCGCCAGCGGCACCAGGGCAGGGATGATGATGGCGTTGAAAATCACGGCGCTGAGGATGGCCGACTGCGGCGATTTCAGGCCCATGATGTTGAGCGCGCCCAGCGACGGGATAGCCACCATGAACAGGGCCGGCACGATGGCGAAGTACTTGGCTACGTCGTTGGCGATGGAGAAGGTGGTGAGCGTGCCGCGGGTCATGAGCAGCTGCTTGCCGATTTCCACCACCTCGATGAGCTTGGTGGGGTCGTTGTCGAGGTCCACCATGTTGCCGGCTTCCTTGGCGGCCTGGGTGCCCGAGTTCATGGCTACCCCTACGTCGGCCTGGGCCAGGGCGGGGGCGTCGTTGGTGCCGTCACCCATCATGGCCACCAGCTTACCTCCCTGCTGCTCGGCGCGGATGTACTTCATCTTATCCTCCGGCTTGGCTTCGGCGATGAAGTCATCGACGCCGGCTTTCTCGGCGATAAACTTGGCGGTGAGCGGGTTGTCACCAGTCACCATCACGGTCTTAATGCCCATCTTGCGCAGGCGCTCGAAGCGCTCCGAGATGCCGGGCTTGATAATGTCCTGCAACTCCACCACGCCCAGGATACGGTCGTTTTCGCTCACCACTAGCGGCGTGCCGCCGTTGCTCGATACGTGGGCGACGCGCTGGGTCGTCTCGTTGGGGAAGGTCTGGCCGGCGGCGTTGGCCAGGTTGCGGATGGCGTCGGAGGCACCCTTGCGGATGCGCAGGCCGCTGGCCAGGGTGACGCCGCTGCTGCGGGTTTCGGCCGTGAACTTGATGGGCTCGCTGCCCAGCAGGCGCTCTTGCAGGCCGCTTTCGTCGAGGCGACGGTTGGCGCGGGCCAGCTCCACGATGCTCTTGCCTTCGGGGGTTTCGTCGTGCAGCGAGGTGAGCACGGCCGATTCAATCAGCTCGCCTTCGCTCACGCCGGGGGCAGGCCAGAAGTGCGTAGCCTTGCGGTTGCCGATGGTGATAGTGCCGGTTTTGTCGAGCAGCAGCACGTCGATGTCGCCGGCCGTTTCCACGGCCTTGCCGCTCTTGGTGATGACGTTGGCCCGTAGGGCGCGGTCCATACCCGCAATGCCGATGGCCGAGAGCAACCCGCCGATGGTAGTCGGAATCAGGCAGACGAACAGCGCGATGAAGGCTGAGATGGCGATGGGCGTATTGGAGTACTCGGCGAAGGGCTGCAAGGTCACGCACACAATCACGAACACCAGCGTAAAGCCCGCCAGCAGGATGGTGAGGGCAATCTCGTTGGGCGTTTTCTGGCGGGCCGCGCCTTCGACCAGGGCAATCATCTTGTCGAGGAACGACTCGCCGGGGGCGGTGGTCACCAGCACCACAATGCGGTCGGAGAGCACCTTGGTACCGCCCGTTACCGACGACTTATCGCCGCCGGCCTCGCGGATAACCGGGGCCGACTCGCCGGTGATGGCCGACTCGTCGATGGTAGCCAGGCCCTCGATGATCTCACCGTCGGTGGGGATAATCTCACCGGCTTCGACCACGAACACCTGCCCTTTTTGCAGCTGGGCCGAGCTCACGGATTCAAACTTACCGTTGTCGAGGCGCACCCGGGCGGGGGTGTCCTGGCGGGTTTTGCGCAGCGAGTCGGCCTGGGCCTTGCCCCGCGCCTCGGCGATGGCCTCGGCGAAGTTGGCAAATAAGAGCGTCAGGAACAGCACGATGAATACCGTGAAGTTGTAGCCGAAGCTGCCCTGGCTGGCATCGGGCCGCAGGAGCTGGGCGGCGGTCACGATACCCATCACCAGCGTGCCCAGCTCCACGGTGAACATCACCGGGTTGCGGAACATGATGCGCGGGTCGAGCTTGACGAACGCTTGCTTGGTGGCCTCGGCCACCAGCGCGGGTTGAAATAAGGATTGGGATTGGGTTGCCATTTTATTCAGCTGTTAGCTATTAGCTGCTAGCTGTTAGCTTTTAAAAAGAACCGGGACGAAAATTGCTGAGGCTAGCAGCTAATAGCTAGTAGCTAACAGCTTGATGCTTATGTGAGAGCTAATAGCTAACAGCTCAATAAATTGTAAAATGCTCAGCCAGCGGCCCCAGCGCCAGGGCCGGGAAGAAGGCCAGCGCGGCGATGATCACGATGACGGCCAGCACCATCACGCCGAAGGTGGCAGTGTCGGCGGGCAGGGTACCGGCGCTGGCGGGCACCACTTTCTTGCGGGCCAGCAGGCCGGCGATGGCTACCGGGCCGATGATGGGCAGGTAGCGCGAGAGTAGCAGCACCACGCCGGTCGAGATGTTCCACCAGGGCGTGTTGTCGCCGAGGCCCTCGAAGCCCGAGCCGTTGTTGGCCGAGGAGGAGGTGAACTCGTAGAGCATCTCGCTGAAGCCGTGGAAGCTGGGGTTGGCCAGCCAGCCGGCGTACTCGGTGGGGTTGCCGGCGTAGAGGTGGGCCGTCATGGCGGTGCCGGCCAGGATGAGCAGCGGGTGCAGCAGGGTTACGATGACGGCGATTTTCATCTCGCGAGCCTCGATTTTCTTACCCAAAAACTCGGGCGTGCGGCCCACCATCAGCCCGGCAATAAACACGGCGATAATGAGATAGGCGAAGAAGTTGAGCAGCCCCACGCCGCAGCCGCCGTAGAAGGCGTTGGTCATCATGCCCAGCATCTGGCACAGGCCGGACATGGGCATGAACGAGTCGTGCATCGAGTTGACCGAGCCGCAGCTGATGATGGTATTGGTGATGCTCCAGTAGGCCGAGGCGGCCGCGCCGAAGCGGATTTCCTTGCCTTCCATCGCGCCCAGGGCCTGGTCGGCGCCCATGTGGGCAATGGCGGGGTTGCCGTGCATTTCGTAGTACACCGTGGGGGCCAGCAGGGCCAGGAAGCCCACCGTCATCACGCCGAATATCATGTAGGCCAGCCGGTTGCGCTTGAGGTAGAAGCCCAGGGCGAAGATCATGGCCAGCGGAATGAGCACCAGCGACACGTTTTCCGTCACGTTGGTGATGAAGTTGGGGTTTTCGAGCGGGTGGGCTGAGTTGGCCCCGTAGAAGCCCCCGCCGTTAGTGCCCAACTCCTTGATGGCCACCATCGCGGCCACCGGGCCGCGCGAGACGGCGGTCGTGTCGCCCTGCACCGTGATCAGCTGCTGCTTGCCGTGCATGGTCATCGGCGAGCCGTTGAACGCCAGAATGACGGCGATAACCAGCGAGATGGGCAGCAGCAGGCGGGTGATGCTCTTAACGAAGTAGTTGTAGAAGTTGCCCAGCTTGTCGGTGGTGCGGGTTTGCAGGGCGTTGATGACGACCACGGCGGCGGCGATGCCGACGGCGGCGGTCACGAATTGCAGAAAAGTAATTACCACGATTTGCGACAGATAGCTCAGGCCCGATTCGCCGGAGTAGTGTTGCAGGTTGCAGTTGACGAGGAAGGAGATGCTGGTGTTGAAGGCCAGGTCGGGGGACATCGAGGGGTTGCCGTCGGGGTTGAGCGGCAGGCTACCCTGGGTGCAGAGCACGACCATCGCAAACACGAACCACACCAGGTTGATGGTGAGCAGCGCCAGCATGTGCTGCTGCCAGGTCATTTCGCGCTTCTCATCGATGCCCGCCAGGCGGAAAATGCCGCGCTCGAGCGGGGCCAGAAAATCGAGGGCGTTCTTGTTGCCCTGAAACACGTTGGCCAGAAACCGGCCCAGCGGCAGGGCCAGCAGCAGCGTGAGCCCGAAGGTGACAACAATCCCTAGTAAACCAGTAGTCATGACAGTAATTCGAAAGAGAAAAAACGGCTAGAAGCGCTCGGGCTTCAACAGCACGTACACGAGGTAGCCAAACACGGCCAGCGATAAGGCAAAGAGGGCAATCATCATAGCGCGAAGCAGTTAGATGTTATCAAAAAAATCGACTGACTTGTAGAAGAGCCAGAAGCCAGCCAGGCCAGTGGCCGTGAGCAGCGGAATCATCAGCGCGGAAGTCATGGGAGCAAATGAGGAAGAAAAAGGGCGAGAAAAGCCGCCAGCGGCGGGGGTGCCAGCCATAGAGCAAAGGCTGGCCCTAGTAAGGGACAAAGGGACGCTTATCGAGGTAATTGATTGACTAACAACGATAAATAATTCAGCAGTAGTAGGTGTTCAGGTAGTAGTGCGTGGGGCAAGCGTAGCGTTTTGCTAGGGGGCCGGTGCAGAATGCTAGCCGGCTGGCTCATTAGGGGAGCATGTTGGTATGGGGGTGGCAGTAAGCCCGGTACAGACCCTGGGGCATGAGCTGCTGGGCCAGGTGCAGGTGGGCGGTGCTGCCGTCGAGGTGCAGGCCGTGGAGGTACACGTTTTCGATGGCGCGGGTGAGGTAGTGGTCGGCGTGGCGCAGCAGGCTATCGGCCACGGCGAAGCAACGGCGCAGCAGAGCCAGGCGGTCGGCGCTCAGGGCGCGGCGGGTGAAGGCGGCGAAGCAATCGAGCTGGCGGTACACGCTGTGCAGCGTACTGGGGGCGTGCAGCTCGGCGTCCAGCTCCGGAAATTCCAGGGTGAGCAGGTCGGCCGTTTCGTGGGCAGTCATGGAATAAGAAAAAAGGGACTTGCCGCCAACTAGCTGGCGGCAAATCCCTTTTACCAAGGCCAGTGCCACGACGCACGGTTTTCCTCACCTGATGATCATGGTGCTCACTGTTAGAAATTTATCCACTCGCTCTCGCCAATAGATATCCCTAGCAAAACGCACGCGGGGCTAGCGTTTTGCTAGGCCCGCGTGCATTTCGCCAGCTCGCGGGTGCAGCCGAAACTGGCTTTAAAGGCTATAGCGGCATATTGCGCGGGCTGGCCCCAGGTTGGCATGGGGCTGCGCGGCCCGGCCGATTGTGGGCGGGCCAGCCTACTATGTCTTCGTTGCTTCCTGAAATTACCGCCGCCACCCAGGCCTACTACGCCCAGACGGCCGACTTCCCGCTCACTGCCACCGATTTCTACGACTGGCTGGCTTCACTATCCCCCGTACGCCGGGCCGAAGTGCTGAAGCGGGGCTTCACCACCACCCAGTCGGAACCCGATTTTTTGCGCTGGTGCCTGGAAGTACGGGGGTACTCGATGCGCGATTTTATGGCCGAGCGGTTGTCAATAGCGGCTTACGCCACGTGGGTTGGGCAGGGAGCCGTGGCGACTCGCCTCACGTAGCCCGCACCACCTAGCCCCTACAGCCCATACTCCTCAATCTTCCGGTACAGCGTCGTGTGGGCGATGCCCAGCACCCGCGCCGTAGCTGCTTTGTTCCCCCCGCATTCCTGCAATATTCGCTGAATGTGCTGCTTCTCCACGTTGCGCAGCAGGCGCGGGTCGTTGGCGCTGGGCTCGGCCGGGACCTCCGACACGGACGCAGTCGCGGGCGGGTCAGTCGGCACATCGAGCGCGGCGAGCTGAATCTCAACGGGCAGGTCGGCCACGGCCAGGGGCTGGCCGGGGGGCGCGAGGATGGAAGCCCGCTCCAGCACGTTGCGCAGCTCGCGCACGTTGCCGGGCCAGGCGTAGGCTTGCAGCGCGTGCAGAGCCTCGGGGCTGATGCGTAGCGGGCGCTGCCGCATCTGCTGGGCAAAGTACTGGGCGAAATACTCGGCCAGCACGGGCACGTCGCCGGGGCGGTCGCGCAGGGCCGGGATGCGCAGCACCACCACCGACAGGCGATAGTATAAATCGAGGCGAAAATGCCCGGCGTCGGCCTCCTGCTTAAGGTTGCGGTTGGTGGCGGCCACTACGCGCACGTTTACGCGGGTGGGCTTGGAGTCGCCGAGCTTGGTAAACTCGCGGCTTTCGAGGGCGCGCAGCAGCTTGGCTTGCGCCTCGGGGGCCAGCTCGCCGATTTCGTCCAGGAAAATAGTCCCGCCGTTGGCTTCCTCAAACAAGCCCTTCTTGTCGGTCATCGCCCCGGTGAAGGCTCCCTTGCGGTAGCCAAACAGCTCGCTTTCCAGCAAATCTTTGGGAAAGGCGCTGCAATTGACGGCCACGAAAGGCTTTTGCTGGCGGGGACTGGCGTAGTGAATGGCCTGGGCAAACAGCTCCTTGCCCGCGCCAGTGGGGCCTTCGAGCAGTACCGTGGCCTCGGTGAGCGCCACTTGCTGGGCGGTGCGCTTGGCCTGCTCCAGGGCTGGCGAGTGGCCTATCATCTCGGCAAAGCTGTACTGGCCGCCCACCTTTTTTTCGAGGTCGGCCACGCGGCGGCGCAGCAGTGCTTTTTCGGCGGCGCGCTCCACTATCACCACCAGGCGGTCGTCGGCGTCGCCCTTGGCGAGGTAGTCGAAGGCCCCTTCTTTCATTGCGCGTACGCCATCGGCAATGGTGCCGTAGGCAGTCATTAGGATAACCTCGGCCAGGGGAGCCAGCGCCCGGTAGCGCGGCAGCAGGTCGAGGCCGCGTCCGTCGGGCAGCTTCACGTCGGAAAGGATAACGCTGATGTCGGCGGCGTGGTCGGCGAGCAGTTGCAGGCCGGCGTAGGCAGTGGACGCTTGCAGCACGGGGTAGCCTTCCAGCTCCAGGGTACGCGCCACGGCCAGACGCAGCATTTCCTCGTCGTCAATTAGTAAGATGGTGTTGGCGGACATGGCAAGTAATCGGGGCGGGCGGGGTGGTAATGGCCCAAAATCAAGATACAATGTTAGGGATTGAGTATTGCCCTAACGCATAACCCCACCCCCGGCCCCTCCCCTCCCCTTTGGGAGAGGGGAGGGGCCGGGGGTGGGGTCACACGGGCGGCGAGCAACGCCCTACTACACGCTAATGCGCCAGCACTGCCCGCACCGGGGCCTCCTCTCCCACCGCCACGCGCTGCAAGTCGAGCTCGCGGTAGGGCTGAATGGTGAGCGGCACGTTCTCCACCGTTACGTCGCTGGTATCGAGGCCGAAAGCCTGCTGATCACTGATAGCTAATTTATTAATAAAGAAATACGCCTTTAAAATAAAGCCCTCCATAAACGATAGCTGGTTGTCGAAGCTCAGCACTTTATCGAGGACCACGAAGCGGAAGTCGCCGGGCAGGTTACGCTTTTGCAGGGTGGCGTAGCGCGAGGTAATATCAACTTCACCCTGCCGGCCCATGTCTTCGAGTACGCGGCGGAACAGCAGGTTGATGCGCGGCTGGATGCGGAAGCCGAGCTGGAAATTGATTTTGTAAGCCACGTCGGGCACCAGCGTTTCGAGGGTGTAGCGCATTCCGAAGGGCTCGTTCAACAAGCTGATATTCAAAAACCAGTAGTGGTCGGCCCGCTTGGGCTTCTTGCGCAGGATGGAATAGATGATGCGCGACTCAATCTGTTTGGCGTCCTTGCTGCGGGTGAGGTACACGAGGTTAGAGGCATACTTGCTCACCGTTTCGTCCTGGCTCAGCTCTTGCAGCATGGCTAGGTTGCCACCCCAGGTGGTCATGTCGAGGTAGCGGTTCTTGATTTGGCGGCCCTTGTAGCCGACCCACATGCTAAGAATCAGCGCCCATTCGAAAATCAGGATGCCCAGGCGGTTGAGCAGCTTGGTGATGTTGGCGATGAGGAAGGACAGCTCCACCGTCATGAATACCAGCATGATAAGCCCCACCGCCGGCAGTGCCCAATGCCGCACCCCGCGCAGGTACTGCGAGAGCAGGATGCTGGTCGTAATCATGGCCACGGTAATGGAGAAGCCGTAGGCCGCCTCCATGTTCGACGAGGTTTTAAACCACAGCTGCACGGCCACGCAGCCGGCCCACAGCATCCAGTTGATGCTGGGCACGTAGATCTGCCCGCGTTGATCGGTGGGGTAGGTAATGCGCACCTTGGGCCAGAAGTTCAGGCTAACGGCTTCGGAGATAAGCGTGTACGAGCCCGAAATCAGGGCCTGCGAGGCGATGATGGTTGCCATCGTGGCCAGTAGGATGAGCGGCAGCACGGCCCAGGTGGGCGCGATGAGGAAGAAGGGGTTTTGGTCGCCGCCCAGGGGCTTACCTACAAACTGCATAGCCCAAGCGGCTTGCCCGAAGTAGTTGAGCACGAGCGCACTTTTCACCAAAAGCCAGGACACGCGAATGTTCTTGCGCCCGCAGTGGCCCAGGTCGGAGTACAGCGCCTCGGCCCCGGTGGTGCAGAGAAACACCGCGCCCAGCAGCCAGAAGCCCTTGGGGTACACCGTCAGCAGCTTAATGGCGTAGAGCGGGTTGAGGGCCGCCAGCACGCCGGGATGGTGCAGCACCTGCACCAGGCCCAGCGTACCAATGGTGATAAACCACAGCAGCATAATCGGCCCGAACGACGCGCCCACTACTTTGGTCCCAAACTGCTGGAAGCCAAAGAGCAGCGTGATAATAATGACCACCACCGCGATGATGTAGGTCTCGGACAAGCTGGGGTCCAGAATTTTCAGCCCCTCAATGGCCGACGACACCGAGATGGGCGGCGTGATAATACCATCGGCCAGCAGCGTGCCCGCCCCGATGATGGCCGGCCACAACAGCCACTTGCCCCGCTTGCGCACCAGCGAGTAGAGCGAAAAAATACCGCCTTCTCCGTGGTTATCAGCCTCCAGCGTGAGCCAGATGTATTTGATGCTCGTCTGGAGCGTGAGCGTCCAAAACACGGCCGACACGCCGCCATACACCAGCAGCTCGCTGATGGGACGGTCGCCGAGAATGGACTTGAAGACGTAGAGCGGCGACGTACCAATATCGCCGAAGATGATACCCAGCGTCACGAGCAGCCCGGCGGCCGTGATGCTACGGGTATGAATGTTGGATTCGGAATGCGCTGCGGGAGCCATGAAAAATAAGTTGATTATCTGTTTTTTATGCGAATACTCGGCACATCTGCAGAGGGCTTTCGAATTAAAAATTATCTTTTTTCGCTTGCTTAATTTTTAATTCAAAACCCTACCACCAGGGCAGTTTTAGCTCAGCTCATCCGCAATGGGAAGCGTAAAAAAGAAGGTACTCCCGGCCCCCAGTGCGCTCTCGACGCCCAGCTGCCCGCCCTGCGAGCTGATAAACTCGCGGCCGATGCTCAGGCCCAGGCCGCTGCCGGTGCGGGGCGCGTCGCCCTCACTGGCCAGCTGGGTGAAGCGGTGAAAAATGCGCTCCTGATCTTCCGGGGCAATGCCGGGGCCGTGGTCTTGCACGGCCACGCGCACGGCGCGGCCATTGGGCGTACGGGCGGCCGTGATGGCGATGGTGGTGCCTTCGGGCGAGTGGCGCACGGCGTTGGTGAGCAGGTTGAGCAGCACCCACACCGTTTTTTCGCGGTCGGCTCGCACGGGGGGCAGGTCGGCCGGGAGCTGCGTGGCGAGCTGCAAGTGCTTGGGCGCGAGTTGAAGCTGCACGGGCGCGGTGGCCTGGGCCACGAGCTCAGCCACGGGCACGGGCTGGGCATCGAGGGGCAGGGTTTCGCTTTCGAGGCGCGATACGTCGAGCAGGTTGCCGGTAAGGGCCAGCAGCCGCTGGTTTTCCTGCTTCACGCTGGTCAGTATCTCTTGCTGCTCGGCGGTGAGGGTACCCACGCGGGGGTCTTGTAGCAGCTTGAGGTGGAAATTAATGGTCGAGAGGGGTGTGCGCAGCTCGTGGCTCACGGTGGCCAGGAAGTGCGACTTGGTTTGGTCGCGCCGCGCAAAGTCCGACACGTTGTGCAAGGCCAGGATGGTGCCAGCCAGCTCCAGGTGGCCCAGCGTGGGGCTGGGGCTCAGCACGTCGTGCACTACCAAGTGGTAATGGCCCTCTTCGCCCTGCTGCGTCGCGGTGAAGGGCAGCGCCCCCGTGCGGCGGGAAGCCGGCCGTTGCGCGTAGGCCAGCCACTGGTGCAGCAGCGGCTGCTGCTCGGCCAGCTCCGGGGCCAGCCGGCCGATTACCTGGCGCTCGGGCAGGCCCAGCAGATTACAGGCCAATGGGTTGGCCACTAATATTTGCCCGTTTTCATCGAGCAGTAAAATGCCTTCGTCGAGCGTGCGCACGATGCTGGCGGCGCGGTTGCGCTCGGCCATGATGCCCGCCAGGTTGGTGTGGCGGAAGGTGTTGAGCTGCACCAGCAGGCGATTGAAACCCTCGGCTACTCGCCCGAACTCGTCGTGGCTCTCGACCGGAATAGTGGCGGCAAAGTCGCCCTGCGTGGCGTGCGCGATGCTGGCCGACAGCTTGCGCAGCCCGCTCACGGCGGCTTCGGGCACGCTGAGGACCAGCGACAATGCCAGCAGCAGGCCCACCACCGTGCAGAGGATGAGGTAGCGGCTCGCCACGGTAGCGGCGTGGGCAGCGGCGGCGTTCTTGCGCGTCAGGGCCTGCATATTAAGCTCTACCATACGGTGAGTCTGGCGGCGCAGTTGGGCCAGGTCGGCCGCGCTGGGCTGGGTGCGGTAGCGGGCCAGCGTCTGCGTCAGGTCATCGACGAGCGCCCGCTCGCCGCGCTCGGTCACGTTGCCCGCCTCGCGGGTCAGTTGCGCTTCAAACTGGACCAGGCCCGCCGCCGAGGGCGCGGCCTCTACCTGGTCGAGGGCCTGCAACATGCCCTGCCCCAGCTGGACCGAGTAAAAATTGTCTTGCAGAATGGCCCGGGTACTGTGCTCCAGACGCTGCACCGTGTAGTAGGCGTAGCTGCCGCCGCCGACCAGCAGCGCCAGCATGGCCAGCAGCCCGATAGTGATGGATGTTTTGACACTCATAGCGCGAAAGTGGCGGCCTAATGCCGAACGCTTCGTGCCAGGAGCTACCAATGCTGCGCCAGGTTGGGCGGGAGGGATGCCGTTCTCACCTATCTACTTGACTTACAGAGATAAATAGCATGCTTTTTCTTTTTCAGTCTTGACCTAACTGGTTCTTACCGGGTCAAAATGACCCGGTACCGGGCTAAAAAGACCTGGTATCGCATCCCTGTTTACTATTAACTGAACCCGTTCCGACAGTCTTCTTTTCGCCTTTTTTCATGTCCGTCATGCTGAGCTTGCGAAGCATCTTATCGGGTTAGAACGGCCCGCCCGAGCGTGATAAGATGCTTCGCAAGCTCAGCATGACGGGTGGGGAGAGTGCCGACAAATTCCCTACAAACCATACTCTTGCAGCTTGCGATACAGCGTCTTTACCCCAATTCCCAACTGCCGGGCGGCCTCGGTCTTATTGCCCCCAACCTCGTGCAGCACCAGCTGAATCTGGCGCTTCTCCACCGCCCACAGACTGCGGCTACCGGTGGGCTCGTCGGTACCCGCCAGGGCCAGCGCCTGAAACTCGGGCGGTAGCGTATCGGCGGTTAGCTCCTCCTCGTCGGCCAGGATGACGGCGCGTTCCAGCACATTCTTGAGCTCGCGCACGTTGCCGCGCCAGTCGTAGGCCCGCAACAAACGGGCAAATTCGGCATCCATGCCGCGCAGGCGCTTGCGCAGCTTGGCGGCATAGAAGCGCAGGAAATACTCGGCCAGCGGCTCGATGTCCTCGCGCCGGGCGTTGAGCGGCGGCACGGGCACCACAAATACCGAGAGGCGGTAGTACAAATCGGCCCGGAAGTGACCCGCATCGGCTTCGGCGCGGAGGTTGCGGTTGGTGGCGGCCACCAGCCGCACATTGGCCTTGGCGGGCTTGGAGTTGCCGAGCTTGTAGTACTCCTGGGTTTCGAGCACGCGCAGTAGCTTGGCTTGCAAGCCACTATCGAGCTCCCCGATTTCGTCTAGAAAGAGCGTGCCGCCGTTGGCTTCCTCAAACAAGCCCTTCTTATCGGCCATTGCCCCGGTAAAGGCTCCTTTGCGGTAGCCGAACAGCTCGCTTTCCAGTAGATCCTTCGGGAAGGCGCTGCAATTGACCGCCACGAAAGGCTTGCTGCGGCGCGGGCTGGCCTGGTGAATGGCCTGGGCAAACAACTCCTTGCCGCTGCCGGTGGGGCCTTCGAGCAGCACGGCAGCCTCGGTAGGGGCCACGCGCTCGGCCAGGCTCTTGGCCCGTTGCAGCGCGGGTGAGGTGCCGATCATGGAGGCGAAGCTGTGCTGGCTGCCCACCTGCTTTTCCAGCTCGGCCACGCGGTGCTGGAGGCGGGCTTTTTCGGCGGCCCGCGCCACCAGCACGAGCAGTTGGTCGTCGGAGTCGCCCTTGGTGAGGTAGTCGAACGCGCCCTCCTTCATGGCGCGTACGCCGTCAGCAATGGTGCCGTAGGCGGTAAGCAAAATGACCTCGGCCAGCGGGGCCAGGGCTCGCAGCCGGGGCAGCAGGGTCACGCCGTGGGCGTCGGGCAGCTTCACGTCGCAGAGCACTACCAGCACCTCGGCGGCGTGCTGGCGCAGCAGGTCGAGGCCGCTGCGAGCGTCGGCCGCCTGCCACACGGTGTAGCCCTCAAATTCGAGCACCCGCGCCACCACCCGGCGCAGGCTGGCCTCGTCGTCGATGAGCAGAATAGCGCCTTCGGGCATCAGAATCGGGTACGGGTAAAGTCTGTAAAAATAAGGCCGGTGCGGAGCAATCGGCGCGAATTGGTGGGCCTTGGACCGCTTGGTGATACCGGCCAACAATAATTTAATTTCCCCGCAAACGGCCGCTACGGGCGCTCTACCGCCAAGCCCGGCCGTTTGCCTTACCCCTGCCGGAATTATTCGCCTACTTTTTCTTGTTCATGTGCATGAAATCTAGTAGCTTGCGCATCACTAGTTTTCGCCTACCGTATATGGACCAAAAAGTGCTTGTACTAAATGGCGACTACACCGCCATTACCTTATGCAGCGTGCAAAAGGCTTTCGTTTTACTCTTTTTAGATAAGGCTGAAATGGTGGCAAAGTCGGAGCACGGGACGCTCCGTACGATTTCACAGGCGTTTCCTAAGCCCAGCATCATCCGGCTGGCGCGCTACGTGCGGGTACCCTACAAGGGCATTGCTCTCAGCCGCCACAATATCTTCAAGCGCGACCAGTACGAGTGCCAGTACTGCGGCTCCGGCAAAAACCTGACCCTCGACCATGTGATGCCCCGCTCGCGCGGCGGCGACTCGGGCTGGACCAACCTCGTGGCCGCCTGCTCGCGCTGCAACCACGCCAAAGGCCAGCGCACGCCCGCCGAGGCCAACATGCCGCTGCGCACCCAGCCCAAAAAGCCCACGCTGGCGGGCTTCCTCAAGCTCTCGGCCGGCACCCTCGACCAAAACTGGCACGCCTACCTGGGCTAGCCAACCGGCGCATCCGCGTTAGTTGATGTAACACCAAGCTTCGGCTTGGTGAGACGTTAGGGTGCGCTAGCTGGGCACCTCACCAAGCCGGAGCTTGGTGTTACAACTCAAAAAAGCGCCCGACCTCACGGCCGGGCGCTTTTCTATTTTCAAGCCTAGCCGCTGGCTAGGAAGTGTTAACAGTGATTATCTTGCGGGATGGAGCACATGTTGACGGATGCGCAGTGGGCGCGGTTGGCCCCCCTGCTGCCTGGGCGGCCAGGCACGAGCGGTGGACGTGGGCGCGACAACCGCCAGTTTGTCGAGGCCGTGCTTTGGCTGGCGCGCAACGGGGCGCGGTGGCGGGCCTTGCCCCAAGAGCGCGGCAACTGGCATACCACGTACACGCGTTTCCAGCGTTGGGCCGCTTCGGGCGTGTGGCAACGCGTGTTCGAGGCCGTGCAGGACGAGGCCGCCCTGCACACGCTGCTGGTGGATTCGACCACCGTGCGGTCGCACCAACACGCAGCCGGGGCGCGCAAAAAAACGGCCCGCAGGCCCTTGGCCGCAGTCGCGGCGGGCTGACGTGCAAGCTGCATGTGGTGGCCGACGTCCGCGGCCGGCCCCTGCGCTGCCGCCTGAGCGCGGGCCAGCGCCACGACGCCCCGCACGCCTTGCCGTTGCTCGAGGGCCTGGCCCCAGCTTACCTGATTGCCGACCGGGGCTACGATTCTGACCCGCTGGTGGCCGCCCTGGCCGCCCGCGGCACCGTGGCCGTGATTCCGCCCCGGCGCAAGCGCCACCAGCCGCGAGCCTACGACCCGACCCGCTACGCCCAGCGCCACCCCGTGGAGCGGCTTTTCTGCCGCCTCAAGCAGTTTCGACGCGTGGCCACCCGCTATGATAAGCTCGATGCGCATTTTCTGGCTTTTATTCACCTGGCTGCAACCGTCCTCTGGCTGCGTGACTGTTAACACTTCCTAGTACGTCTGCTCCTCGGCTGCGCCGACGGGGTACGTTTCACTGTCCGAATATTCTTCCGACACGGGGCGGCCGCTCACGAAGGTCAGCAGGTCGCGGTTGAGGCGGTCGGCGGCGGTTACGTTGAGGCCGTGGGCCTCACCTTCGTACACTACCAGTTGGGCACCGGGCACCAGCTCTACGGCACGCTTGGCGCTGTTGTCGAGGGGCACGGTTTTGTCTTCGTCGCCGTGGATGAACAGCGCCGGCACTTTAATTCCTTTCAGATCCTGGCGGAAATCGGTGGCGCTGAAGGCTTTTACGCACTCGCTGGTTGAGCGCGGCGTGGCTTGCAGGGCAATGCTCTGGCTCCAGTCGAGGGTGGCATCGCTTACCGGGTGGCTCAGTACGCCCACGCCGTAGAAGCCCTTGCTGAAGGTGGTAAGGAAATCGGGACGGTCCTTGCCTAGTCCTTTCAGCATGTCGTCAAACGTCGATTTGTCAACGCCGTCGGGGTTGTCTTCGGTCTTCAGCAAGTAAGGCGTTACGGCGCTCACGAATACCACCCGGCTCACGCGGGCACCCTGGTGGCGGCTCATGTAGCGGGCTACTTCACCGCCGCCCATCGAGAAGCCCACGAGGGTTACGTTTTGCAGGTCCAGCTCGTCGAGCACGGCTTTCAGGTCGTCGGCCAGGGTATCGTAGTTGTAGCCGTCCCAGGGCTTCGACGATTTACCAAAGCCGCGACGGTCGTAGGCCACCACGCGCACACCGTGCAGGGGCAGCTCGGCCAGTTGGTATTCCCACGACTGGTGGTCGAGGGGCCAGCCGTGAATGAGGACCACGGGGTTGCCCTGGCCATAATCCACGTAATTAATTTCGATGGGCTTGCCGGCAGCGTCGCTACCTACTTTGATGAGATTCATAAAAAACGGAAAAGGAATTGGGGAGGAAACCTGAGCCGGATTTACGCAGAGTTCAGCCAGAAGGATGATGAATGCCCTAATTTTTCCGTTAATTATTCTAGTGATAATCTGGGCCGCCCGCCCCGGCTGGCACGCTTGCTGCTCGGAGTCAACCCAGCGGCGCTGTAGCCCGTTTTGCTAGTTATGAAGTATTTGCCGTACGCCCTGCTGGGTTTGGTGGGCCTGGCGGCCTGCAATTCGCCCTCCTCCCCTACCACCACCGCCAATAAGCCCGGCGTACCCGCAGCCGCGGCGGCCAAAGAAGTTAGCTCGCCCGGTACCGCTTACCACGTGTACCGGGCGCTGCTACCGGGCCAGCGCGACAGCGTGACGCTGCACTTGGTAGCGGCCCCGCGCAGCTTCGATAGCACGAGCGGCACCGGGCACTTCGGCAGCTATTATGGCTCCGACGGCCACCCATACACGTTGCAAGGCCAGCCCAGCCTGGCCCCCGACAGCGTGGTGCTGTTTGAAACCAGCCCTGAGAAAGCGGTGGCGCTCGACGGCCCCACCTTGTACTGGCGCCTGCGCCGCCAGCCGGGGCGGGGCGACCTCGTGGGCACGGTCGATGGGCAGCCCACCCGGCTGCGCCTCGTACCACCCCAGGCCGGGGAGCTCACGTTCGTGGTGCGCTACTTCGCCGACTCGACCGCCGCCTATCCGCAGGATCCTAAATCGCCCAAGGGCCACATCAGCTTGCAGGCGCTGTTGCCCATTGGCGGCGACGGGGCGCGGCGCCAAACCCTGAAAGACAACCTCCTGACCGACCTGCGCGGCGACACGCTCGACGGCCTGCCGCCCATTACCCTCTCGGCGCTATATAAGGAGCAGCGCCAGCGGTTTTTCGAAGACTACCGCGCCGATGCCGCCGATAGCCGCCTGGCCCCGGCCGACACGGCCGGCGTCGGCCCCTACGCGCCCGGCCTCAGCTACGAAGACCAAGCGGCCACCTATGTGCTCTACCGCCAGGCCGACCTGCTGAGCCTGGAGTTTTTTCACTACGACTACAGCGGCGGCGCGCACGGCAACTACGGCAGCACCGGGGCCAGCTACGACCTGCGCACCGGCCGCCGCCTGCGCTACGGCGATATTTTTCAGCCCGCCGCCACCCAGCAGCTACCTGCCCTGCTGGGTGAGGCGGTGCGCCCACTCGTGGGCCTGGCGGCCGGCGAGCCGCTAGATAAGCAGCTGTTTGTAAAGCAGATGCCTATTACCCGCAACGTGTACCTCACGGCGGGCGGGGCCGTCTTCATTTATCAGCCCTACGAAATTGCCTCCTACGCCCAGGGCGAGGTGCGGGTATTTTTGCCGCTGGCTGCCCTACGCCCCCTGCTGCGCCCCGGCCTGCCCCTGCCCGAAGCCAGCGGCGTAGCCAGCCGCTAAGGCGGGCCGCGCCCCGTATTTTGCGCGGTGGGCGGCGGGCCTTCCCTGCCGCCCACTCCCGCATGAATCCCGCAAACGCCCGCCTCACCGAAGCCTTCCGCCTGTTCGACGCCGCCAACGCCGAAGACCCTAACCTGGAGCCCGACGCCACCGGCCAGCCCGTGCCCAAGGAGGTGCTCTACGCCCAGCGCATGACGGCCTGCCTGACCCGCGTGGCCCCCGACGCGCCCGAGGCCGTGCAGCTCGCCGCCCGCTGCCAGCACATTCGCCGCTGGGCCATCCCGCGGGCCGACTTCCCGCTGACTCGCCCCGGCTACCACCAGTGGCGCAACGCCCTCAAAAAGTACCACGCCGAGCTGGCTGGCCACCTGCTGTCCCAGGCCGGCTACGAGGCCGCACTGATAACCCGCGTGCAGGAGCTCGTGCAGAAGCTGCGCCTCAAAGACGACCCCGAGGTGCAGCTCCTGGAAGACGTTATCTGCCTGGTTTTCCTAGAATACTATTTCCTGCCCTTCGCCGCGCAGCATCCCGAGGAGAAGGTGATCGAGATTGTGCAGAAAACCTGGCCCAAGATGACGGAGCGCGGCCACGCGCTGGCCTTGCAATTGCCGTTTGCGCCGGAGGCGCGAGTCTTGATCAAAAAGGCTCTAGGTTAAAAACACGCTTTCCTTGTGCTACCCAGACCTAGAACCATTTCTGACTGGAAGTAACACCAAGCTCCAGCTTGGTGATGTGCTCGGCGAGCGCGTCACCAAGCCGGAGCTTGGTGTTACTTCCAAGTTGAGCACCAAGTGAGGCTACTTACTACTTGGTCGGCACTTGCTTAGCAGCCTCAGCAATAAAATTGGCCACCCGCTGGGGCTGGGAGAGCATGGGAACGTGGCTGGCCTGCAACACGAGCGTGGTGGCTTTAATCTTCTGGGCCATGGCCTGCTCCAGAATTGGGCTGATCATGTGGTCGTTGGCAGCCACGATGTACCACGAGGGCTTGGCTTTCCAGGCCACGGCGGGTATTCTCTCACCAAAGGCCGCGGCGGCTACGGGCTGCTGGGTAGCGGCAAGCACCTTGCGCTCGGTGGGCGTGAGGTCCTGGGCAAAGTCCTCATTGATACCCTCCGGCGTCAGGCTCAGAAAGCCATCGTCGGCCTTGATTTTTGCCAGGCCGGGCGTGGGCGCGTTTTTAGTTAGCTCGCCCAGGCTTTGGTTGGGGTCGGGGGCAACGGCGGCCACGTACACCAGGCCCGCCACCTTGGCGTCGTTGCCGGCGTCGGAGATGACCATGCCGCCCCAGGAGTGGCCCACCAGCAGTACGGGGCCATCTTGCTGGGCCAGCACGCGCTTGGTCGCGGCTACGTCGTCGGCCAGCGAGGTGAGCGGGTTTTGCACGGCCGTAACGCGGTAGCCCTTGGCTTCGAGCAGCGGAATAACCTTGGCCCAGCTAGAGCCATCGGCAAATGCTCCGTGCACGAAAACGATGTTCTTAACGCCTTGCGGGACTGCTTGAGCCGTAGCGGCTTGCGGAATGGCACAGGCCAAGATGATACCAGCGAAGGCCCCGAGCAGGGAACGGATGAGCATAGTGCTTGTCAGCAGGAAACCAGCCCCGAAGCCGGTCGTGAGAGAATGAAACAAAGTTCCTACCTACGCCGCGCCTAGCCTTTCCTCGGATTTAAAAAACAGCACCCAACCTTCGGCTTCCCTCACCAGTAGTACTGACAGGCCAACCCCGAGTGCATTGCTTCAGCCATGATTACCAATTGAGTGTCGCCTGAGTGTCGCCGCGGAATAATTTCGCCGCCGTCGCTGGCTAGCCCCGCGCGGCCTCTTGCCCTCTCCCCTACCCCATGCCCGACCAGAATCCGCTTTTCCCCGCCTTTCTCAAGCTCGACACCCTACGCGTACTACTCGTGGGCGGCGGCCACGTGGGCCTCGAAAAGCTCACCGCCATTCTGCGCAGCAGCCCCCAAACGGCGGTCACGGTAGTTAGCCTCACCTTTCTACCCGAGTTGCGGGCTCTGGCCGCCAGCCACCCGCGTATTCAGCTCATCGAGCGCGGCTGGTTTGAAACCGACCTCGACGCCGCTGATATCGTCTTCGCCGCCACCGACGACCCGGCCCTGCACCACCGCATCAAGGCCGCCGCCCGCGCCCGCCGCCTGCTCGTCAACGTGGCCGACACGCCCGAGCTCTGCGATTTCTACCTCTCCTCGGTGGTGCAGAAGGGCCAGCTTAAAATCGCCATTTCCACCAACGGCAAGTCGCCCACCGTGGCCAAGCGCGTCCGCGCCCTGCTCGAAGAAGCCCTGCCCGAGGAGCTCGACGAGGTATTGCAGCAGATGACCGTCATCCGCAGTCAGCTAGCCGGCGACTTCGCCGCCAAGGTTAAGTCGCTCAACGCCGTCACGGCCGAGCTGGCCGGCGGTAAGGCGTACGAGTCGCCCGCTACCAAGAAGTGGCGGCGCGTGGCCACGGGCGCACTAGTGGCGACGGGCGCGCTGCTGGTGGGCCGGCTGTTTCGGCGGCCGGAATAAATTCTATGTGAGTTGTATACTTAGCTCGTTTGTCATACTGAGCTTGCCGGAGCATCTCGCGTGCTACACTAACTAAGCTTGGGCTGTGGTCGAAATACCCTTTCAAGTGGAACACATCATTGACATTGATCAACCTCCGCAAGACTACGCGGAAGAAGTACTGAGCCAAGCGCCGCTGCGAAACTGGTCCCGCTAGGTAAGTATCTTGTACTACTGTTAATTACTAGGATTTCATCCTAAAAATCCGTACCTTTGCGCCCCCGTCAAGGTGGCGGGCCGGTGCTTTCGGGCCCGGTATCAACTCAAACTGCGCCTCGGTTCTGGTTCCGGCCGTGGTGTTCAGTGATTTAGGAACCTGCTATACATGGCAGAATTGGTTGACGACTTCGACTGGGACAATGTTGGAGCAAGCGGCTTCGGCGGTAACTACAACCCCGAGCAGCGCGCCGAGCTGGAAAAGCTCTACGGCGACACCCTCACCACCGTACAGGAGGAAGAGGTAATTAAAGGTACCGTGGTAGGCATCACCGACCGCGACGTAATCCTGAACATCGGCTTCAAATCGGACGGCCTCGTGCCCCTGAGCGAATTCCGCGATATGCCCGACCTGAAGGTGGGCGACGAGGTTGACGTATTCATCGAAGACCAGGAAGATGCCAACGGCCAGCTCATCCTGAGCCGCAAGAAGGCGAAGATCAAGCAGGCTTGGAACGCGATCTACGCGGCCCTGGAGAATGACACCGTGCTGGAAGGCGTGGTGAAGCGCCGCACCAAAGGCGGCCTCATCATGGAGATGGACGGCGTAGAAGCCTTCCTCCCCGGCTCGCAAATCGACGTGAAGCCCATCCGCGACTTCGACATCTACGTTGGTCGTCGCATGGAAGTGAAAGTGGTGAAAATCAACGCCGCTTTCGACAACGTGGTTGTATCGCACAAAGTCCTCATCGAGAAGGACCTCGAGCAGCAGCGCGAAGCCATCCTGAACAACCTGGAGAAAGGTCAGATTCTGGAAGGCAACATCAAGAACATGACCAACTTCGGCGTGTTCATCGACCTCGGCGGTGTCGATGGTCTGCTGCACATCACGGACATCTCGTGGGGCCGCATCGCTCACCCGAGCGAGGCACTGACGCTCGACCAGAAACTCAACGTGGTAGTGCTCGACTTCGACGAAGCCAAGAAGCGCATTTCGCTGGGTCTGAAGCAACTGACGCCCCATCCGTGGGATTCGCTGCCGGCCGACCTCGGCCCCGGCTCGCGCGTACAGGGCCGCATCGTGAACGTAGCCGACTACGGCGCGTTCATGGAAGTGGTACCGGGCGTTGAAGGCCTCATCCACGTATCGGAAATGAGCTGGAGCCAGCACCTGCGCAACCCGCAGGACTTCATCAAGCAGGGCGACACGGTAGAGGCAGTAGTACTGACCCTCGACCGCGAAGACCGCAAGATGAGCCTGGGCATCAAGCAGCTGACCGAAGATCCGTGGACCCGTGGCGACTTCGCTGAGAAGTTTGCCGTTGGTACCAAGCACAGCGGTGCCGTGCGTAACCTGACCAACTTCGGCCTGTTCGTAGAACTGGAAGAAGGTGTGGACGGCCTCGTGCACGTATCGGACCTGTCGTGGACCAAGAAAGTGAAGCACCCCTCGGAAGTGGTGAAAGTGGGCGACAAACTCGACGTAGTAGTACTCGAGCTCGACATGGCTGCCCGCCGCCTCGCCCTGGGTGTGAAGCAGCTGGAGGAAAACCCCTGGGATACCTTCCAGACGGTATTCACCCCCGGCTCGGTGCACAAGGCTACCATCACCGAGAAGTCGGACCGCGGCGCGGTACTCGAGCTGCCCTACGGCATCGAAGGCTTCGCTTACCCCAAAGGCCTGGTGAAAGAAGATGGCACGACCGCCGAAAACGGCGAAGCGCTGGACTTCCGCGTAACCGAGTTCTCGAAGGATGACCGTCGCATCGTGCTCTCGCACACTGCCGTGTACAACAAAGAGGACGAAAGCAACCGCGCCACCAACTCGAAGTTTGCGAAGAAAGCCCCCGCTGGCGGCGCTGCCCAAGGCGAAGGCAAACTGAGCGACCTCAAGAAGCCGGCTGAGAAAAACACCCTCGGCGACCTCGACGCTCTGAGCGCCCTGCGCGACCAACTGGCCGGCGCTGAGCGTCAGGCTGGCGAAGACAAGCTGCGCGCCCGTCAGGACACGCCGCTGGCTGGCAACTCGCCCGACAACGCTGACATTGCTTAAGCAATTGACGTAGCCTACTTCAAAAAGCCCTAGCCGGATGGCTAGGGCTTTTTTTTGCGCGTGCTTCGCGCTGTTTTACTGGCATATTTTGCTTATCACTCATGGGTATCGACCTAGTTATCATTAGCAATCATGCAATTGACTACACTGGATTTGACTTTGATCGGCTAGGGCGCGAAGTGGCTGCCCGCCTCAATGGAGCCTTACTACCAAATCCCTTATTTTACTGGCTGAGTCGGCTGTATTGGGAGGCTGGCCCCTACCGGCCTGTTCGCGCAGATGCTACCTCGCTCCTACAACCCTGGCAGCACAGCACGGATGAATACCGGCGCGCTGAGTTTTACCGCCAAGACCAGTGGACCAACGGGCAGCTGCACTTCAGCGGACCATTTGAGTGGTCACTCACCGTCAGCCCCGGGAAGACTGATATTGACCTGCTCCCCTTCCGCTATCAAGGCTGGACTGGTCCCAGCGAAGCGGCCCCTGACCGCCCCATCCGCACCGCCTACCGCAAGGCGTTGGCTACGCTGGTACGCGCACTAGGGGGCAATGAGGTAACCTATCTGGCCGACAGCAGCCACCCGCTCTCCGTCTTTTGGGAGATAGACGACTACGCCGCACTGCGCCAGGCAATGCTGACAGACCTCGGGCCACCCCTAACCCGCCTGGCGCAAATGGAGGCGTGGCAACAAGAGTGGAAAACCGGACGGGCCGACCGGGCTTACTGGGTAGATAATTTTAGCGATCTGGACTGGATGCAGCAGCTTACGTTGACTTCCGAGCTTCAGCAGTTGCGAGACGGCTTACCGCTGGCCATGCCCCAGGCTTGGCCTTTTGGCTCGCAAGAGCCGCTACCTGGCTGATACTCTACCCTTAAATAGCCAGATACTATTTCTACGCGCCAGCATACTGGGCTTTTTTGCGCGCTGAGCTTGGCAATACAGAGTTTTGGTGTACCTTTGTGCACCCAAACCGGTAACGTGACCGAGTGGCTAGGTAGAGGTCTGCAAAACCTCCTACGGCGGTTCGAATCCGCCCGTTACCTCGACAGCCCCCGCTGCTTCTCAACGAAGCGGCGGGGGCTTTTTCGTGGCCAAAAAGGCCAACGCAGGCGGATTAAGCAGCGTACTACCTACCTTGCCGCACCGCTGGCCGGGCCGGCGTCTTATCCCTGTTTTGGCTATATGAAGATTATTGACCTCCGCACCATGCGCGGGCCGAGCTACTGGTCGGTAAAGCACTACCGATTAATCGTATGCAAAGTTGATTTACAAGAGTTTGCCGGCGAGTGGAGTAACACCATCGATGACTTCGCCGAGCGCCTCACCGCCCTGCTGCCCGGCCTGGGGCAGCCCCACCAAACTGCCCGCCCCAGCAGCAAGCAGCTGGCCAAACACCCACCCCTGACCCAGGAACAGCTCGCAGACGGCGAGCCGCTGGGCCACGTTATCCAGCACGTGGCGCTGGAGTTGCAGCGCCAGGCGGGTATGCCGGTATTCTGGGGCAAGAGCGACCCCGCCCGCGAGGAAGGAGTGGAGTACGTCGTCTTCGCCTACCAGGAGGAACGCGCCGGGCGCTACGCCGCCGAGGCGGCCGTCGATTTGGTCGAAGCGCTCTGCAAAGGCGAGGATTTCAACATCAAGCCCATTATCGACGAGCTGCACGACATTCGGGAAGAGGAATTTTTCGGCCCCAGCACCTGGAGCATCGTGGCCGAGGCAGCCTCGCGCAACATTCCCTACATTCAGCTCAAGAACAGCAACATCATCCAGCTCGGCTACGGAGTAAATCAGCGCCGCATCTGGGCTACTACCACCAACCTGACCTCGCACGCGGGCGTGGAAGTAGCGGGCAATAAGAACCGCACCAAGGCCATGCTGGCCGACGGCGGCGTGCCGGTGCCGCGCGGCACCACGGTGTATTCGGAGGATGGCCTGCGCGACGCTATCGAGGAGCTGGGCTTCCCCATCGTGACCAAGCCGCTCGACGGCAACCACGGCAAGGGCGCGACCATCCGCATTATGAACTGGGAAGACGCCGTGGAGGGCCTCAAGGCCGCCAAGGAGTACTCACGGGCGGTGATTGTGGAGCAGTACGTGCAGGGCGACGACTACCGCCTGCTGGTAGTCAACGGCAAACTCATTGCCGCTGCCAAGCGCACCCCCGCCGCCGTGACCGGCACCGGCGAGCACACCATTCAGCAGCTCATCGACGAGGTAAATAAAGATCCGCGCCGGGGCGTGGGCCATGAAAAGGTGCTTACCGCCATCAAGGCCGACCAGCACACGCTGGACATTCTAAAAGGCAAGGATTTGACGCTCGAATCGGTACTGCCAGCCGGCGAAACGATATACCTCAAGAGCACGGCCAACATCAGCACCGGCGGCACGGCTACCGACGTGACCGACCTCGTAGACCCCTACAACGTGCTGCTGGCCGAGCGCGTGGCTGGCATCGTGGGCCTCGACATCTGCGGCATCGATCTGCTGACCAGCGACATTGCCATCCCACTGAACCAGACCCGGGGCGCGGTGATTGAGGTAAACGCGGCTCCCGGCTTCCGGATGCACATTGCGCCCACCTACGGCCTACCGCGCAACGTGGCCGCCCCGGTGATTGACATGCTGTTTCCGCCCGGTGCCGAGGCGCGGGTGCCGATTATCGCCATCACGGGTACCAACGGCAAGACCACGACCACCCGCCTCATCGCGCACCTCGTAGCCAGCACCGGTTACAAAGTAGGCTTCACGACTACCGACGGCATTTATATCCAAGGCGTGCAACTGCAAAAGGGCGACTGCACCGGCGGGCAAAGCGCTGAGTTCGTGCTCAAAGACCCCACGGTAAACTACGCGGTGCTCGAAACGGCCCGCGGCGGCATGCTGCGCTCGGGGCTGGGCTTCCACACCTGCGACATCGCGGTAGTGACCAACGTGGCCGCCGACCACCTGGGCCTGCGCGACATCTACACCGTGGAGGAGATGGCCGCCGTGAAGGGCGTGCTACCCCGCACGGTGCGCAAAAACGGCTGGGCCGTGCTCAACGCCGACGACGACCTAGTGTACGAGATGGGCCGTAACCTCGACTGCAAGGTGGCCTATTTCTCGATGCACGAAGACAACCCGCGCATTCAAGAGCACGTGGAGGCCGGCGGCGTGGCGGCGGTGTACGAGGAAGGCTACCTCACGATTTACAAAAACTCGTACAAGCTGCGCATCGACCGGGCGGCCGAGTTTCCGGTTACGTTCGGGGGGCGAGCCACCTTCAACATCGAAAACGCACTGGCCGCCGGGCTCGCCGGCTACCTGGCGGGCTTCGACAAGGATGCCATCAAAACGGCCTTCCGCACCTTCGTGCCCTCGGCAACCAAGACGCCGGGCCGCATGAACGTCTATAAGTTTCCGCGCTTCGAGGTAATCGTCGATTACGCGCACAATACAGCGGGTATCAGCAAGTTCGCTGATTTTATGAACGCCACCACCGCCACCCGCAAGATTGGCGTGGTCTCGGGCCTGGGTGACCGCCGCGACGAGGATACGCTGGGCTTCTCGCGCATCGCGGGCCGCATCTTCGACGAGGTAGTGCTGCGGCAAGACCGCGACCTGCGTGGCAAGTCGGCCGAGTTCCTACAGGAGATCATGACGCGCGGCCTGCGGCTGGATAAGCCGGAACTACCCGTGACGTACATTGAGAACGAGCTGGATGCCATCGACCACGTGCTAGCCACGGCTCCCGAGGGCTCGGTAGTCGTGCTGCTGACCGAGAACATCGCTGGCACGCTCAAGAAGCTCGACGAGTACGAGGCCAGCCTGAAAGAGGGCTAGGCGCTCAGAACAGCTTCGCCCTATTTACTTTACGCAGCTGCTTCTTCACGGCTTCCTTTACGTCCGTCATGCTGACGAAGGAAGCATCTTATCAGGTTCGCACGACTCGACTCCAGCGTGATAAGATGCTTCCTTCGTCAACATGACGGACGTTTTTTTGGCGACTTATCTTTCGTAACACCTCTCGAAGCTGTCAACCAACCCGGTTGTCATGCTTATCTGGCGTCTGCTTGCCGAAGCATCGGGCAAGCAGGCGCCAGATAAGCATGATAGACGTTTTTTTGTGCGTTATTTGACGAGTCACACTTCTACCCTAACCTTCTTTCTGATGAAATACCTCGCGCACGCGGCCCTGGCCGCCGCGGCTTTGTGGCTGGCCGGCTGCCAGTCGTCTACTTCTTCTGACAAAACCCAGGCGGCGGCCAGCGGCGGTAATAAGGACTTGAGCGGCCTGTTTGGCCAATACTGGGAAAAGCAGTCGCGCCTCGACCCGCTGGCCGCCACCGGCCAGGGCGACAACCGCTTCAACGACCAGTTGCCCAACGACCAGACCCAGGCCTACCGCGACACGCTGCGCACTTTTTACCAAGACTACCTGACGCGGCTCGAAAAATTTGATCGCAATAGCCTGGACGACAACGACAAAATCAGCTACGACATCTTCCAGTACGAGATGAAGCAGCGCCTGGACGGCCTGAAACTCAACACCTGGATGATGCCGTTTCAGCAGTTTTGGGGGCTGCCGCTTACGCTGGGACAGTACGGCTCGGGCTCGGGCAACCAGCCGTTTAAGACGGTGAAGGACTACGACAACTGGCTGGGGCGGGTGCACGGCTTCGTGGCGTGGAGCGACTCGGCCATCGGCAATTTCCGGCGCGGGATGAAGGCTGGCGTGGTTCTGCCCAAATCGCTCGTGGTGAAGATGATTCCGCAGATGCGCGGCAAGGATATCGCCGTGACTGACCCCAGCCAGTCGCTGTTTTACGGCCCCATCAAGGCGTTTCCGAAAGACTTTTCGGAGGCCGATAAAAAGCGCCTGACCGAAGCCTATCGCCAGGCCATCATGACCGAGCTGGTGCCCACGTACAAGAAGCTGGGTGATTTCCTGGCGACCGAATACCTGCCCAAGGCGCGGCCCACGAGCGGGATTGCGGCGGTGCCGGGCGGGGCGGGAATTTACACCTACGACGTAGCCTACTGGACTACCACCAGCAAGACACCCGCGGAAATCTACCAGACGGGCCTCGCAGAGGTGGCGCGCATCAAGGGCGAAATGGAGAAAGTGAAGGCCCAGGTGGGCTTCAAGGGCGATTTGCCGGCCTTCTTCAACTACCTGAAGACGGATAAGAAATTCATGCCCTACACCCAGCCCAGCCAGGTGCTGGACGCCTTCCGCAAAATTCAGGCGACCATCGACCCGAACCTGAAAAAGATGTTTGGGCGCACGCCCAAGACGCCGTTCGAGATTCGGCAGACGGAAGCTTTCCGCGCCGCCTCGGCCTCGGCCGAGTACAACCCGGGTGCCCCCGATGGCTCGCGGCCGGGCATTTTCTACGTGCCGATTGTGGACGCCAAGACGTTTAACACCACCTCGGGCATGGAGTCGCTGTTCTTGCACGAGGCCATCCCGGGCCACCACTACCAGACTTCCTTGCAGCAGGAAAACCAGGATTTGCCTAAGTTCCGGCAGTTTGCGTGGTACGGGGCCATGGGCGAGGGCTGGGCACTCTACTGCGAAAGCCTGGGCAAGGAGTTGGGTCTCTACACCGACCCCTACCAGTACATGGGCGCGCTCGGCGACGAGATGCACCGCGCCGTGCGCCTCGTGGTGGATACCGGCCTGCACTCGCGCAACATGACCCGCGAGGAAGCCATCAAGTACATGATGGCCCAGGAGCCCATCAGTGAGGACGGGGCCACAGCCGAGATTGAGCGCTATATGGCCATCCCCGGCCAGGCGCTGAGCTACAAAACCGGCCAGCTCAAAATCCGCGAGCTGCGCACGAAGTACGAGAAAGAGCTGGGCAGTAAGTTCAAGCTCAGCGATTTTCACGATGAGCTGCTGAAAGACGGCGTAATGCCGCTGGCCGTGCTCGAAACGAAAATGGACGCCTGGGCGGCCAAGCAGAAGTAATCCTACTAACTGCTATGCAAATCGAAAAGGGTGAGCCGTCGGCTCGCCCTTTTTCATGAAAAGGTCGGGACTGGCACGTTGTAGCGCGGACTTTGTAATCCGCGTTCGATCGCCTAACGAAAGGCGGGCTACAAAGTCCGCGCTACACCAACTTCCCACGCGGCCGGGCGGGCTGGTCGCGGTACCAGGCGCGGTAAGTCTTCGTCTTCCGGCGCTTACCGCTGGCGGCCAGCGCCACCCCAGCCAGGGCCACGCCCGCGAGGGCCAGCGCCTTTACCCAAGGGCTCACGAGCGGCGGGGGCACCGAGCGCACGCCGCTGGCATCGGCGACGGCGGACTCGTGGGCGTAGCGACCCAGGCGAGGGCGGCTGTCGGCGTTGAAATTGACGGCCAACCGCTCCAATTGCCGGCGTAGCTCGGCCCCGTGCATGGGGATGCCGTGGCCGGTGGCGGCCACCTCGGGGGCCAGGCCCAACAGAGTGGCAACCGACAGGCGGGCCGCGTCCCAGTCGGGCGTGAAATAGGCGGGCGGGCCGTGCACCACCTGCCGCTGCGTGAGGGTCGCCAGGCCCGATTCGGCTACTACCGTAGTGAAGGCATCGCCGGCAACCAGCACGCTATCAGTCTCACGGAAAAAGGAAACGTGGCCGGGCGTGTGGCCCGGCGTGGGCACCCAGCGCCAGCCCGGTAGGCCGGGCACGGAGTTATCGGCAGGCAGGGCGTGCACGCGCTCGCCGAGGTCGTAGGGGTGTTTGGGGTAGAGGAAAGAACTCCAGGCCATGAGGCCGCCGCCCACGGTGGGGTCGGGCGGGGGGTAGCTGGAGCGGCCGGTGAGGTAGGGCAGTTCCAGCGGATGGGCGTACACCGGCACGCCGGGCCAGGCGTCCACGAGGTCGTCGAGGCTACCGGCGTGGTCGAAGTGAGCGTGCGTCAGCACGATGGCTACGGGGGGATTGTCGGTCCCGAACACCTCGGCCGCGTGCCGCCGGATGGTCGAGGCCGCGCCGGGCAGGCCAGCGTCGATAAGCACCCACTCGCCGGTTGGCTGGCTGGGGTCGGCCGCGACGTAGTAGAGGTTGACGAACACGTTGCGCAGCACGTGCAGGCCCGCCACTACAGGCATGAAGGCGGGCGTACCGGCCCGCGAGGTGTGGTTGGAAAGCATAGGCAGCAAGTGAAGAAGTAGAAGACCGAGCCGGACACCCCTTGGGCACCGGCCTAGCGTACGGCCTTCAGACACCAATAGCTTATTGCTCAGCAACTAACGCCCAGCTTACCCACTCCCCTACCATATTTCCTCCTGGCTATTCCCCAGCTACTTGCCACGCCAAGCCGCCTGGCTTAAAAAAATTACGCCTACTGTCGCACGAAGCGTACCACCTGGCTTACCTGCTCCCCCTGAATGCGCAACAGGTAGGCTCCGCGGCTGAGTTGCGCTAGCCCCGCCAGTTCCACTTGGCTACCCCCCGCCACTCCCTCGGCGGGCAGCACCGGCCGGCCCAACAAGTCAAGTACAGTAGCGGTGTAGCGGCCCGCCGGCAGGGCCGTAAGGTCGAGCATAGCCGCGCCGCTAACGGCGGGGTTGGGATAGAGTCGCGCCGGGGCGCTGCCGCCCGCGCCGGGCGTAGCAGCCAGCGCCCCAGCGGGCCCGCTGAGCTGGTAGATGGTCCCGCTCTGGTCGTCGGAAATGAAGAGCCGCCCCTGCGGGTCCACGGCCGTATCCACGGGGCGGCCCCAGACGCTGCCGCCGCTCGTGAAGCCAGTGACGAGGTCGGCCTGCGCCCCGGGCGTCTGGGTGGTGGCATCCCAGGGAAAATACACCACCTTGTAGCCGGTGGGCGTGGTACGGTTCCAAGAGCCGTGCAGGGCCACCACGGCCCCGCTGGCGTAGGCAGCCGGAAAGGCCGTGCCCTGCAAGAACGTGAGCCCCAGCGCCGCCGAGTGCGCCTGAATCCCCTTGCTGACGGGCGTAAACGTGCTGAGCGGCACCGCCCCGGTACGGTTCATATCGTAGTCGAGGTCGTAGGGCATGTTGTCGAAACCCGCGTCGGGGTTGGGGTTGGCGAAGGGCCAGCCGTAGTTGCCGCCGTCGATTACCTTGGTGAACAGGTCAGGCGGGTGGTTGTCCACGTAGCTCGGAATCACCTGGCCGTACTGCCCGGTGTTATCCTGCTTGGGATAGGGGGTGTTGTCGCGGCTGTTCACGGTCACCCACAGGGTGTTAGTACCGGGCACGAAGGCCAGCCCCTCGGCATTGCGCAGGCCCTGGGCAAAGAGCCGGCGGTTGGTACCATCGGCGTCATACTGGTAGATGGCCGCCCGCTTGGGGTCGCTCTGGGTGTCGGAGAGGCACACGTTGCAGGTCGAGGCAATGCTCACGTAGAGCTTATGATTGCCATCGAGGGCCAGGTTCTTGAGTTGGTGGCCGTAGGTACCATTCAGTTCGGGCGTGCTGGCATCGGGCAGGCCGGTAATGACGACCTGCCGCCCCTGGGCGGTGAGGTTACCGGCCTGGTACACGTAGCGGTTTATCTGGTGGCTCTCGGCCACGTAGAGGTAGGTCGTACTGCCGATGGTGTGAAACACCAAATCGTGGGGGTTGCGTAGGCCGGTCACAAAATCCGTCACCGTGGGCAGGCTGCCCGCGCTGCCGGGCCGCACCAGCGCCACCTTACCCGCCCCGGGCTGCGACACGAGCAAGCTGCCATCGGGCGTGAGCGCCAGAAACCGCGCCCCCGGCACCCGGGCGTACACCGCGATGCTAAAGCCTGTGGGCACCTGCACGGTGCGCGGCTCCTGGAAAGGCGCAGTGGCCAAGCCCGCCGGCACGGTAAGCGTGACGGGCGTCGGGGCGGGCAGCTGGGCCTGCGCCGGGCGGGCCAGGCCAGCCAGCAGCAGGACCCCGGCCAGGCGGCTGGCCCGGCCCCACGGAGTAGAGGTAGTTATCATGGCAGCGAGTGGAAAAGGAATGAGTAAGCACCGATTACCAAGTAGTTACTCCCTTTCTCAACCGAAGGTTGGGCCGGGCGGGATAGTTTTCCCGCCGGGCTGCGCCGGGTGAAAGCGCAGGGTTCCGCGGGGTTTATCTCCCTGCTTCTAGCGGCTGCCGCGCACGCGCATGGGCACGGTGTACACGGCTTCGGAGGCGGTGATGAAGAGCGTGCGCATATCCTTGCCGCCGAAGCAGAGGTTGGCCGTCCAGGGGGCGGGCACGTCGAGGTGGGCCAGGCGCTGGCCGGCGGGACTGTAGATGGTAACGCCCTGGCCGGTGAGGTACACGTTGCCGCGCTCGTCGAGCGTCATGCCGTCGGAGCCCTGCGCCACGAAGAGCTGCTTGTCGAGCAGTTGTCCATCGGCCCCGAGCCGGTAGCGGTAGGTTTTGTTGGCTTCGATGTCGGCCACGTAGAGCGTGCGGCCGTCGGGCGTGCCGATGAGGCCGTTGGGCTTCGTCAGCGTGGTTTCGACGGCCACCGGCTGGGTGGCCCCGGGGGCCAGGTAGTACACGTACTGGGCAATGGCAGCCGGGCGGGTGGCGGGCCAGTAGTCGCGCTTGTAGTAGGGGTCGGTGAAATAAAGCCCGCCCCTGGGGGCCACCCACACGTCGTTGGGACCGTTGAGACGCTGGCCAGCCACGTCGCGCAGCAGCACGGTCGTTTTGCCGTCGGGCGCAACGGACCACAATTCCCCTTGGGCATCGGCGCAGGCGATGAGGTAGCCTCGCTTGTCGAAATACATCCCATTGGCCCGCCCGGCGGGGCTGAGGAACACGCTGAGCTTACCCGCCAAGTCGTACTTCCAGATTTTATCGTTGGGCTGGTCGGTGAAGAAGATATTGCCCGCCCGGTCCACAGCTGGCCCCTCGGTAAAGGCAAACTGCCGGGCCACGAGCTGCGGTGTGGGCGAACCGGCAAACAGCGCCCGGCCCGCGGTAGTAAGCGCAGGCTCGGCGGCGCCAGCCGGCCCCTGTGCCCGCGTCATCAACGGCCCAGCCAGCCCCAAGACCAGCGCCAACGCGCCCACGGTAATCCGACGAGAAATATTAAGCATAGGTCAACACAAGAAATTAGCAGCGACGGCCCGCCATTTCTGGGCGGACGGATAGCGACGCTGTTCCTGGCCCGTGGTTGCGCCGTCACGCCGTTCAGCCGACTCAACTTCGCCCCGTAGCGTGCGTAAAGTCGGCGCGTACGCTTCCCAATGTCTTATGAAACTCACCAACTTCGAGCTAGCCTTCGTGCTGGGCCGCCTGCTGCTGGGGCTGAATTTCCTGCTGCACGGGCTGGTGCGCCTGCCCAAGCTGGCGGCATTTCGGGCGGGCATCGTCAAGGAATTTGCGGCCGCGCCGCTGCCCCCGGGCCTGGTGAGCGCCTACGCCACCGCCCTGCCATTCGTGGAAGGTGGCATTGGGCTACTGCTACTGCTGGGGCTATTTACCCGCCCGGCGCTGGTGGCGGCCATGCTGGTGATCATGAGCTTGGTCTTCGGCAGTAGCCTATTGGAAAAATGGAGCCTGGTGGGCGACCAAATGCTCTACGGACTCTACATCGTCATCCTGGTGCTGCACGGGCAGCGCAACCGGCTGTGCCTCGACCCGCTTTCGGCCGGCTAGCCCTTCCTTTTCCTCCCTGATTTTATGCCTTCACCCCGCCCTTACATCCTGGCCGAAACCACCTGGCAGGCCGTCAAAGAAACCGCCGTGGAAGTGGTCGTACTTCCCTGGGGAGCTACCGAGGCTCACAACTACCACCTCCCCTACGGCACCGATAATTACCAGTGCGAGTACGTGGCCGCCGAGGCCGCCCGCCTCGCCTGGGAGCAGGGGGCCAAGGTAATGGTGCTGCCCGCCATTCCGTTTGGCGTCAATACCGGGCAGCTCGACATCACGCTGGACATCAACCTGAATCCCAGCACCCAGCTGGCCATTCTGCGCGACGTAGTGCAGGTGCTGGCCCGCCAGGGCATTCCCAAATTAGTGGTACTCAACGGCCACGGGGGCAATGATTTCCGCCAGATGCTGCGCGAGCTGCAAGCCGAGTTTCCCGGCGTCTTTCTGAGCACCGCCACCCTGTTCCGGGTAGTGGACCGCAACGCCTTTTTCAGCGCCCCCGGCGACCACGCCGATGAGATGGAAACGAGCATGATGCTGCACCTCGCCCCCGAGCTGGTGCGCCCGCTGGCCGAGGCCGGCCCCGGGGCCAACAAGCAGTTTCGCATTCGGGCCTTGCGCAGCTGGGCCTGGGCACAGCGCGAGTGGAGCAAGGTAACGGCCGACACGGGCGCGGGCGACCCCGCCGCCGCCACCGCCGCTAAGGGCGAAGCCTTTCTGGCCGCCATCGTCGCCGAGGTCAGCCAGTTTTTTATAGAGCTGGCGGCGGCCGACACGGCTGACTTGTACGAATAGCTCCCGGTTTCTTCGGTGAGCTATAGCGCGGACTTGCTAGCTCACATCCAGCTTAGCCCTTATAGCACGACGTGCGGACTCGCAGAGTCCGCGCTACACTTTCTTTCTTATGCAGCACATTACTGCCGCCGACATTGCGGCCTTTGAGAAGATTTACCGGCTCAACTTCGTCAACGGCCTGCCGGGTTTCAAGCCGGCCAACCTGGTGGGTACCGCCGCGCCCGACGGGCGCACCAACCTGGCTATCTTCAGCTCGGTGCTGCACCTGGGCTCCGACCCGGCCGTGCTGGGCATGGTCACGCGCCCCACCACCGTGCCGCGCCACACTTACCAAAACATCAAGGACAGCGGCGGAGCCTACACCCTCAATCACGTACCGCTGGCCCTGACCGCGCAGGCCCACTATACTTCGGCCAACTTTAAGGAAGAGTCGGAATTCGAAGCCTGCGGCTTTACGGCCGATTTCCGTGACGGCTTCGCCGCGCCCTACGTGGCCGAGAGCCCGCTCAGCATCGGGCTGCGGCTGCGCGAGGAGCACCCCATCTTCAACGGCACCGTGCTGCTGGTGGGCACCGTGGAGCACGTCTACCTGCGCCCCGAGGCCCTGCGGCCCGATGGTACGCTTGACTTGGTGGTGCTGAACGAGGTCGCCATTTCGGGTCTGGACGGCTACCACGAGGTGTTGCCGCCCGTGCGCTACGGCTACGCCCGGCCGGGGCAGGTGCCTACTCCGCTGTAATTACCCGGTTTCAGGACAACTATTTATTATCCTATTAAACCTACTAAAAGTCCGCTGCCGGTTGGTAGCGGACTTTTAGCATTTTACCGGTATTCAATGTACCAACACGACAATAAACTACTTCAGAAAGCGACGTGAAAGCGAATGTCTTAAAGCTCAGATTTTTACTAGAATTCTATTCTGTCAGCTTAAGCCATTTCCCAGACTGGTTAGTCAAAATCTTAAAATGGTACACGTTGGCGAATACCTCATATTTTCAACAAATAATTCTTAGAATCAGTCAGTTAGACTTTAATTTTGTCCTCGCAGCATTCTTACTTTTTTCCACTGGGATTCGCTGCTCTGCTCTTCCATCACCTTCCTTTCTCTCATATGTACCTTTCTACTCGGGTAGCGGGGCTCGGCGCGTCTGGGCAAGCCGTGCGCCGGCGACTGGTGCCAGCAGCCTCGCTGCTGGGTCTGCTGCTAGGCACGCAGGCCGCACACGCCCAGGCCGGCAAAAACGGTAACGTAACGCTGACGGCGGCTACGACCATCGTGAATGAATACACGGCCCTCACGGCCGACGCGACAGCCGGCTCAGCTACGCTCACCGTGGCCAGCAACAGCCTAAACGCCAATAACCGCTTCGCGGCGGCGCTGGCTCCCGGCGACCTGGTGATGGTCATTCAAATGCAGGGAGCAACCATCGATGCCTCCGACGCGGCCAGCTATGGCACCATAACGGCCTACAACAACGCCGGCCGCAACGAGGTCGCCGAGGTGCAGGCCGTATCGGGCACCACGGGTATTACCCTGGCTTGCAATCTGAAATACAACTACTCGGCGGCGGGCCGGGCGCAGGTCGTGCGCCTGCCGCGCTACGCTACCCTGACGCTCAATGCGGGTGCCACCCTTACCGGCGCCGCCTGGAATGGCACCGTGGGCGGCGTGGTAGCGGCCGAAGTGCAAAATGGCACCACGCTCAACGGTACCGTCTCGGCCACGGGCCTGGGCTTCCGGGGCGGGGCCATTGATAATTCCTCGACCGATGCCGGCACCATTGTAGCGGGCTTCCGGGGCACCGACGCCGCTTTCGGGGCCGAGAAAGGGGAAAGCATCGTGGGCTATCAGGCTGACTATGACAACTTGAATGGCCGCTACGGCCGGGGCGCGGCCGCCAACGGCGGCGGCGGCGGCAACTCGCACAACGCGGGCGGCGGCGGCGGGGCCAACGTGGGCACCGGCACCTGGACCGGTACCGGCAACCCCGACCGGGGTACCAACAACGCCTACGACCCGGCCTGGAACCTGGAGGGCACCAACTTTGCCCTCTCCACTTCGAGCGGCGGCGGGCGCGGCGGCTACACCTACTCTACCGCCGACCGCGACGCGCTGACGGTGGCTCCCGGCAACACGACCTGGGGCGGCAACAACCGCCAGAATGTCGGCGGCTTTGGGGGCCGGCCCCTCGACCAGCGCGGCCGCCTGTACCTGGGCGGCGGGGGCGGCGCGGGCGACGGCAACAACAACGGCGCCACGGCCGGCGGCAACGGCGGTGGCCTCATCTACCTGCTCGTGGGCGGGGCCGTGGGCGGTTCGGGCACCCTGGTAGCCAATGGCACCACCGGCATCCGGGGCACCAACACGCTCACTTCCACCACTCAGGACGCGGCCGGCGGCGGCGGCGGCGGCGGCACCATCGTGCTGAGCGTGAGCGGCACCATTACGGGCGTTACGGCCACGGCCCAAGGGGGTACGGGCGGCTCGCAGGCGGGCGGCAACAGCGAGGCAGAAGGCCCCGGCGGCGGCGGCGGCGGCGGCCTGGTGGTGTACACCAACCCCAACGGCACCAACCTGGCGGCCCAGGCCGCGGGCGCGGCCAGCGGGACGACTACCGCCAGCCAGGTAAGCGAATTTCCGCTCAACGGCAGTACGCGGGGCGGGGCTGGCGTGGTGCGCACTTTCCTCTACAATGCGCAGTGCGCGGTGGCCGACGTAACTACTACGCTGGCCCCCATCAGCAACCCGGCCCAGGCCGGGCAGTCGGGGGGCTTTACAGTGACGTTTAGCAATACCTCGACCTCCACCGGGGCCAATGACATTGCGGGCCAGGTGCAATTGCCGACCGGCCTGAGCAACGTGGCAGCGACCAACGGCGGCACGTACGACCCCGCTACGGGTCTCGTCACCTATACCGGCCTTACCGGCCTCGCACCTAACCAGTCGTTTTCGTCTAACATCACCTTTACCACGCCCCCCAGCGGCCCGGTAAGCGCGACGTCGAGCATCAGCACGACCACCGGGCAGGGCGGTAATACGAACTCCGACGCAGCCAGCAGCTCGTTTGCCGTGACGCCCATTGCCGACGTCACGACGAGCCTGAGCGGCCCGGCGACGCTGGGCGCGGGCCGGACCTCCGCCACTTACACGGCCACGTTTACCAACAACGGCCCCTCTACGGCCGCCAACGTGGTGCAGACGGTGACGCTGCCCGCCGGCTCGAGTGGCGTGACGGCCACCGGCTCGCAATCGGTCGTAACTAACAGCAACGGCACCGTAACCATCACTTACCCACCGGCTAGCACGCTGGCCAGCGGCGCTACCAATACCTTCCAGTTTACCTTCACCGCTCCCAACACTACGGGCGCGGTCGTGCTGACCAGCAACACCGGCACGAACACCAGCCAGGGCACTAACAGCGCCGCCGACCAGTTCACGCTCAACGCCACGGTGACCAACACGTCGGCCGACGTGCTCACGACCACCACCGCGGCCAACGCCACCATCCTGGCCAATGCCCAGGGGCAGTTCAACCTCACGTTTCAAAACGCCGGCCCCAACACCGCCCCCAACGCCGTGCGCCGGGTGCAGCTGACTACCGGCCTCACCAACGTGACGGCTACCGGCAGCAACAACGACTACAACTCTGGCACCGGCGTCATCACCTACCCGGTCCTGGCTACTTCGTTCACGAGCGGCAGCAACCTGACCTCGGTAGTGACCTTCACGGCCCCGGCCGCCGGGGGCAGCATTACGGCTACGGCCAGCATCAGCTCCGATGCCTTCGACCCCCAGCAGCCGAATAACTCAACCTCGGCGACCATCACGGCTACGCCCTCGGCCGATGTGGCCACGACGCTGACCGGGCCGACCACGGCCGCCGCCGGCACCAGCCTCACCTACGTAGCGACGGTAGTAAACAACGGCCCTTCGACCGCGGCCAGCTTGGCACCCAGCGTATTGCTGCCCAAGGCCCTGCTCAACCCGACGCTGCCCAGCGGTGCCAGCTATGACGCCAACACCGGGATTGTCACGCTGCCCACTACCAGCTCGCTGGCCGCCAACGGTACGCAGAGCTATAACATCACCTTCACACTGCCCAACAACAACCAGCCCGTGAGCGGCCGGGCCAGCAGCACCTCCACCACCGCCGACCCCGCCGCCGCCAACAACAACGGCAGCCAGTCGGCAGCCAACGTAGCGACCACTGTAACGCTGGCCGCCGGCTCCTGCGGCGGCACCACGCCCAACGGGCAGGCTGCCACCCAGGGCCTGTACGCGGAGTATTTCAAGGGCTACTTTGCCGATAACACGGCGTATTTCAACAATACGGCCGTCAGCCTCACGCGCTCCGAAACCAGCATCAACTACGGCACCAATGGGTGGGGCGACATTACGTCGGCCATCAACGGCGGGAACGCGACCAACCCCGACGGGTATTCGGCCCGCTACCGCGGCTACCTCACCATTACGACGGGCGGGAGCTACACCTTCTCCCTCAACTCCGACGATGCCGCCTACCTGTGGGTGGGTAACACCGCCAAGGCTTCGCCCTTGCAAACCAGCAATGCCCTCGTAAACGGTAGCGGACAGCACGGTGCCACTACCTACACCGGCACCGTAACGCTGGCCGCCGGTACCTACCCGCTCGCCATGCTGTACGGGGAAAACGGCGGGGAAAACGTACTGACGTTCTCCTACAGCGGCCCCGACACCAACAACGCCACGACGGTAGTGCCAGCCAGCGCCCTGTGCTCGGCCGTGGCGGGTGGGCCGCTGCCCGTGGTGCTAGCCCGCTTCGAGGCCAACCCGCGCCAGGCCGACGCTCTCCTGAGCTGGACCACCGCCCAGGAGCTGAACAGCCGCTACTTCGCCGTGGAGCGCTCGCTCGATAACCGCTCATTCGTGGAAATCGGCACCGTAGCGGCTCACGGCACCAGCACCAGCGCCCAGCAGTACGCCTACCGCGAGGCCAATGCCGCCAGCCTGGGCAGCACGGTGTACTACCGCCTGCGCCAGGTAGACCAGGATGGCACTACCACGTACTCGCCCGTGCGCCCGGTGGCCTTCGCGGCCAGCACGCCCCAGCTCAGCCTCTACCCCAACCCCGCCGCCGACCAGCTGCACGTAGCACTCACCGGCCAGGCGGCGCCGGGGGCCACGCTCACTGCGTATTCGGTGCTGGGCCAGGCGGTACTCCGAGCTCAGCTCAGTGCAGCCAGCCAGGCCGACCTGACCCTCACGGGCCTGCCCACCGGCACCTACGTGCTGCGCGTCACGCTGCCCGACGGCTCGACCAAGCACGCGCCCTTCGTGAAGCAGTAACGGTGAGTTAGCCGAGTAGCTTACGCTAAAAACCTGGCCCCCAGCCAGCACGCTATCCGATGAGGAAGCGGCTGACTGGGGGCCAGGTTTTTTGGCTTAGCACCTGCGGCTGAGTCGCGAGACTCCTCACCCGATACAACTATCCTGTTCGACTGGCGTCCGCTTGACTTAAGCAGAACTTCATCAAGCCCTGTTTTTCAAGCCCAGCTCCGCTACCTCATTCAAAGCTTACCCAGTCGATTTCAACGCCCGCGCTGCCACTCAGCGCAGCAACGAGCGCGTGCGTCCCGGGCCGATAAGTGGCCAGCGGCACCTTGATTTCCTGCCAGCCACCCTTGGGCACGGCCACCGTCGCGAGCACCGGCCCCTGAGCATTATCGAGGCGCAGCTGCACGGTGCCACCCGTGACGGCGGCGGCTCGCAGCACCGCCGTGCGCGGGGGCCGCGGGCCAAAATCTACGCCGTTGTACTGCACCCAGCCGCCGGGCGTCAACCGGGTTTGCCAGCCCCGAAACGGGTTGGCCGTGTCGAGAAAGGCGATGGTCGCGCCCCGCGGGCTGAGGCGGCTGTAGCGGTCGAGCTGAATTTTTTGCCGGGCGTTCGTGAGGCCCACGCCGCGCAGGGTGGGCCTCACCTTTTTAATGGTGCCGTCGGGGCCGAAGGTCAGGCTGTCGATTCTGATCGAGCGGTTTTTGTCGAACTTGGGCGACAGGTCATTGTGGTGGTAGAAGAGGTACCACTGGTTTTGAAACTGCGTGATGGAGTGGTGGTTGGTCCAGCAGCCGGTGGGCGACTCGTCCATTACCACCCCCTTCACCGTGAACGGCCCCAGCGGGCTGGTGCTGGTAGCGTATTCGAGGCGCTCGGTTTTATTGGCCACGTGCGGGTAGGTGAGGTAGTAGGTCCCGCTGCGCTCGAACACGTACGGGCCTTCCTTCAGGCCCTGGGTGGGCAGCTCGCCCAGGGTTTTGGGCTCGGCAGCCAGCTCCAGCATATTGGCCTTGAGCTTGGCCCCGTAGATATTGCCCTGCGACCAATAGAGGTAGGCCTGCCCGTCGCGGTCGATAAACACGTTGGGGTCGATGCCGCGCACGCCCGCGATGGGCGCGGGCTGCGGCACAAATGGCCCGGTGGGCTGATCAGCTACGGCCACCCCGATGCGGAAGCCCTTGCCGCCGGTGGTATCGCGGGGCGTGCTGGGGAAGTAGAAATAATACTTGCCGTTGCGCGCCACGCAGTCGGGTGCCCACATGTTGTAGCTATCGGGCTGCACCCAGGGCACTTTGTTCTGCGTCACGATAACGCCGTGGTCGGTCCAATCGGTGAGGTTGGCCGAGGAAAACACGTGGTAGTCTTCCATGCAAAACCACCCGATGCGCCCCCGCCCCGGCCCGCACGGAATGTCGTGCGAGGGGTACACGTACACCCGGCCGCCGAACACCCGCGCCGTGGGGTCGGCCGTAAACTGAGAGGTGACAAATGGATTTTGCGCCTGGGCGGGCCGCAGCCCGGTGACCACCAGCGCCACGAGCAATCCATAGAATGTTATACTTCGCATCATGGGTTTCTAATAGGTAAGCGGCTATTTCGCCAGGTGGTCTTCGAGGTGGAAATAGTCGAAATCGGCGTACCCACCCGCCCGCTGGGTGGCGTAGGTGAATAAGCCGAAGCGGTAGCCCATGAAGTGGGGCAATGTGTAGGCCATCTTGAGCGGGCCGCCGATGGGCTGCCAGGTCCGGCCATCGAGGCTGTAGAAGAAGGTCGCCACGTCGCGGCGGTCCTGGAAATCGCAGTCGATTTTGAGGTACACCTTGTCCTGCGTCAGCGGCAGGCGTTGCAGCTCCACGGGCCGCTCCGACTCGGCGCTGACCATCACGAGGGCCTTGCCCGCCGGGCCGGCCTGCACGCCCACCAGGCCGTAGCGCTTTTGCAGCACGGCCAGGCCGGCAAAGTCACCGGCTTGCAGATGAGCCACGTCGAGGGCCACCGCGCCGCTGCACTGCGGCCCGATGGTACGCTGCGTGAGGGTATTGCGGGCCAGCAGAAACGACGTATCGACGCGCCCGGTGCGCAGGCGCAGGTAGCCCGGGCGCTCGGTCAGCGACCACAGCGCGTTGGCGGGGTTGTGGTTCCACTGCCACACCAGGGGCAGGGCTGGCTGGCCCGCCCGGCGGGTAAAGTCGTCGGAGGCCACCAGCCCGGGAATCAGGCGCTTGTTGGCGGGCAGGGGCAGCGTGGCGGGTACCTTACCCGCCGGCGAGCCCAGCACCGGCCAGCCGGCTTCCCACTGCACCGGCACCAGGTACGGGATGCGGCCCACCGCGCCAAAGTCGCGAAACAGGTAGGCGTACCACTGGCCCGCCGGCGTGTCGATGAGGCCGCCCTGGGCCACGCCCAGGTCTTGCAGGGCTACCCGGCCTTCGTAGGGGCCGGTTAGCTTGTCGGCCCGGTGCACGATGACCGTGCGCATCCCGCCCCGCGGCCAGGCGATGTTGAATAGGTAGTACTTACCCTTGATCTTGAACAGCTGCGAGCCCTCGGCCGGCAGGCCCTCCTTGACGCCCGTCGGGGCGCTGGCATTCTCAATGATAACCTGCGGCGCGGTGCCCGGCTTCAGCCCCGCGACGTCGGCCGTGAGCTCGGCCAGCTGGATTTTACCCGAGCCGTACACCATGTACACGCGCCCGTCGTCGTCGAAAAACAGCGAGTGGTCGTGCAGGCTGGGCCGAAAAGCCACCGCTTTCCAGGGGCCTTTTTCAATGTCCTTGGTCGCATACACGTGGGTCTTGCCCGTAGTCTGGGCGAAGGTGCTGACGTAGTACGTGCCTTGGTGATAGCGCAGGCTGCTGGCCCACGAGCCCCGGCCGTAGGTGCTCTGGCCGCGATTCAGACTCATGGCGTCGTTGCCAGCCAGGGTATCGTAGGCGTAGCTGACGAGGTGCCAGTTCACCAGGTCGGTCGATTTCATGATGGGCACCCCCGGGCTCATGTGCATGGTGGTACTGCTCATGTAGTAGACGTTGCCCACCCGTATCATCGACAAGTCGGGCACGTCGGCGTACACCGTCGGGTTACGGGCCTGGGCGGCGGCGGTGGGGAGCCGGCCGAGGCCGGCGAGGGACAGAACGAGAAGTAGAAGTGATTTCATGATTGATAGCCTGTAACACCAAGCTCCAGCTTGGTGATGCGCCCGGGTGTACTCCCCGAGCAATCTGCCTAAAGCAGCTCGGTGTTATTCTCCCCAGACGCGTCACCAAGCTGGAGCTTGGTGTTACAGCCGCCGGGGGGTGCCCCCTTACCTTATCACTTCGCCAGCCCCACCCCTTTCACCGTCTGCACCACCGGCTGAATGGTGCCATCGGCATTGTACCGCAGCTCGTCCACGCAGATGGAGCGGCGGTAGCTGCCGCCGGTGGGCAAGGCCCCGTTGTGGTAGAAAAAGTAGCTCTTGCCCTTGTAGTCGATGATGCCGGGGTGGGTAGTGAAGCTGTTGGGCACGTTGCCCTGGATGATGCCCCGGTAGGTCCACGGCCCGGTGGCGCTGGGGGCCGTGCAGTATTCTATCATCTCGGGCTTGGTACCGGCGCTGGCGTACACGAGGTAGTAGAGCTGCTGGCGCTTGTACACCCAGGGGCCTTCGATGTAGTTCTTAGGATTGAGTACCGTGATGGGGCCAGCCAGCTCGGTCAGGTTGTCTTTGAGCTTGACCCAGCGGCAGCTGCCGTTGCCCCAGTACAGGTAGGCCTGCTGATCGTCGTCGATGAAGACGGTGGGGTCGATGTCGTCCCAGGGGTGCGGCTTGTCCTTGGTCATCTCGTTGACGATGAGCGCCTGGCCGATGGCATCGCGAAACGGGCCGGTGGGCCGGTCGGCCACGGCCACCCCGATGGCCGCCCCGCCCTGGCTGTGGGCGTCCTTCTTATGAAAGGTCGAAACGAACCAGTAAAACTTGCCCTTGTGCTCGACGCACTGCGCCGCGTAGGCATCGCCGGTAGCCCAGGCAAAGGTGCGGGGCGAGAGGCGCACGCCGTAATCTTTCCAGTGCACCATGTCGGTGGTGGAGTAGATGCGCCAGTCGGGCATCTTGTAGTTGGTTTCCTTGACCGAGGCCGTGTCGTGGCCGGTGTACAGAAATAGGGTATCGCGGTACACCAGCGGGTGGGCGCAAAACCCCATCATCCGCGACGTCTTCACGGCCGACCCGGCCCCGCTGGTGTACCGCGATACCCTATTTCTATACACCGGCCACGACACGGCCTCGGTCAAGGAAACCAACTACAAGATGCCCGACTGGCGCATCTACTCCACCACCGACATGGTGCA
>CAJYVK010000373.1 GCA_913778455.1 uncultured Hymenobacter sp. | reverse complement strand
CTTTAAGATTAGGGGGGCTGGCAACCGCATTCTGGCGCTCAGCGAGGCCGAGCGGGCACGGGGGGTACTGGCTTACAGCAGCGGCAACCATGCCCAGGGCGTGGCCTACGCCGCCCGGCAGCTGGGCCTGCGGGCCACCATTATTATGCCTACCAATGCTCCGCGCGTGAAAATCGAGGCCACCCGCGCCCTCGGGGCCGAGGTGCTGCTCTACGACCCGGCCCGCGAAAAGCGCGAGGACGTAGCCGCCCGCCTGCTGGCCGGGGCCGCCGAGCCGCCCGTGCTGGTGCCGCCCTTCGACGACCCCTACGTGATAGCCGGCCAGGCCACCGTGGGCCTGGAAATCTTCGAAGACCTACCCAGCGTGGACCTAGTGCTGGCCCCGGTGGGCGGCGGGGGCCTGCTGGGCGGCGTAGCGGCGGCCCTCAAGCTGCTGAAGCCGAGCGTGAAGGTTATTGGGGTAGAGCCCGAGCTGGCCGCCGATGCCCAGGCTTCCTTCCGCGCCGGCCGGGTGGTGGAGTGGCCCGCCGCCGATACCAACCGCACGCTGGCCGATGGCGTGCGTACCCTGGCCGTGAGCGAGTTGACTTTCGCCCACCTGCGGCAGTACGCCGACGATATCGTGACCGTGAGCGAGACCGAGCTACGCGCCGCCGCCCGTCGCCTGCTGCTCGAAGCCCGCCTGGTAGTGGAGCCCACGGCCGCCCTGCCGCTGGCGGCGCTGCTGCGCCACCGCGCCAGCCTGCCCCCCAGCCAGCATACCGTACTGGTACTTACGGGGGGTAATGCCGACCCCGTTACCCTGGCCGAACTGCTGCAGAGTTAAAAAATTACGTCGGCTATGGCAGGGTCGCCGCTGGCTCGCATCTTTGCGGCACTGCGAAAGTTCGGGACGCCAGCCAACCGTAGCGACCCAAAAGCAGTAAGGCTTTAGTAATTCTGAAAACACCTATCCACCCAACTTCGCAGATGAAAATTATCGTCCCGATGGCCGGCATGGGCAAGCGGATGCGTCCGCATACGCTCACTGTTCCCAAACCCCTGATTCCCATCGCTGGCAAACCCATTGTGCAGCGCCTCGTCGAGGATATCGCCCGCGTGTGCGGCGAGCCCGTGGAGGAAGTTGCCTTCATTATCGGGCGCTTCGGGGCCACCGTAGAGAAAAGCCTCGTGGCCATTGCCGAGTCGGTAGGGGCCAAGGGCAGCATTTATTACCAGGATGAGCCGCTGGGCACGGCCCACGCCATTCTGTGCGCCAAGGAGTCGCTGAGCGGCAACGTGGTAGTAGCGTTCGCCGACACGCTGTTCAAGGCCGACTTTACCCTCGATAGCTCGGTGCCCGGCACCATCTGGGTGCAGAAGGTAGAAGACCCCCGGCCCTTCGGCGTGGTGAAGCTCAACGAAGCGGGCCAGATTACGGAGTTCGTAGAAAAGCCCCAGGAGTTTGTATCCGACCTCGCCATCATCGGTATTTATTACTTCCAGGACGGCGATTATTTGCGTGATGAGCTGCAATACCTGCTCGACAACGACATCAAGGACAAAGGCGAGTACCAGCTCACCAACGCCCTCGAAAATATGAAAAACAAGGGCACCGTATTCGTGCCCGGTCAAGTGACGGAGTGGCTCGACTGCGGCAACAAGGACGCCACCGTGTTCACCAACCAGCGCTACCTCGAATACCTCAAGGAGCGCGGTGAAAAGCTCGTGGCCGACTCGGCCAAAATTACCAACTCGGTGCTCATCGAGCCGGTGTACATCGGTGAAGGCGCGGTAATTACCAACTCGGTAGTTGGCCCGCACGTGTCGCTGAGCGGCGGAGCCAGCATTGAGGACTCACGCGTGTCGAACTCCATCGTGCAGAGCGCGGCCACCGTGCGCCACGCCAACGTCACCAACTCCATGATTGGCAACAGCGCCAGCCTCACCGGCCGGCCTAACGACTTGAGCGTGGGTGATTTTAATGCCCTGCAAGTGTGATATTTTAAACGCTTGCCATGTTACCGAGCGGCGTGGTCCCCAGCGGGGCCGCGCCGCTCGTAGTTTGGTCCCCGTACATTCGCTAGACAAGTTTCTGGTTTTGCTTCTTTATGCGTAGTCGTTCGTTTGCCATTGGTACCGTAGTGCTGAGTTTGTGGGCCGGAATGGGCTGGGGCCAGAGTCTGGGCACGCCCCCCGACTCCGAGCCCGGGCGCCCGCCCGCCAAGCTGAGCCGCAAGGAGCGGAAAGAGCTAGCCGCCCGCCTGGCCAGCGAAGCCCGGCAGACGGCCGCCCGCCCGCCGCTCTCCAGTAAGGAGCGCGAAATGAGCGAGGCGCTGTATACCGATGGCGTGAAGTACGTCATTCTCGAAGACTACCCCAAGGCCTTGGAGCGGCTGCTCAAAGCCTACACCCTGATGCCCGACAATGCGGCCGTCAACTATAAGCTGGCCGAAGCTAACCTGCTGAGTGGCAATTTGCGCGACGCCACCGGCTTTGCCGAGGCGGCCGTGAAGCTCGACGCCAAAAATCCTTATTATTACCTGCTGCTGGCCCAGGCCCAGGCCAGTCAGAAGCAGTACGAGGCGGCTACCAATACCTACGCCAGTTTGGTGCGCGAGGTGCCCAACTCGGACAGTTACCTGTTCCAGCTTGCCGACCTCTACCTGGCCCAAAATAAGCTGCCCGAGGCGCTGGCGACGCTCGACAAAGCCCAGGCCCAGTTTGGCAGCCTCGACGAGATTTCCTTTAAAAAGCAGCAGATCTACCTGCGGCAAAACAACCTGCCGCTGGCCCTGAAAGAAGGCGAAGCCCTCATTGCAGCCAACCCGACCGAGGCGCGTTACGTGCTGGCCCAGGCCGAGATGTACGCCGCCAACAACCGCCTGGCCGACGCCGCCCGGGTGGCCGAGCAGGCCCTGCGCCTCGACCCCACTAATCCCCAGGCCCACCTGATCCTGGCCGACGTGTACCGCCAGCAGAACCAGCCCGCAGAAGTCGAAAAGCACCTACGGCTGGCCTTCGACACCCCGGCGCTCGACATCGACCAGGCGGTGCGCATTCTCGTCAACTACCTCAAGCAGCTGCCCGACCCCAAAGTGGCCCCGCTGGCCCTCGACCTGTCGGCCGCCGCCGTGCGCAACCACCCCCGCGAGGCCAAGGCCTACAGCGTGGCCGTCGACGTGCAGATGCAGACCGGCCGCAAAAAGGAAGCCCGCAACACCTACCTGCAAGCCCTGCGCTACGACAAGTCGAAGTACCAGCTGTGGCAGCAGGTGGTGCTGCTCGATGCCGAATTAAACCAGACCGACTCGCTGCTCGTGCACAGCGACGCGGCCCTGGAATTATTCCCCAACCAAGCCCCGCTGTGGTTTTACAATGGGGTGGGGCACCTGCTCAAAAAGCAGCCCCAGCGGGCCGTACAGGCCCTGGAGCACGGCCGCCGCTTGGTTGCTGGCAACCCCGAGCAGCAAAGTCAGTTCGATTCGCAGCTGGGCGATGCCTACCAGGAGCTAAAGGAATACGCCAAGTCGGCGGCGGCGTACGACGCAGCTCTGACCGTAGACCCCAACAACTACGGCGTACTCAACAACTACAGCTACTACCTCAGCCTGCGGGGCGAAAATCTCGATAAGGCCAAGGAGATGTCGGGCCGCACGGTGCAGAAATTCCCCGACAACGATACCTACCTCGACACCTACGCCTGGGTGCTGTACAAGCAGAAGGACTACGCCGGGGCCAAGCAAAATTTGGAGAAGGCGCTCAAAACAACCAAGGATGCGAGCATCCTGGAGCACTACGGCGACGTACTGTGGCAACTCGGCGACCACCCCGGGGCCGTGGCGGCCTGGCAGCGGGCTCGCAAAGCCGGCCCCGGCACCTCGCCGCTGCTCGACCGTAAACTCAAAGATCAGAAATTGTATGAATAAAGCCGCTCTTCTACTCGCCGGGCTTGCCCTGGCGGGCTGCCACCGCGCCGTTTCCACCAAGTCGGGCTCGCTCACCGCCGCCACTGCCGAACCCGTAAAAGTGGTGACGCCCGCCGGCGTGAAGGCTACCAATACCAGCTTTCAGTACCTCAGCGGCCGGGGCAAGGTGCACTTCAGAGCGAAAGACAGCGAGCAGTCGGCCAATTTCAACCTGCGCATCAAGCGCGACTCGGCCATCTGGCTCTCGGGCTCGCTGCTGGGTATCGAGGGCGTGCGCGCCCTGCTCACTGCCGATTCGGTGCGGGTAGTCAACCGCTTGCAAAAGACCTATTTCGCCGGCGACTACGCTTACCTAAGCCAGTTGCTCAACGTGCCCGTGACCTACAAGCAGATGCAAGACATCTTGCTCGGTGACTACCAGGCCGCCCCGAAAGGAGCCGCGCCCGTGGTGAAAACCGAGGGCGAAAACCAGGCCGTGACCTACCCCGTGGCCCCGCTCGTGCTGGAGCAGCTCGTGAGCAGCAGCACCGGCCGTTTGCAGCAGTTGAAGGTGAGCGAGAGCGCCGCCCAGCGCAGCCTCACCGTGGCGTATTCCGATTTTCAAAAGCCCACCGGGGCCGACCTGCCCTTTGCCTTTACCAGCCAGGTAATAGGCCAGCAGGGCGGCACTGCCAGTACCTCGGCCACCCTCAACTACCAGAAAGTAGAGGTAGGCAGCGGCCACCTCGACTTCCCGTTCAGCGTACCCAAAGGCTACGCCCGGCAGACGAAAATGAAAAAGTAAGCGGGGCTATTTAGCTGAAGCTGAAAATCTTCCCGTCCGTCTACCAGTGGTTTAGTTAGAGTCGCGACTAGTCGTGCCGGGCCTCATCGGGTGAGGCCCGGCATTCGTGCGTTATTTTGTGCGGCGGCCGTGCATCCGTCGCCCTGTACATTCCTTGTGACCCACCTTTTGCCCTTGAATAAGCTGCGTAAGTGCGCCGGCTACGCCGTACTGGCGGTGCTGCTCCTGCTGGTTGGCCCGGCCGGGGCACAGCGCCGTCACGCCGAGCAGCATTCGAAGAAAAAGACCAGGATCCGGCAGCCGACGCGCACCCGTCGCCCGCGCACCAAGAGCAAGGAGCAGCTGGAACGCGAGCGCCAAGCCAACCTCAGCCGCATCGAAGAAGCCGGTAAGGTATTGACCGAGACCACCCAGCGGAAAGAGGCGACGCTGGGCCAGCTCAACGCCATCAAGGAAAAGCTGAATCAGAAGCAAGGGCAGATTCAGCACATCTCGACCCAGTTGCAAGGCATTGAAACCAACGTGCACCAGACCGTGCGGCAGGTGCTGAGCACCCAGGAGCAGCTAGCCCGGCTCAAAGCTGAATACGCCCGCATGATGTACGCGGCCGCTAAAACGAGCAGCGGGTTCAATCAACTCATGTTTTTGTTTGCCGCGGAGTCGTTCAATCAATTCGTGCTGCGGCTGCGCTACGTGCACCAGTACACTGAGGAGCGCCAGCGGCAGGCGTTGCGCATCGTGGGGGCGCAGCAGCAGCTCAGCCACGAGCTCGATGGCCTCACCCGCCAGCGCCAGCGCCAGAAAAGCCTGCTTTCGACGCAGTTGGTTGAGAATCGCAACCTTATGGGGCTCAAGACCGAGCAAGATGAGGTGGTGCAGCAGCTAAGCCAGCAGGAGCAGGGTCTGCGGCAGGAACTGGCCCAGCGCCAGCAGGCCGTAGCCCGGCTCGACGACCTGATTGCCCAGCGCGTGCGCGAAGAAATAGCCCGGGCCGCCCACGCCGCCCGCCTCGCGGCCGTGGCCGCGAGGCGCCGCGCTGCCAGCTCGGCCGCCGCGGCCGCCACTCGGCGTCGAGTGGCCCCGAGCCGTACCGAGGAGCCCGTGGCGCGCGACGCTGCCCCCGAAACGACCTCCCGGGCCGACGACCCCAGCGCCAACCCCGAGAGTGACGCCCCCGAGGAAACTACCGCCGACCGCCGCGCCCGCCGGGTAGCCCTGACGCCCGAAACGGCGCTGGTGTCGTCGGGCTTCGCGGGTAACAAAGGGCGGCTGCCTTGGCCGGTGGCGCGGGGCTTCGTAGCGCAGCACTTCGGCCGGCACCCGCACCCCGTGCTCCGGCACGTGACGGTTGATAACCGGGGCGTAGACATTCAAACCAACGCTGGGGAGGCCGTGCGGGCCGTTTTCGGGGGGCGCGTACTCACGGTGGCCCAGGTGCCGGGCATGAATACCATTGTCATGATCCAGCACGGCGAATACTTCACGGTGTACGCCAAGCTGCGTTCGGTCAACGTGCACGAGGGCGAGCAGGTGAGCGCCCGTGAGGCCATCGGTACCGCCGCCACCGACGCCGACGGTACGGCCCAGGTGCAGTTTCAGGTGTGGCGCAACTCAGCCAACCTCAACCCCGAAAATTGGCTGGGCCGGAAATAGCTTGTTGTAGGGTAAGCTTTAGCTTGCCCGGCGTTTGGTGGGCCGCGGCTCGTCTGGCGCCGGGCAAGCTAAAGCTTACCCTACAGGGCTATTCCATAATGTCCTCATTCCAGAGGGTGGGTTCGGCTTGGATGAATTCTTCCATCATGGCCACGCATTCGGGGGCGTTGAGAATTTCGACCTCGACGCCGTGCGACTGCAAGAACTCCAGCGACTCGCCGAAGGTCTGGGCTTCGCCCACGACTACTTTGGGGATTTTGAATTGCACGATGGTGCCCGCACACATGTAGCAGGGCATGAGCGTGGTGTAGAGTACGGTATCGCGGTAGGTACGCTGGCGGCCAGCATTGCGCAGGGCGTCCATTTCGCCGTGAGCGATGGGGTCGAGCTCCTGCACGCGCTTGTTGTGGCCGCGCCCCACTATTTCCTGACCCCGCACCAGTACCGAGCCAATCGGAATCCCGCCCTCGCGACGTCCTTGCTGCGCCTCTTCAAAGGCAGCCTTCATAAAAATATCCATACTTAGCGGTGAGATGGTGAGTGGTGAACTGGTGAGTACAAAGGAAATAGTTGATCGGTCAGCAGCGGGCCGTGCGTACTATAACCGAGGTGCTCATAATCATCTCACTATTCACTACCTCACCATCATACCACCCACCATTTCACTACTCATTACCTCACAACTCACCATTTCACTAGTTCACCATTTCACCGCAGCAGCTCTACCCAGCCTTTGATGGGTGCGGCACCGTTGGGAGGCGTGAGCAGGTAGTAGTAAATACCCGGAGCCAAGCCGGTGCCGTTCCAGTCGTTGTGATAGGCTGGGCTTTCGTACACCTGCTGGCCCCAGCGGGAGAATACTTGCAGACGCGGTGGGCAGCCCCCGATCTTAGGCTCGAAGAAATCGTTGACTCGGTCAGCATTGGGCGTGAAGGCGTTTGGAATGAGCATTTTCTCCACCGTTACGGGGGGGAGCGTAGCTACCTGCTCGCACCGACTCTGATTGAAGCGGAGCGTAGCCTGCGGGCGGAAGGTACCCTCCGCGAGGTAAGTGTGGGTTACGTCGAGGCCGGTGGTGGTCGGGCTGGCATCGCCAAAATCCCAGGTCAGCACCGCGTCGGCAGGTAGCCCGGCTGCTGGTTGCTGGTAGCGCACTACTACCGGTGCCACCGCGCTGGGTACGCAGGTGCCCGGTACGAGCGCCGGGGCCAGCACTGGCTGGGCGAGCAGCGTAATGCGGCGCGTCGCCACTACCGGGCAGCGCGTGCCCGTGCCGACGGTGTAGGTGAGTACGCTGGTACTAGGCAGCGCTGGGGGCGTAAATATGTCGCCCGCCGATAGGCCCGGCCCCGCCCAAACGCCCCCGGCCGGTGAGGCTCGCAGCTGGAACGCTTGGCTGCTACCGGGGCACAGGATGGTATCGGGCGGCAGCGTTACGACGGGGGCACTGAGTACTTCGACAGGCACTACCACGCTGCTGGCGCTACTGCCGCAGGCTGCCGAGGCCCGCACCGCGTAGGTGAGCTGCTGAATACCCACCAGCGCCCTCGTGGGCGTAAACACGAAGCCCGTGGCCACCGAGCCCGACACCCCCGGTCCGCTCCAGGTGCCGCCCGCCGGGCGGCCACCGGTGAGGGCTACCGAGCCACTGCCCGCGCACACGTCCACCAGCGCGGAGGCGGTAGCCGCCATCGGCGTTTCCACCGTGATGGTGAGCTGGGCCGAAGCTGTGCAGGCGGTCGTAGCGCCCGGCACGGTGTACGTGAGCACCTGGGCACCCACCAGCGCGGTGCTGGGTGTAAAGAGAAAGCCCGTTGCCAGCGACCCCGATACGCCCGGGCCGGTCCAGAAGCCACCCGCTGGCTGGCCCCCCAGGGTTAGCGGCGGCGAGCTAACGCACAGTACTTGGTCGTTGCCTACGGCTGCTGCGGTGGGTTCAAAATTCAGCTTGAAGGCCGCGTTGTTGCACACGAGCGTGCGGCTGTTGCCGTTCACCGGGGAGTAGGTGAAGGCCCCCGGCGGTACCGGAAAGCCATTGAGGTTGTAGCACGAGCAGGCCGCCGCGTACACCACGCCGCGTGGGTCGAAGCGCGAAGTGCCGCCATCGACGTGGTCGCCCTCCGAGCCGGGGGTGGGGTCTCCGTAGAACGTGGCGTAGGTAAGCCCCGTCATCGCGGGGGCAAACTGCGCCAGGTAAAAGTCAGAGCCCGCCGTCGGGTTGTCGGGGGTAGTGCGCACGGCATTGGACGTGGTAGGCATCCCGTTGGTAAAGCCGTTTTGGCTCACGAAGCCGGAGTAGGTGTACAGCGGATTGCGGAAGCCGTTGATCTCGCCGCCCCAGCCACTGGCATAGATGCGGTCGCATTGGTCGACCAGGAAGGCGGTGGGAGAAATGTCGATTGTCGGGCGGCCGCTGCCGAATACCGTGCTCAACAAGCTCTTATCCAAGCTGGCGCTGAGCTTCTGGATAAACTGGCAGCTGTTCGGATTACTGTACACGCCCGCGCTTACCGGCCACTGGCCCAGCGTTTGGCCCAGCACGTACACCCCCCCGTCGGCCCCGAGCTGCACGAAGAAAGCCTGGTCGTAGCGACTGGTGCCCAAGTAGGTAGCCTGCTGCACGGCGCCGCCATTGGCCGCGATACGTGCTACGAAGCCATCGACATTACCCTGCGCCTGCGCCTGGTAGCCGCCCTGGGTGCCGGGAAAGTTCTGGCTGAGCGTGCCCCCACCCACGTAGGCATTGCCGCTGGCATCGAGCTGAATGGAGTATGCCGCATCGGCCGCGCCGCCACCCAGCAGGCCGCTCCAGGTGAGGCGGTCGAGGGTGGGCGGCAGCTTGCATACTACGGCGTCGCAGGTGCCGCCTTGGTAGGCGGTACCGAAGCTGCCGGCCGTAGTCGGGAAATTGGCGGAGCCCGTGACCGAGGCCACGTAGATGTTGCCCTGGGCATCGGTGAGTACGTCGCCGCGCAAAACGTCGCCGTAATTCTGGGGCAACTGGCGGGCACTCGACGAGGGCGCGTAGGCCCCCATGCCGTCGTTGCCAGTGCCGCCGAGGTAGGTAGAGGCGGCGAGCGAGCCGCCGTCAGCTCTCAGGCGCGTGATAATGAGGTCAGTCCCATTTCTCACCCGGTACACATCTTCGAAGGTTGCCCCGAAGGGATCGACCGGTATACCACCCTTGAAATTGCGCTGCAAGGCACCGCTGGTAGTGGGGTAATCCCATGAGGCCGAGCTACCCAGCACGATCAGCTCACCCTGGGCGTTCACCACCAGGCTGCTCGGAAAGTCGTGGCGACTACCGCCCAGGTAGGTGGCCCACACCCGCGCGGCGGGCCCATTGACCGCCGTATTGTATTTGATGAGGGCAATATCCACAATGCCGCCGAAGCGGGTTTGAAACGCGCCCATCGTGGTCGGGTAGCTAGGTAGGGCAAACGAGTCGTCGAGCACGATGCCGCCCGAGTAGAGGTTGCCCGCTGCGTCGTAGGTCGCCGTGAAGCCCCAGTTGCTGCTCTGCGCTCCCGAGTAGGTCGAAAAAATCACCGTGGGGTCGATTATCAGCGGTCGGGTAGAGTCGTAGGTGCCCAGCTCGAAAGACACCCGGGCGTCGGCGGCCCGCAGGCGGTAGCGGCAGGCCACCGGCTGGCGCTCGCCCGTAGCGGCATCAAGCTGGTAGGCGTGCGGGGCCAGTTCGGTAAGGCTGCCCACCGAGGTGCCTACGTGTAGCTGGCCATCGGCGCTGAGCGCGAGGCTGGTAGCCCCCTCGTAGCGGAGCTGCACGCGGCTGGCATCAGCTCCGGGCGCTACCTCAAAGTCGTATTCCAGGCGCTGGGTAGCGTTTTCATAAAACCGCGCCGCGATGCCCGGCCACGGAGCCTGGTAGCGCACCTGCCGGTAGCTGGGTACGGCGCTGGCCCAGCGGCTGGGGTCGTTGCCGTGCAAATAGTTACGCACCTCGCCGGTGGCTTGGGCCGGGGCCAGCGGCGTAGTAGCATCGGCCCCCACGAAGTGCACCCGTAGCTGGTGGCCTCGAATGGAGCCTTCCGCGGCCGGATCCGGGTCGGGGCTTGCCGGCGAGCGGCGGGCCTGGGCCGCGGGCTGGCGAGCGGCTTGCTCGTGCGGATGCCCTACCGCCTGCAAGAGTACGTAGCGCAGGCCGCCCGGCTCCAGGTACAGGTGGCCGCCGGGCACTGCCGCCGCGTAGCGTACTTCCGCTGGCCACTGGCCCTTGTTTGGGATAAATTCCAAGTTGGCTTCTGCCGCGGGCGGCACGGCCGGAAGCGGGTTAGTTGGCTGGCCCTGCGCCCAGCCGGGACGGGTCAGCGTAGCTAAACAACAGACAATAGCGTAAAGAATATTTCGCATACCAAACCTGGTAAATAACTGGCTAGTAAAGCTAAGCCGGGAGATGCCAAGTGCCAATCCGGCCAGCGGGCCGGCTAGCCCTATTTTTGTGGCCCCGGCGGCCTGCTCATGCGCCGCCGGTCGCTTGTGCGCCGTTTGTTTTCCTACCGTTTTACTTGGCTGGCGCTCTTGGGCCTGCTGCTGAGCGTGGCCGCCGAGCGGGTGCCGGGCGGGCAGCTGGCGCTGGCACCGCTGCTGGCCCTCACGGTGCCGCTGTGGCTGGCTTTGGTGGGGCTGCTGGCGCTGGGCTGGGGGTTGCGCCGCCGCCGTATTGTGCTGCTGCCGCTGGCGGCGCTGGTGCTGGCCTGGCCGCAGGTGCAGCGCGGGCTACCGCTGCACTGGGCGGGCCTGCGAGCGCAGCTGCGCGGCACCGGGCCACTGGCCGATAATACCCGGGCCGCGCGGCCCCGCAGCCTGCGTTTGCTGTCGGCCAACGTACGCATTTTCAACGTGTATGCTCACCTGCGCCGCGCCGACCCCGCCGCGCCCGCCAAGGCCATCGCCTGGCTGGCCGCTAGCCCCGCCGATGTGCTCTGCCTCCAGGAATTTTATCAGGAGCCGGCCGGGGTGCATTCGGCCGACGGCGACTTGTTTCGGGTGGGGGAGAAGCTGGGGGCGGGTAGCGGGCGGCAAGTGTTCATTTCTAAAAGCCTCACCAACCCGCTGGGTGCGCAGTTTGGGCTGGCCATTTTCTCGCGGTTGCCCATCGTGGGGCGGGGTGAAATCGCCTTCGGTCGCCTCAGCCAGAACCACGCCATGTGGGTGGATGTGGTCGGCCCCGGCCCCGGCGACACGGTGCGGATCTTCAACGCTCACCTCCAGAGTATGAGCCTGGACGAGGATGACCTCGTAGCCGCCGGCTCGACCAAGGCCGGCCTGCGCCGCAAGGGGCGCGGTCTGCTCAGTCGGTTTGCCCGCGGCGCGGCGTCCCGCGCCTGGCAGGCCGATACGCTGGTATCCCGCATTGCGCACTCCCCCTATCCGGTGCTGCTGGCTGGCGACTGCAACGACCTGCCTTATTCCTACTCCTACGACCGCCTGGCTGGCTCGCTTCAAAATGCCTGGGCCACGGTGGGCTTTGGGCCGGGCAATACCTACCACGGCCGCCTGCCCCCGCTGCTGCGCATCGACCAGCAGTTTGCCGGCCCGCAGTGGCAGGTGCTGGCCTGCCGCGTGCACACCGAAATTCCGTATTCCGACCACTTCCCAGTGGAGGCCCTTTACCAGCTCAAATAGCGCGGACTTTATAGTCCGCATCAATAGCAAAGCGAATGCGGACTGCAAAGTCCGCGCTACTTGTTGAACTTTGCCGCACCTTCGCCGTTGCGTTATCTCTGATGCCTCGCCGTGAGCCTCGCCCGTGAATACTCTTCACCGCTCACTGCCTACTGTTTACTAGCCCATGTCGCTCACGCTTTACAACACGCTGACCCGTAAAAAGGAAACCTTCACGCCCGTGCACCCGCCGCTGGTGGGCCTCTACCTCTGCGGCCCCACGGTGTACAACGACGCTCACCTGGGCAACGCCCGCGGTCCCATCGTGTTCGACGTGCTCACGCGCTACCTGCGCTACCTGGGCTACCAGGTGCGCTACGTGCGCAACATCACCGACGTGGGCCACCTCGTGGGCGACAGCGACGAGGGCGAAGACAAGATGGCCAAAACCGCCCGCGCCCAGAAGCTGGAGCCCATGCAGGTGGCCCAGCACTACACCGTGCGCTACCGCCAGGCCATGAGCGCACTGGGCTGCCTGCCGCCCGACATCGAGCCCCAGGCCAGCGGCCACATCACCGAGCAAATAGGGCTGATTTCCGAAATCCTCGACCGAGGTCTGGCCTATGAGGTCAACGGCTCGGTGTACTTCGACGTGCCCAAGTACAACGCCGAGGGCCTCAACTACGGTCGCCTCTCGGGCCGCGTGGTGGAGGAGTTGCTAGTTGGTACCCGCTCCGAGCTGGCTGGGCAAGACGAGAAGCGCTCGCCCGCCGACTTCGCACTCTGGAAAAAGGCCGCGCCTGAGCACCTCATGCGCTGGCCCTCGCCCTGGGGCGAGGGCTTCCCCGGCTGGCACCTCGAATGCTCGGCCATGAGCCGCAAGTACCTCGGGGCTGAGTTCGACATCCACGGTGGCGGGCTCGACCTCATGTTTCCGCACCACGAGTGCGAGATTGCCCAGAATGAAGCCTCGGGCACGCCCAGTACGGGCGCCCGCTACTGGCTGCACAACAACATGCTGACCGTTAACGGTCAGAAGATGAGTAAGTCGTTTGGTAATTTCGTGACGCTCAACGAAATGTTTCAGGGGCAAAGTGCCGCGCTCTCGCAGGCTTACTCGCCCATGACGCTGCGCTTCTTCTTCCTGCAAGCGCAGTACCGCTCGCCCATCGACCTCAGCGACGAGGCCCTGCAAGCCGCCCGCAAAGGCTTCCGTAAGCTTATGAACGGCCTGCGCCTGCTGGACAGTGGCAAGCTGGAAATGCGTAGCGGCGAGCCAGCGGCCGACGCCGACAAGCTGGCTGCCAACAGCCAGCAGCTGCTGACCCTGAGCAAAAAGCCCTTTGAGTTTTTGAGCGACGACCTGAATACGCCCCGCGCCGTGGCCGCCGTTTTTGACTTGCTCAAACGCTTCAACTCGCTGGCCGCCAGCCCCGCCGCCCTGGCCGAGGTGAGCCCCGAGGCCGTAGCCGAAGCCAGCGCGACCTACCGCGCCGTGGTGAGCGACGTGCTGGGCCTGCGCGACGAGCCCCGCGCCAGCGCCGAGGACCTGCTGGCCCTGGCCCTGGGCTTTTATCAGGAAGCTAAGTCGGAAAAGGCCTACGATAAGGTAGACCAGATTCGTACCGCCCTCAAAGGTCAGGGCATCGTCATTAAGGACACCAAAACGGGCGTCGAGTGGGCGTACAGCGAAGACTAGCGCCCGGTAGCTAGCAATTTGTCAGGCTGACGAAGGGCGCATCTTGTCACGGCTGCTCTCGTCAGAAATAAGATACTTACTGCGGCGTTGGCGTGATAAGGTCCTTCGCAAGCTCCGGACGACAGTCATACCCTTATGCGTTTTCCCTCCTTTCGCTATTCCCTGCTCGCGCTGAGCGGCCTGCTGCTGCTCACGGCCTGCCCCGCCGAAAAGCCGGCCGAAACGGCCAGCCAGCCCTCGGCCACCCCGGCCGTTAAGGTGCCGGCCTTCAATGCCGATTCGGCCTACGCCTACACCGCCAAACAGGTAGCCTTCGGGCCGCGCGTGCCCAATACGCCGGCCCACGTGGCCTGCGGCAACTACCTCGTGGCCAAGCTCAAGAGCTTCGGGCTAACGGTGTACGAGCAGCCCTTCAAGGCTATGACCTTCGATGGTACCAACATCAACGGCCGCAACATCGTGGCCCAGTACCAGCCCACGGCGGCGCGGCGCGTGGCCATTTTCGCGCACTGGGACACCCGCCCCTTCGCCGACGGCGAAAAGGATAAGGCCAAGCGCAAGCTGCCCATGGATGGGGCCAGCGACGGGGCCAGCGCCACGGCCACCGCGATGGAGATTATTCGCACCCTCAGCCAGCAGCCCGAGAAGCTGGCTCCCAACGTAGGCGTCGATGTTATCCTGGTCGATGCCGAGGACTGGGGCTACGACGCCGGCCTGATCGAAGGCCAGAAAAACCTGCTTGAAAATCAAGGCGACGGGTGGTGCCTGGGCTCGCAGTACTGGGCCAAGAACATGGTGCCGCCCAACTACAAGGCCGAGTACGGCGTGCTGCTCGACATGGTAGGGGCCAAAGACGGCCATTTCACCCGCGAAGGTACGTCGCTGGAGAAAGCCCGCAGCGTAGTCGATAAAATCTGGAATACGGCCGCCAAAATTGGGTATTCAGATTTTTTCCTGTATAAGGATACGGGAGCAATTACCGATGACCACGTATACATCAACCAGGCGGGTATTCCTACCGTGGACATTTACGACCACCCCGCCTTTGGGGACGACTATTTCCCAGCTTACCACCACACCACGGCCGACAACATGAGCATCATCGACCGTAAGACGATGAAGGCGGTGGGACAGACCCTGTTGCAGGTGCTGTATCAGGAGTAAAAAAATAAAAGATGGTAACAAAAAAGTAAGGGTCGGCGACGTTCAATCAACGAACGCCGCCGGCCCTTACCTTTTGGTGATACTTTCTCCGAATTACTTGTTGGCCGTCGCTACCGCCACTTGCTCAGCTAGCTTTACGTAGCGCTGAATGTGGGCCACGAGTACCTCTAGCACGTCGGTGAGGCGCAGGCGCAGCCAGGGGTAGAGCGGGTTGGGGACGCGCACCGTGCCGGCATCGACCTGGCGGGCCAGCAGCAGTAGGCGTAGCAGCTCATCGAGCTGGCGATTGAAGGCTTCGACTACCGTGCCGGTGAGGCGGGTGCCGGTGGGGGCAAACTGCTTGGGTAAGCGCAACAGATTATCACCTAAGCCATTTTTGCGCTGAGCCGTGGCCGTGAAGTAGCGCCCCAGCCAGCCGCTGCGCACCTGCGCACCCGCCGTAGAGCCCTTAGCCTGGGCCAGCCGCAGGCGGGCTTTCACGCTGGGCAGGTAGTAGCCACCCACGATGTTGAGGTGCTCCAGGCACTGGGCCGCGCTCCATTTGTCGTAGGCGGGACGGCGGTTGAGCTGCTCCGACGACAGCGGGCGCAGGCGCTGGTGAGCCAGCACGCGCAGCGCCAATACCTGGTTGGTAAGCTGATCGAAGAACTCGGTTGTGTCGCGCGCAGAAGCACTCATGGGAAGCAGGTAGCCGGCAGTACGGAAAGTTTGAGTTGTAATATTACGGCCTGAGTTGGGATTGTGTCCAATTTCAGTTCTGGTTTGCTGTTTACTAGTATATGCGGAAATTCGTTAGCTGCCTGACCAAGTGGGTGCACGCGATGGCGCTGGTGCTCGGCGCGGCTGGTACGGTCGCGGCCCAGGCGGTGCCCAACCCCGGTGAGAAAATTGAAAGCCTAGTGACCTTCGGCCCGGAGGCGCCCGCCACGAGCGGCGACGATGATTTCACCCAAACTTTCTTCTTCCTGGTGCCCGCCACCGAGCGGCGGCCCATCTACATTCGGGTGTTCGACCCCGACTGCGGCGGGCAGCTTGATGCGAAAGTGGGCCAGTTCAATACCCGCACCGAGTTCAGCCTCTACGGCGGGCCGGGCACGCACTCGGCCAAGGGCGCTACCGACCCGCGCCCGGCTAACCCGGCGGCCACCCCCAGCGGCCGGCTCATCAAGCAGCAGGTATTTGGCGTAGATCCCCGGTACGACGATGGCTATTTCAACTTCGGCCCGCTCAATCCCCTGGAGGGCGAGTTGGTCGAGCAGTTCCAGGGCTACGTATACAAGGTGGTGGTGCGCGGGCTGAGCGGCAACGATGGCAATCTCTACCGCTTCTTTCTCAGCAGCAGCCCCAACCTGAACGTGCCCATTCCCGGCGGCAACGCCTTCACGTACGAATACTGCTTCCGCATCCCGGCTGCCGCGCCCGGTCGAGCCGTTACGGTGCACCTCTACCCGTTTGCCAACGAGCACGTAGTCAGTATTAAACAAAGTAATTTCGACGTCGATAACGAGGCCAAGCTGACGATTTTCAGCATTGCCAAGAACGGCCACCCCACCCCGGTAAGCGGCGATGGCCAATGGACGAGCAGCACGCTACCCATCAAGCCTGCCGAATACGGCCTCTCGCTGGATTTCCGCCTCGTCAGTAAAGCCACCACCTTCAACGATGTAGTTTTTTACGTCACCGACCAGTACGATACCGCGCTGCCCTTCTTCGCCGTACCGCTAGGCGGCCCGCCGCGCTACAAGTACGACATCGACATGAAAGTGCACCGGTAATTGAGTTATGAGTTAAAAGGCAGGAGTTATGAGTTGGCTGAATCGACAACTCGTAACTAAGTGGCTTGAGAAGTCACCCCTACTAAAAGCGTCTGCCCTAAAAACGTCCGTCATGCTGAGCTTGCGAAGCATCTTGTCAGGTTAGAACAATCTGTTCGGACGTGATAAGTTGCTTCGCAAGCTCAGCATGACGGACGTTTTTAGTAGGAATAGCCTCCTAAACAGCTTCAAATCATAGCTTTCAACTTGTTACGAGTGTACAAGTCAGAAGTGATAAGCTGGCCTAACAAGCCAACTCATAACTTCTAACTCATAATTCATAACTCAAAAACAGCTATTGCTCGTCGCGGCCGGCGTTGCGGCGGGGTTCGGGGCCGTAGTCGCCCTCGGCGGGCTTGTCGCCGTCTTCGGGGCGGAAATTATCGCGGTTTTGCTGGCCGTAGTTCTGGGCCTTGTCTTGCTGGGTGAAGCTATCGTACTCGGGGCCGCGGGCACCGGGATTCTGGTCGTCGTAGGAGCCACCTTTGGAGCCGTAGCCCTGGCTGGCATCGCCCTGCTTGGAGCCGCCCGGGCCGAAGCCGCTGCGGGAGTCGCCGGTGTCGGGATTGCCGGGGCGGGCGGCCTCGCTACGCTCGTGGCCGTAGCCATAGCCAGGCGTTTGGGGGGCGTTGGGCGCATCGACGGGGGCGGGAGCATCCTGGCCGGCCGGCGCGTGGCCGCCGGGTTGCTGGTCGCGGCTGCGGCCACCCTGGCTGCCCTGGTTGTCGTAGCCGCCCCGCGAGGAGCGCGCATCTTCCAGCTCACCGTGGCCGTTGGGTCCCATCGGCAGGTGATTATCGACTGCATCGGCCGGCAGGCTGGCACCCGAGGTGTGGCCGTAGTCGGCGGCGTAGGCCGAGCCTACCGTGGGGGCCCCGTTATCATTCTGAAAGGCGGCCGTTTCGCCCGTTTTGTCGGGTAGGTTGCGGTTGTCCTGCACGTTGCCCCGGCCGTCGGTTTGGCGGTCGGCCACGTTGTCGTCGAAGCTCATGGTCGGCGGCGCGGGGGTGTCGCGTACGGCGTGGCCCTGCTGCTCGGGACGCTGGTCGCGGCCGTCGTAGGCGCGGTAGGCATTGTGCTGCGGGCCGGGCTCCGAAGCTCCCTGACCGTAGTATTTTTCCTCGGTAGCCTCGGCGGCGGGGTGCTCGGCGGCGGTATCAATTTCGCGGTACTGATTGCCGAATCCACCGTGGGTGCCGCCCAGCGTACCCTGCGTGCCAAACTCGCCCCGGTTGGGGTCGGCCTGCTGGTTGCTGGCCCGGTTGCGGTCGTGCAGGCTGCCCTGCACGTCGTTGCCGAAGTTGCCACCGTACACGTTGGGCTGCTTGGCTTGGGCCGGAATGCCGGTTAGGTCGGCGGGGCGGGCTTCGCGGTTTTCCTGGTGCCCGCCCTCTTCCACGGCGCCGTGGCCGGCGGCCATCTCGCTGTCGGCCAGCTCACTGCTGGCAGGTGGGGGCGTGGCGTGACCTACCGGGCTGAAAGTGGCCGAGTTCGGCTTGCTGGCCAGCTCGTGCAGGCTTTGGCCGGGGCGGCTGGCGGTCGGCTGCACGCTACCGGGGTTGGCTTCGCGGTTTTCCTGGTGGCCACCGTCTTCCACAGCCCCTTTGCCAGCTTCCATCTCGCTGTCGGCCAGCTCCGTGCTGGATGGCGGGCGGGTAGCTTCGCCCGACTGCATGGCGGGGGTGGCGGGTTGCAGGGAGCTGTTGGCGTTGGTGTTGTGGGCGTCGGCACTCAGCTTCGTCGTGTCGGCGGCGGGCTGCGGCGGACGATTGCCGGCAATTTCGTTGGGCTGGTTGTTGAGGGTGAGCTCGTCGTGGGGGTTAGACATGGCAACAGGCTGAAGGTGGGATAATCGGTGGGTAATTAGCTGGCTATACGCCCCGGCGCGACCGGTGTTCTGCCCGGTCGGGGCGGGAGCGCGACTAGCCGCCCAAGCAGCCCGCGCCCGCTCGTAACGACTTTAGGTTTACGCCTTCTACTTATTTCCTTATTCCTTTTTCATGCAACGCCGTCAGTTTCTTCAGCAAAGCACGCAGGCCGCCGCGGCTGCGGCCCTGCTACCCATCACTGCCAGCGCTATCCCGGCCACTGGGCCGGCAGCCCCGACAGCGAGTTGCTTACCGGCCGATAGCCTGCCGTTTGCCCTCAGCGAGCTGACAATAAGCGACCTGCAAGCGCAGCTGCAAAGCGGCAAGGCCACCAGCCGCACCCTGTGTCAGCAATACCTGGCCCGCATTGCGGCCATCGACAAGGCTGGCCCGCGGCTGAATGCAGTTATTGAGCTCAATCCCGCTGCCTTGAGCCTGGCCGATGCCCTCGACAAGGAGCGGAAAGCCGGCAAGCTGCGCGGCCCGCTGCACGGCATTCCGGTGCTCATCAAGGATAATATCGACACCGGCGACCAACTGCAGACCACTGCCGGCGCATTGGCCCTGGATGGGCACCGCGCCGCCCAGGACGCCTTCGTGGTCAAGCAATTGCGGGCGGCCGGGGCCGTTATCCTGGGTAAAACGAATCTGAGCGAGTGGGCCAATTTCCGCTCTACGCACTCGGCCAGCGGCTGGAGCAGCCGGGGCGGCCAAACGCATAATCCCTACGTGCTCGACCGTACGCCCAGTGGTAGCAGCGCCGGCTCAGGCGCGGCCGTGGCAGCCAGCCTGTGCGCCGTGGCCGTGGGCACCGAAACCAACGGCTCCATCGTATCGCCGTCCTCGGTCAACGGGCTCGTGGGCCTCAAGCCGACGGTGGGCTTGGTGAGTCGCACCGGTATCATCCCCATTTCGGCCACCCAGGACACGGCTGGCCCGATGGCCCGCTGCGTGCGCGACGCAGCCCTGCTGCTGGGGGCGCTGGCTGGCCCCGACCCGGCCGATGCCGTTACCACCTCGCCTAATAACCCCGTGAAAGTCGCCGACTACACTCGCCTGCTGCGCCCCGCTGCCTTGAAAGGCCAGCGGCTGGGCGTCGAAAAAAGCCACCTGGCCAGCCAAACGCCCGGCGGCGAGCTGCTGCGCCGGGCCGTGGCCGACCTCAAAGCCCAGGGTGCTACGGTGGTCGAAGTTGACGTGCGCACGCCCACCCAGCCCATTGGCGATGCCGAGTTCGACGTGCTGCTCTACGAGTTCAAGGATGGTGTGAACAAGTACCTGGCTGGTACAAAGGCCCCCGTGAAAAACCTGGCCGACGTTATCGCCTTCAATAAGGCCAACGCCACGCGGGCCATGCCGTTCTTCCAGCAAGAAATTTTGGAGATGGCCGAAAAAACCGACGGGCTGACCAGCGAGAAATACAAAACGGCCTTGCGTAAAGTGGTGGATACCGCCCGCCAGGCCCTCGACGCCGCCCTGAAAACCGACGGCGGGCTGGCCGCCATCGTGGCCATTACCACCGGCCCCGCCGCCTGCATCGACCTCGTGAATGGAGAGTACGATACCGGCCCCGGCTATTCCAGCGCCGCCGCGATGGCCGGCTACCCCCACCTCACCGTGCCGATGGGGAGCGTGCACGGCCTACCAGTAGGTATTTCCTTCGTGGGCGGGCCGTACCAGGAAGCCGAAATTCTAGGCTTGGGTTACGCCTACGAGCAAGCTACCAAGCACCGCCAGGCGCCGACTTTCCAGGCGGTAGTAGGGTAGGCTTTAACCGTTAGAGGCTGCTGCCGGGTCGCGCTCACGTTGGCGCGACCCGGCAGCAGCCTCTAACGGTTGGTGGGTCAGAAATTACAGGATTTCTTCGACTACCGACTCCCCGTGCGAAAAGTCGCCGCTGGTCCACCGCCAGGTTTCGTGCAGGCGCAGGCGGCCGTCGGGCAGCACTTCGGGCACGGTTTGGCAGGTGCCGGTCATCAAAGTGCCGTGTTGGTTGAGCTGCTGATAGCGCATATCTAAGTGGCCACAGGAGTCGGCCCGGGCGAGCAGCATTCCGTGCCGGATATTGCCGCCCGCGTAGCTGGCAGTTACTATTTCATCGGTTTGCTGGTAATGAAAGATAGTTTCCTCCCCGACCTCCCCATTCGCGCTGGAGCTAACCGACCGGAACTTGCGGTTGTGGTAATTAACGGCTGCGGCCATCGCTAAAAAATCTTGCCGGGGTTCAGGATGCCGTGCGGGTCGAATACCTGCTTGATGCCGCGCATGAGGTTCAAATTAGCTTCTTTCAATGCGATGTGCATGAAGGGCTTCTGCACCAGGCCGATACCGTGCTCGCCCGAGATGGTGCCGCCCAGCTTCACGCACAGCTCAAAAATCTCGGAGATGGGCTGGCGCAGGCCCACGTTCCACTGCTCGTCGGTGAGTGTGCCGCGAATGATGTTGACGTGCAGGTTGCCGTCGCCGGCGTGGCCGTAGCACACGCTCTTGAAACCGTAGCGGGCCCCGATTTCCTTCACGCCCTTGAGCAGGGTGGGCAGCTCGGCGCGGGGCACCACGGTGTCCTCCTCCTTATAGACGGAATTGTAGCGCACCGAATTACCGATGTTGCGGCGAATTTTCCAGAGGTCGTCCTTCTGGGCGGCCGTGTCGGCCAGCAGAATTTCGTCCACGTCGTAATTTTCCAGCACCCCGTACACCTGCTCGGCTTCCTTATACAGCTCGTCGAGGTCCTGGCCGTCGAGCTCGATGAGCAGGTGAGCGGTAACGTCCTCGGGCAAGGTGAGCGGAATTTTCAAATAATCCGACGACCAGGCGATGGCCTCGCGCTCCATAAACTCCATGCCCGACGGGATAATACCCGCCCGGAATACCGCCGATACGGCCTCGGCCGCCTGTGCCTCCTGCCGGAAGGGCACCAGCATTAAGATGTTGTGCTGGGGGTAGGGGAGGAGCCGAAACACCGCCTTGGTAATAATACCCAGCGTGCCCTCCGAGCCCACCATGAGCTGGGTGAGGTTGTAACCAGTCGCGTACTTGAGGGTGTTGGCACCAGTCCAGATGATGTCGCCGGTGGGCAGTACTACTTGCAGATTAAGCACGTAGTCGCGGGTGGTGCCGTATTTCACGGCTTTGGGACCGCCGCTGCTCTGGCTGAGGTTGCCCCCCAAGAAGCACGAGCCCTTGCTGGCCGGGTCGGGCGGATAAAACAGACCGACTTCCTTCACCGCGTTCTGGAAGGCTTCGGTCACCACGCCCGGCTCCACGGTGGCTTGCAGGTTGCGCTCATCGATGTGCAGAATCTTATTGAAGCGCTCCATGCTCAGCACCACCCCGTGGTGAATGGGCAGCGCCCCGCCGCTGAGGCCGGTACCCGCCCCCCGCGCCGTAACGGGCACGCGGTGCTCGTGGCAGAGCCGCATAATGGCGCTTACCTCCTCCGCCGAGCCGGGCCGCAGCACCACGTCGGGGGCAAAATGAAAATCCTCGGTGTGGTCGCGGCCGTACGTCTCGTACTGCTGGGCCTCGGCCGTAGCAGCCGTGAGCACGTGCGCCGGGCTCACGATGCCCTCGAAGGCAGATACTAGCTCGGGGGTAAGGGCGTTGAATTGCATAAGTTGAAAAGGGTAGCCGCAAGCCACCAAAGTATATTTGCCGGTAATGCAGAGTGAGAAAACGAAGGTACGGCCGCTGATGAAAGCGCAAAATGCGCTACGCCGCCCGGCGGGTCGCCAAGATTGGAAAAGCTATTACAGCCTGCTGCTGGTGGGGTTGCTGCTGGTCAGCAGTTGCCAGCGCAAGCTCAACCAACACAACGGCCGCTATTACTCGGCCCGCGATATGGTGCGCCTCAAGCAGGGCCAGCGCGTGGCTACCCGCCCCGGTACCGTCAAGACCAAGGTGAAGGCTACCACCCCCAGCCCCAGCGGCGAGGCCATGACGACCAAAACCGTAATCAAGCGGCCCGCCCGCATGGGCAACGCTACCGGCGTGCTGGCCAGCGTGATCGAAAATGCCCGTAGCTACCAGGGGACGCCTTATTTATTTGGTGGCACCACGCGCCTGGGCATGGACTGCTCGGCGCTGCTGCAATTGTCTTTTGCCGATGCGGGCGTCGATATCCCGCGTTCCAGCAACGAGCAGGCCGCCTGGGGCGACCCCATCAAGCCCACGGAACTGCGCCCCGGTGACTTTCTTTTCTTTGGGGCCTCGCCCGGCTCGCAGATCATCACCCATGTGGGCATGGTAACGGTGGTCGATGCCGAGGGGGTAGAGTTCATTCACGCCTCTACTTCGCTGGGTGTCATTGAGAATAGCTTCGAAGCCGATTATTACCTGAGCCGTTTCATTCGGGCGGTGCGGCCGCATTTGCGGTAGGTACATGAATTTTTGATAAAGAAACTGGGTTGATAATCAGTTAGAAAACATGTTCTTAACATTGGCTTCATGTTAAGAAGCAGCGCAGTGGCGGTACCTTTGTACGTCCACCCACTGCGCTTTTTTCTCACTTTTTCTTCCCTTTATGAAGTTGTTATCTTTACGACAAGCTTTTGTGTTGGCGTTGTTGTTGCTGATGGCCCAGCTTGGCTGGAGCCAGGGGGCTACCACCGCCGCCATGAGCGGTACCATTGCCGATAGCAAGGGCCAGGCCCTGCCCGGGGCCACGGTCATTGCCGTGCATACGCCCACCAACACGCAGTACGTCGCCCCCACCAACGCCGACGGCCGCTTCAACATTCAGAACATGCGGGTGGGCGGGCCGTACTCGGTGAAGGTCACCTTCGTAGGCTTCCAGGATTTCAACCGCACGGGCATCAACCTGACGCTGGCCGAAAATTTCCGCCTCGACGTGAAGCTCAGCGATGCCTCTACGCAGCTGACCGAGGTAACGGTAACTGGCCGTCAGAACCCGGTTATCAACGCCGACCGCACGGGCGCGGCTACTACGGTACAACGCACCCAGATTGAGCGTCTGCCCACCATCAACCGCTCGTTCGACGACTTTACGCGTCTTACCCCGCAGGCAAATGGCCAGAGCTTCAGCGGCCGCAGCTCGGCCTTCAACAACATTACCATCGACGGGGCCATCTTCAACAACTCCTTCGGCCTGTCGTCGACGGTGGGTGGCCAGGCCAACGCCCAGCCCATCTCGCTCGATGCCATTGACCAGATTCAGGTGAGCATTGCCCCCTACGACGTGCGCCAGGGTTCCTTCACCGGGGCTGGCATCAATGCCGTGACGCGCAGCGGGACCAACAAATTCAGCGGCTCGGTATATACCTTCTACCGCAATCAGAATCTCGTGGGTAGTAAAGTAGGCAGCTTCCAGCAAGACTATCCCAACTTTAACCTGAAAAACTACGGTTTCCGCGTTGGGGGGCCGATCATTAAAGACAAGCTGTTCTTCTTCATCAACGGCGAGCAAGAAGACCGCATCGACCCGCCGACGGGCAACTACCTGGCCAACCGCGACGGCCTGCCCGCTCCCGGCGGTAACTCGACTACCTCGGCCGCCTCGGCGCGCGACCTGGATATTCTGAGCAACTTCTTGATTGCGAACTACAACTACAACCCCGGCCCGTACGAAAATTACAATCTGCGCCAGTTCAGCCGCAAGGCTACGGCCAAGATTGACTGGAACATCAGCGCCAACCACCGCTTCAACATTAAGTACAACTACCTCAAGTCGTACCGCGATGTAACGCCAAGTAACTCGGGCGCCCTCGGGCCGTCGAATATCGGCCGGGCCCAGTCGCAGTTTGGCTTGCCATTCTATTCCTCTTACTATACCATCAACAACAACCTCAACTCGCTGATTGCCGAGTTGAACAGCACGCTCGGCGCTGGGCGCTACTCCAACAACCTGACGGCCGGCTACTCGGCCTTCCGCGATTTCCGCGAGAGCCCGGCGGGTGGCGTGTTTCCACTGGTTGACATTGGTACCGCAACTTCCCGCACGGCTACCAACGGCGGCATCAGCGCTACCAATAGCCTGACCTCCTTCGGCTACGAGCCGTTCTCCGCCTTCAACATTCTGAATTCGGACGTATACCAGCTGGGCGACAACTTCACGGCCTTTCTGGGTAAGCACAACGTGACGGTCGGCACGTACAACGAGCTGTACAAGTTCAGCAACGGTTTCTCGCCCAACTACTACGGCAACTACTCGTTCAACGGCCTCGACGATTTCTACGCCGCCGCCCGCACCACGGCCGCGCCATTTGGCTACACCCGCGATGCCAACGGCCAGCCCGTAGCCAACCCGACCGGCTCAACCCTGGCTTATCCGCAGCGCTACCAGCTTTCGTACTCGGCCCTGCCCGACGGCTCGTTCCCCTTCGCAGTGACCAAGGCCGCCCAGTTCGGCCTGTACGTACAGGATGAGTGGAGCCCGCGCTCCAATCTGAAATTTACCATTGGTCTGCGCGGTGACCTGCCCGTTATCTACTCAGACATAACCCGCAACACAAACGCGGCAAACCTGACTTTCCGCGACGGCGTCAAGATCGAAACCGACAAGCTGCCTGCCCGCACGGTATTGTTCTCGCCGCGCATCGGCTTCAACTGGGACGTTAACGACGACCGTAAAACGCAGGTGCGCGGTGGCTCGGGTATTTTTACCGGCCGCGTGCCCTTCGTATACCTCTCCAACCAAGCCGGCAACAACGGCGTGCAGTTTGGCTCGTTCTCGCGTAGCGGAAGCGCCGTATCGGCTGCGGGCAACTACTTCGACCCCAACGTAAATGCCTACCGCCCCAGCGGTGCCGCCGCCAATACCCAGTACAACCTGGCCGTAGTAGACCGCGACTTCCAGTTCCCGCAGGTATGGCGCTCTAACTTGGCAATCGATAAAGACCTCGGCAACGGCTTGGTAGCCACGGTAGAAGGTATGTACACCCGCGATCTGAACGCAGTGTATTTTCAGAACGTAAACCTGCCCCAGCCGACCCGCCAGGCCGTCGGGGCCGATACTCGTCCGATCTTCTACAACTTCGGTGCGATAAACACGACGGGTTCCAACGCCGGTCTTTACACGACTGCTTCGGTAAATAATCAGCCCAGCCTCATTGCCAACAACCGGATATACAACGGCCAGGGTGGCGTATCGGCGGCCAACCCGGTAATCACGGACGCTATCCTGCTGAAAAACACCAATAAAGGCTACTCGTACTCCGTGACTGCCCAGCTGCAAAAGTCATTTGGTAACGGCCTGTACGCCAGCGCAGCTTATACCTATACCGACTCACGCTCGGTCAACGACGGCGGAACGATTGCGCAATCTAGCTGGCGCGACCGCCCGGTATCGGGCGACCCCAACGCCAACGAACTGAGCTACTCCAACTTCCTGGTTCAGCACCGCGTTATTGCGTCGGGCTCGTACCGCCGCGAATACCTGGGCCACCTCGGCACCACGCTCTCGCTGTTCTACGAAGGTGCCCCAGCGGGCCGCTTTTCCTATACCTACGCCGGCGATGTGAACGGTGACGGTTCGGGGGGCTCGGGCAACGACCTGATGTACGTTCCGCGCAACGAAAGTGAAATCGCCCTGCGCGACATCACGTTCTCGGCCGCTCAGGGTGGTGGCACGTACACGGCTGCTCAGCAGTGGGTAGACCTCAACAACTACATCAACCAGGACAGCTACCTCAGCAAGCGTCGCGGGGCTTATGCCGAGCGCAACGGTGCCGTACGCCCCTGGCAGCACCGCGTAGACATGCGCGTGCTGCAAGACCTGTTCACGAACATCGGCGAAAACCGGAACACCTTGCAGCTCAGCATCGATATCTTCAACATCGGTAACCTTCTGAACCGCAACTGGGGTACTTTCCAGACCCCCAACGTTACCAACCCGCTTACCTTCATGGGCTACGATGCACAGGGGCGTCCCAACTTCACCTTCCCTTACCTGACGAGCCCCAGCACTACCTCGCCCGGCACGAAGCTGACGCAGACCTTCCGCTCCGATGTGGGTGGCCTAGGCTCGCGCTGGCAGGCGCAGGTGGGTATCCGTTACATCTTCAACTAATGCCGGGCAGTCGTTTATAGCGACCTGGCAGGTGTGCTAAACCGGGGTAGGATGTAAATCCTGCCCCGGTTTTTTTGTGCCTTACCCCAGCGATACGCTGCAAGCAGCCTACCGGGAGCAGGATGATCGCAAGAAAATGCGGGTAACAAAACGATAAAATGTAAAGTGAAAGTTTTTTAGTAAATATCTGGGGTGTAGCAGAATGAAATAAGTGTGAAATGCACGCGGTCGAAGGCGCGGCGGAGTTTTGTAACAGGGCCAGACTGAGCACAATACCCCGGCGCGGTGCGGCTGCGTACCTTTGCAGCCTATTGGCTACGGTGAGCCTTTACCCTTTTTTCATTTTATGAGAAATTTACATTTACGTCACATTACACTGCTGCTGCTGCTCTTACTGACCGCCCATTGGGGCTGGGGGCAGGGTACCACGACGGCTTCGATGTCGGGTACTATTAGCGACCAGACCGGGGCCGGGCTGCCGGGGGCTACGGTAATTGCCGTGCACACGCCCACCAACACGCAGTACGTATCGCCCACCAACGCCCAAGGCCGGTACAACATTCAGAATATGCGCGTAGGTGGACCATACACCGTGCGGATAACCTTCGTGGGCTACCAGGATATTACGCGCAATAACGTTATCCTGACGGTAGGGCAGGACTATCGCCTGGATACCAAAATGAGCGAGTCTTCTACCGAGCTGGCCAACGTGGTAGTGACGGCTACGAATCCTCGCTCGACGCTGAATGCTGAGCGCTCGGGCCCGGTAACGAACATCGGCCCGGAAGCCATCCAGCGTCTTCCCACCATCAACCGGAACCTCAACGACTTTTTGCGCTTGACGCCCCAGGCTACCCCGTCGAACAATTCGCTGGCCATTGGCGGTGGTAACTACCGTCAAAACAACATTACGGTTGACGGCTCGGACTTCAACAACAACTTCGGTATCGGGGGCAACCTGCCGGCCGGGGGCTCGCCAATCTCAATCGACGCTATCGAGGAATTGACGGTTAACCTGACGCCCTTCGACGTGCGTCAGTCGGGCTTCGTGGGTGGTGCCGTAAACGCCGTTACCCGCTCGGGGACCAACGAGTTCAAAGGGTCGGTGTACTCGTTCTACCGCAACCAGAATTACATCGGTAATAACGTTGCCTCGGAATCCTTCACCAAGCAGTCGACCAACATCAAACAGTTTGGTTTCCGGTTGGGTGGGCCCATTATCAAGGATAAGCTATTCTTCTTCATCAACGCCGAAAAAGGCGACGAGGTGAATCCTGGTCAGCAGAACTTTGCCTCCAACGGGCAAACTTCCGGGGCTGGCTCCTACGGTTCGGCCAGCAACATTTCGCGGCCTTCGACTACTTTCCTCAACGGCGTGCGCGACTACCTGGTGAAGCCAGTGGCTGAGGGTGGCTACGGCTACGACCCGGGTACCTACCAAGGCTACGATTTCATCAGCAACAACACGCGTCTGCTCGGTCGCCTCGACTGGAATATTACGAATAACCACCACTTCTCGGTGCGCTACAGCCAGGTTGAAAGCAAGACGCCGAGCTTCGTAAGTACTTCGCGTAGCCCGCTGACAGCTTTCGCGCAAACGCGTACCAGCAACTTTGCGCTGCCCTTCTCCAATTCGAACTACTTCTCGGAGTCTAACTTTTACTCGCTGGCCGCCGAGTTGAACTCGACCTTCGGCAAAGTATACAATACGCTCCGGGGTACCTACACCCACCAAAACGACCCGCGCAGCTCCAACAGCGCAATCTTCCCCTTCGTTGACATTCTGGATGGCTCGGCTACTCGCCAAACCAACGGTGGTTTCTTGAATTACAGCACGCCGCTGACCTCTTTCGGCTACGAGCCGTTTACTGCCGGCAACTTGCGCGACGTAGAAACTTACTCGCTGGTTGATTTTGCTTCCACTACCCTGGGCAAGCACACGCTGACCGGCGGTTTCCAATTCGACCTGCAAACCACTAAAAACGGCTTCCAGCGCTTTGCTACCAGCTACTACACCTACAACAGCTGGGACGATTTTGTCAATAAGGCCAACCCCGTTGATTTTGCCATCACGTACTCGCTGCTGCCTGGCTACGAGCAAGCATACCCTCGCTTCAAGACTTCGCAAGGCTCGCTCTACTTGCAGGATGAGTTTATCGTAAGCGACCGCTTCCGCCTCACGGCAGGTCTGCGGGCCGAGTTAAACTCGTACCTGGACGTGCAAGAAGTAAAAACCCACCCGCTCGTAGCAAACCTCTCCTTCACGGATGGGCGCCGCATCGACACGGGCCAGCTGCCCCAAAACCGGGTGCTCTTCTCGCCCCGCCTGGGCTTCAACTGGGATGTGAAAGGCGACCGCAGCGTGCAGATTCGCGGTGGTTCCGGTATCTTCACCGGCAAGGTGCCCACGGTATGGATTGTAGCCCAATCGGGGGACGCCGGTCTGATTCAATTAACGCAGACCTACTCTACGGTTAGCTCGAACGGTAGCGCTACTCCGAGCAGCGCTTTCGCCAACATCCCCGGCTACGCGGGTGGTGTACTCCCCTTCAAGACGAACGTGGCCGACCTGCGTCCGGCTACTCAGCCTGCCCCCGGCACCGTTATTCCTAGCACGCTCAGCGCTACCGACCCCGGCTTCCGCAATCCGCAGGCGTGGAAAACCAGCCTCGCAGTAGATACTCGCCTGCCCGGCGGTATCGTGGGCTCGCTGGAAGGTATCTATAACCGCGACCTCATCGTTGCCTACGGTCAGAACTACAACCTGGTCAACCCGACCAAGCTGAACGTGGCTGGCTACGCCGACAACCGGGACATCTACCCCAACGCAGTCTCGCAGAAATTTACGAACCCCCTCAACAGCGCCGGGCAGGTTAGCACGACCGGTACGCAAGCTTTCAACCCGATTGTGCTCACCAACGGGCACAAAGGCTACTACTGGTCGGTTACGGCCAAGCTCGACAAGCAGTTCAGCAACGGGCTGCTGGCCTCGCTGGCCTACGTGCGGAGCGACGCGCGGGTACTGTTTGACGGTAGCGGCGACCAGCTCATCAACACGTGGTCGGGTACGGCAATTGTCAACAACGCCAATGATCCCAACCTGAGCTACGCCAACTATGTAGTGCCCGACCGGGTAGTTGCTTCGATTTCGTACCGGAAAGAATATATCAACCACTTGGCAACCCAATTCTCCTTCTTCTACGCAGGGTCGAGCCAGGGTCGTTACTCTTACATCTACGGTGCGGACTTCAACCGCGATGGGCAAACCAACGACTTGATTTACATTCCGAAGGACGGCTCGGAAATTACCTTCACCGATTTCAACTACGGCACTACCGCGGCGCCGAACATTGTTACCGCGCAGCGGCAGAAAGAGCTGTTCTTCCAATACGTTGACCAGGATTCTTACCTGAGCAAGCACAAAGGCGAGTACGCTGAGCGTAACGGGGCCCTGCTGCCCTGGCGCCACCAGATTGACTTCCGCTTTGCGCAGGACATCTTCGTAATGGCTGGCAAGCGCAATACCCTGCAGTTTACCTTCGACGTATTCAACCTGGGCAACCTGCTGAACCGCAACTGGGGCATCTACCAAACGGTAAACAATGCCTCGCTGCTTGTGCCCACCAACCAAGGCAACCTAGTAGCTGGTGGCACGGTAACCCCGACGTTCCGTCTGGCTACCGACCGTGGCTTGCCAATCAACACCACGTACCGTAATACGGTAACGACCGCTTCGACCTACTATATGCAGATTGGCCTGCGTTATTCGTTTAACTAAGTCAGGCAGTAGAAAAGCTACTAAAAATGGCGGGGAATTTTCCCCGCCATTTTTTTTGCGGCTGATTCTAGGGGAGTTGCGAAAAATATTGGGGCCAGGGCTTGCATACGCCGAAAGTCGCCGTACTTTTGTCAAACCAAAGCGCAAGAGGCACGGCGGTAAAGACTAAAAACGGGGGATTAGCTCAGCTGGCTAGAGCGCTTGCATGGCATGCAAGAGGTCATCGGTTCGACTCCGATATTCTCCACTCCCGTTTCAAAAAAGCGTCCATCAGCTTCGGCCGATGGACGCTTTTTTTATGCCCAACGGCCGAACTGTTCCGCTTATCGGAACCATTAAGGGCTGGCACTGGCTTTGCTAAATAAGCTCGTGTTTACCTTTCGCTCAACATCCTCATGTTCAATTTTGAATTTTTGAAAGCGGGCCGCTGGCTGGTAGCTGCTACCCTGGCCGCCCCAGCAGTTGTTGTCGCCCAAACTACTCCCGCCGCCAGTACCTCCACTACGGTATCTACTAGTACGAGTGCCACCGTGCCGCTGCCCAGCGTTGGCGGCGTGCTATCCGGCACTACGCGCGCAGTTGGGGGAGCTGCCCGCACTGTTGGTAGCACCGCTGGTGGAACTGTCCGCACTGCTGACGGGGCCGCCCGCACCGTCGGCGGGGCTGCCACTGCGGCCTACCACGCGGCCGCGCCCGAGCAACGGGCCGCCCGTATGAGCCAGAAGCTGAAGCAGGAGTTGAACCTCGATGCGAACACCACGGCCAAGGTGCAGGCCGCCGCGCTGGTACGCGCTCAGAAAATCGACGCCATCCAGACGGGTACGACTACCAATAAAGAGAAGAACGCGGCCCTGCAAGCCAACGCGCAGGAATTCAAAACTGCCCTGCAAGGCATTCTTACTCCGGCCCAGTACACGCAGTATCTCAACCTGGCAGCTAAGGCTAAGGTATCGGTGCAGGCCAGCGGGGCGACCGATCTCGAGTAGGAAGCGGTGTCTCACTAAAAATGCCCGCCTGGCTCCGTAAAAGGACCAGGCGGGCATTTTTGTGAGGTAGCTCACTAAAGCAGCTCTACCCTTGACAGAACTGGCAGGTGCCGGAGAGCAGGAAGTCGCGCCGCTGGGCCTGGAAGCCACCGGGTAGCTGCACGGCCGGGATTGCTACCTGGCTTAGGCAGTAGGTGTGGCTGCACACCCCGCACTTGAAATGCACGTGGTTGTCGAAGTGGGCGTCGGCTGAGCACTCGATAGAGCAGGCGGCGTAGCGCAGCACGTCGGTGTCGTCAATAACGCGGTGAATGAGGCCCTGCTGCTCGAAGCTCTTGAGCGTGCGATAGAGGGTAATGCGGTCGGTATCGGCCCCGATTTCCTGCTCAATCTCGGCCCCGGTGAGCGCGTAGCCCTTACCGGCGAGGGCGGCGAGCACGGCCCGGCGCACCGGGGTCTGGCGTAGGCCGTGGCGCAGCAGCGTTTGAGTAAGACGATCGGGGGCGGGAGAGGTAGGGGTGGAAGACGACGACATAAGCCAAACATACGAAACGAACGGGAGCCGGGGCGACGACGGGCGGGCCTGCGCCCCGGGCGTACCTTTGCCGAGCCCGCGCCGCCAACGGCCGGTTTGCGGGCCCTGCCCATTCAGCTTAACACAACTCGTGGTAGAATCGTTAGCCCGGCGCTTTATTTTCGCCCTTAGCCAGCGGCCGTGGTGGGTGGTGGCCTTTACGCTGGCGCTGGCCTTGCCGGCCCTGCTGCTACACTTGGGCTGGCAGCCACTCCTGGCCGATGAGCCCATCCGGGCGCTGGTGGCGCTGGAGATGCACTATTCGGGACATTTTTTCGCGCCCACGCTCCAGGGCCTGCCGTACTACAACAAGCCGCCGCTGTTCAACTGGCTGCTGGTGGCGCTGTTTCGCCTTACCGGGCGGCAAGACGAATTCATCCTGCGTCTGCCCACCGTGGCGGCACTGCTGCTCTATTCGGCGGCCCTGTGGCGGGTGCTGCGCCCGCAGCTGGGCAGCCGGCTGGCCTTCACGGTGGCGCTGGCCTTTGCCACTACCGGCCGGGTCCTGTTTTACGATTCTTTTCTGGGCCTTATCGACCTGTGGCACGCCTGCCTGACGTGGCTGAGCTTCATGGCCGTCTGGTACCTGGGGCAGCGCGGGCAATGGACGCGCTTGTTCGTGCTTACCTACGCGCTCACGGCCGTGGGCTTTTTGCTGAAAGGGCTGCCCTCCATCGTATTTCAGGGAATTGCCCTGCTGGTGTACTGCCTCGATACCCGGCAGTGGCGGCGGCTGTTTAGCTGGCAGCACGTGCTGGGCGGGCTGGTCCTGCTGGCTATTCTGGGCACGTATTTTTTCGTGTACAGCCGCCACAACTCGCTCGAAACGGCACTGGCCACGCTCTGGTCGCAGTCGAGCCAGCGGGTGGTAACGGCCCAGCCACTGGGCGAGTCCATTCGCTACGTGCTGCTGTTTCCCTTCGATTTTATCAAGCACTTTCTGCCCTGGACGTTGCTGGCCCTGTGCTTGCTGGTGCCGGGGGCGTGGCGGCGGGTGGCCGGGCAGCCTTTCCTGCGGTACAACGCGCTGCTGTTTCTGGCCGTGCTGCCGGTGTACTGGCTGTCGCCGGCCACCATTCCGCGCTACTTGTTCATGCTGGTGCCGCTGGGCCTCACGGTAGTGATTACGCTCTACGCGCACTATCAGCCGGCCGGGGTACCGCTCACGCGCCTGCTCGATCGGCTCCTGCTGGCCTTGCTCGCCGTAATCGCGCTGGCCCCGCTGGTGCCGCCGCTGCTACGGCTGCTGGTGCGGACGGGTACGGTGGCTGCGGAGGCGACTATCTTGCGCGGCGTGCCCGACTCGGCTTTGCTCAGTCTGGCGCTAGTGGTACCGCTGGCCTTGGGCGCGTACTTGTTCTGGCGATTGGCCGATTATCGCCTGCTCGTGCTGGGTTACTATTTGCTCGTGCTGCGGCTGGCCTTCGACGTCTTTATTTTTCCGGCCCGCATGCAAACCTCCTCCGAGGTCGGCTATCGGACGGCCGCCATCCGCATCGGCCGCGAAACCAAGGGGCGACCCCTGGCTCTCTACCCTTACGGGCGGACGCTCGATAACGTGGAAGCTTTCTACATCGCCCGCGAGCGAGGCGAAACCTTTACCGTGGGGCAGCTGCCGCTCAGCCCCGGCACGCTCTACCTGGCCGATGAGCGCTTTCTGCGCGGCCGGCGCTACCGCACCCTCGATAAAATCACCATCGACGGCCCGGCCACTTTCCGGCTGGTTGAGTTTCAACACCCATGAGCATCGTCGAAACGCCGCCCGAGCCTGCCCCCGCCGGGCGGCGATACTTCGGGCTGCTAGCCAAGCTGGCTTTCATGGCCGGGGCGCTGTGGCTAGTGGCCCGGCACCTCGACCTGCCGGCCCTGAGCCGCACGCTGCGGCAGGCCCGGCCCGGCTGGCTGCTGCTGGCCACGGCGCTATTCACGCTTTCCAAGCTCATTTCCTCAGTTCGGCTCAATACGTTTTTTCGGGCGGTTGACATCCAGCTGACCGAGCGCTACAACCTGCGGCTGTACTGGCTGGGGATGTTTTACAACCTGTTTCTGCCTGGCGGAATTGGCGGCGACGGCTACAAGGTGTACCTGCTGGGCAAGGAGTTTCCGGGGCGGCGGGGCGTCATTTTTCGGGCGCTGCTGCTCGACCGGCTGAGCGGAATGGTCGCCCTGCTGGTGTTGCTGCTGCTGCTGTTTGCGGCCACCGACTACCCCGGCTGGTACCGGGCCGGGGCGCTGGCCCTGGTGCCGCTGGGCCTGGGCCTGAGCTATGGGCTGGGCCGCTGGTGGTTTGGCGAGTTTAGGGGGGCCTTCGGGCGCACGTCGTGGGAGGCGCTGGGCGTGCAGGGGGCGCAGGTGCTGTGCGCCTGGGCGCTGCTGGCGGCGCTGGGCGCGGCGGGTGGGCCGGTACTGCCCTATCTGTTGGTGTTTCTGGCGTCGAGTATCGCGGCGGTGCTGCCGCTCACCGTGGGCGGGCTAGGGGCCCGGGAACTGACGTTTCTATACGGGGCTAAGCTCTTCGTTCTCAGTGTGCCGGTGGCGGTGAGCGTGAGCGTGCTGTTCTACGTCATCACGGCGCTGGTGTCGCTGGTGGGGGCCCTGGTGCGCGTGGAGCGGCGCAGCTTGCGCTGGGACAACCACTAAGTGACTAGCGAGCGCAGATGTTACTATAGGCTCCGACTTTATTCACCACTTCCACAGTCATGAATCAGGCAAAGAAGCTAAGCTGGCTTGCGCAATGCCTCAATACGGGGCTCAACGTGCTAGGTATCAGCGCGGTGGCTAGTTACAACGTGTGGAAGCAAGGAGGTGATTTACTTATCCTATATTTCTACGGCATTTTATTTTTAGGGCCGCTGTTATTCCTGGCAGCTTGGCTGCTAGCCCCACCCGGTACCTTTCGAGCAAACGCGGCCCCGCGGTGGATGCTGCTATTTAATCTGGGAATAGGTGTCCTGCTGCTAGCGGTAATGCTAGGGGTGGTATTTCTTTAAGTGAACACCGTTGGCGCAGGGTGGAGCCCACCGGCGCGGTTTCGGAGCATGGGTACGGGTATTTATTCTACAACATCCTAGCGCCGCCCCGGGCCGAGCCGAGCGCTCGGAGCTCTTCCGGCAGAAACTTATTGGGTACCGCAATGGCTACGGTGGTAGTATCCACTAGCGTCAGCACTACGCGCTGCTTATTCACATTGCGATAAGCCAAGCGTACGAAGCCGCAGCTAGGATTGTAAAAGGAAGTTAGGGCAGTGGTGCCTTTGGGGCACGTAGCCCGGGCTTGTACTACCCAGCACCGTAGCTTCCCGACGGGCGTGGAAAGCGTTTGCTGGCCGGTTACCTCGTAAGTACTGGTTACGAGCAGGTCGTCTTTCCAGGTAGCCCACCGTTTATCGCCCCACTGGCTACCTACACCGAGTGCCCACTGCCAGCGCTGCCCTTGGCGGGCCGGCAGCTTTACGTAGGGGAAGGGGCTGAGTTCCAGAATGCGGTATGCATCCTCGCGGGGCGGGTGAATCCACAGCACGGTATCGTTTTCCAGCACGCCCGTGAAGTTATTCGGAGCGGAAACGGCATCGTAGCTGTAGCCTATTTTTAGCTGGGTAGTATCATACTCGTCTTCTGGTTTGTATTTGCCCAGACAAGTAATGGTCACTGTATCGTGGCCGAGCGGACGTCCATCCGGCGCATAGTGAGCCGCCGCGTAGCTGAATCTGCGACCCTGCACAAAAATGGCGCGGTGAGCGCGTGGCATCCGGTCTTGCCCGTGGCAACCCAGCAGCATGACCACGAGGCTGGGTAGAAGAAGTTGGGATAGTCGAATAGAAGTCACACGGTAAAGATTACCGCTCATGTGCGAAGTGCCAAGAAAGTTGGGGTAGTCGAATAGAAATTATACTGCCTGATAGCTCACCACTTCGCCGCTCAGCTCCCGCAGTAGCTCCCGCGCCTCCCCGCTGCGCCAGAAAGCGTATTCCGGCACGCGCATCAGCGGCGAGCCCGGCCGCTCGCTCAACCCCGGGTGACTCATAAACTCGGCAGTGTCGGTATACCGAAAAGCGTCGGCCACGCCTCGCCGAAAGCCCGCTGCGCTGGCTGTTTCGGTCGAAAATGTACTCACCAACGCCCCCGGCGTAGCAAAGCCGCGCAGGGCTGCCCGGCTGCTGGTAGCAAAGGCCCGGAGCACGAGGCCGCGCCCGTCGAGCCGCCCGGCGGCAGTGAGGCGTCGTACCCGGCGCACGCCGAGCGTGCGCAACATGCGCAGCAGCGCCGGACCCAGCAGCGGATATTGGTGCAGGTGCTGGTGGCTGTCGGCGTGGGTGAGGAGGAGCCCGGCACCGGCCAGCCGGCGCAGCTGGGCGGCAATTTCTACCTGCATCTCGGCTGGGCGCACCTGGCCGCGTAGGTAGCGCTGCCACAACCGGCCGGAAGAATAAAATTGCCCGTCGGCATCGACCAGCGAGGGTACGGCCGAGGCGGCGTTTAGCGGCTGGCCAGCATTAAGGGTGAGGTGCAAACCCACCGAGAAGGTAGGGGAGGCCAACTTTGCCAGCTCGCGCAGCTCGGCGTCACTGGCAAAGTTGGCCATGACGGTCGTGCTGCTCACCTGCCCGGCCGCGCCCAGCTCCAGGATGGCTTGGGTGGCGGGGGCGTCCCAGCCGTAATCGTCGCAGTTGATGATGAGCTTTTTCATTTAACAGCTAGCATTTATCATTTAACAAGTGGCTTGTGTGCTGTTTGGCCGTCGAATGGTAAAGAAGCCATTGGACTTGCCCCAGTAGCTTCAGATGCTCACCGAATAGTGTTAAATGATAAATGTTAACTGGTAAATGACGCCGTCTGCCGCACCACGTAGGGCTTGCGCGTGCGCCGCGAGTAGTAGTTGTACATGCCAATCTCCGCCAGCACCCCGAAGCACAGCAGGAAAATGCCGGCCATGATCAGGAACAGGCTGAAGATGAACTCCAGGGGGTAGGTGCCAAAAATATTGAGCCCGAAAAAAACGGAGCGGATGAGAAACTGCCCCGCCAGCCCGCCGCCCAGCAGCAGGCTCAGCAGCCCCGACAAGCCAAACAACCGGAACGGCTTGCGCGAGTGCACGATGAAGAACCGCAGGATGAACAGGTCGAGGATGACGTAGAAGAGCTTGCTGATTTTGTAGTTGCTCTGGCCAAACTGCCGCTCGTGAATCTCGATTGGAAACTCGCAGTAGCGTAAGTTCTTGCGGGCTACCAGTGCGCCCAGGAAGCGGTGGGCATCGCCGAGCATCTCCACGTTCTTCACGAGGTAGCTGCGGTAGGCCTTATACGTGGCCCCGAAGTAGCGCAGCTGCACCCCCGACAAGCGCCGGATAATGCCGTGCGCCGTAGTGGCCAGTGCCGTGGCAATGGGGCCTTCGGGGCGCTTGGCCTTGGCCCCGCCCACCATGTCGTAGCCCTCGTTGATCAGGCTGATAAACTGCGGGATGTAAGCCGGGTCGTGCTGCAAGTCGCCGTCCATGGCAATGATAACCTCACCCCGCGCCTGGGCAAAGCCGGCCCGCAGGCTCAGCGTCTGGCCGTAGTTGCCGGCTAGGTCGATGGCCACCAGGTGGCGGTCGTGGGCGGCCAGCTCCTGCATCATCTGCCAGCTGCGGTCGGTGCTGCCGTCGTTCACCAGAATGAGCTCGTAGTCATAGCCGTACTGCTGCATCACGGCGGCCACGCGGCTTACGAGCTGCGCCACGGTATCGGCCTCGTTGTAGAGCGGGGCGACCACCGAGATAAGACCGGAAAAAGCAGTATTGGCAGTAGGAGTAGCGAGCGGCGGCATGAGTTGATAATGAAACTACAAAGGTACTGGCACGGGCGTGGGCGGAGCGGGGAAAAAACTTTTTATAGTTCAGGCTAACAGAATGAGTAAAAATTATTTTCAGAAAAGGAAAAAATAAGACTAAAGCAGGATTTTGCTAAGAAAGTGTGGTTTATCGCTTCGCGCCGTTGAGTTTTTTATCCTAGTACTAAAGAGGGGGAAAACATTATTTTGTTGGTGTCGGTAATGAGGTGCATTCGGCAAGAATTTTGGCTTATTCGTCTAAGAGTGCCACCAGGACTTATCAGCGCTACTGTAGCTTTGCTACCATAAAGTCTAAGAAGTACTCTGAATACCGCCTAGTTAATCGCCCTATTTCATTCCGCCTTAGCGTACTCGCTACTCTTTCCCGCTGCTCTCTACACTTCCCTTCAATAATGGCGATAACTACTAATCCTTTCCATCCGGCTACCGGCGAATTGTTGCCCGGCTACCGCGATGCGTATCTGCGGGGCGACCTGTCGGTGACCAACACCGCGCTCGTAGATGCTTACTTGAAAGCCAACCCGGCAAAAGGCGGGGAAGCTTTCGAGCGTTTCCATAGCCTACAAACGCAGGGGCACGACGTGCGCCCGGTAGGCTGGCTGCAACAGCAGCTGCACCTGATTCGCACCGAACCCGCTCGTTTCCGGCAGCGGGCTGGCTCGCTCCTGCTCGTGGGCGTGCTGGTAGGCGGTGCCGCATTTGCCGCTAACAACTCGGCCGTTCGCCCCACCGCGGGCGAAGGGGCGGGCGTGGAGGCCAGCGCGCCGACGGCCGACGACCTGGGCGCCTTCGAAAGCGCCAGCTTGACCACCGTACGCGGCCGCATTTTGGATGAGAACGGGCACCCGCTCATTGGGGCCACCATCATCGACAAGGTTAGCGGCCGGGGCGTGAGCACCGATGCCAAAGGCCAATACACGATGGTCGTACCCGCCCACAAGACCACCCAGCTCCAGTATGGCTACGGCGGCTATACCGAAGAACTAGTGCAGGTAAAAGGCCGCGGCGAGCAGAACGTGACCCTGCTGCCCCGCACCGACCTGCCCAAAAAGCGTCACTGGTGGCAATTCTAGGCTGCCAGCCCGCGCAAGTTTGAAGAAAGCCAAGACCCCGGCCGGCCTGACGTGGCCGTAGAGAGCCGCTAGCCGGGGGCTTGGCTTTTTGCAATAGCCTGCCGGTAGCTTGGACGCAGCCACTCCGCTCCTGGCTGGCGGGCACCCGCAAGTAGCCACGGTGCGCCACCGTTCTATTTCGCATGAACTTCCCTTTTTTCAATCGCTTACAACTCAAGAAAGTAGTGGCAGCGTCGAGCGAGGCGGGCCGCCGCGCCGAAGCCATGTTGCTGGCCTTACTGCGTGAGCAGCCCGAGCTACTGCTAGCCTACATCGCCGACGGTTCGACGGGTAGCATCCTGGCTTCGTACACTACTAACGGTGCTTACAACCCAAATCAGCTTAACTTGCGTACTGCAAAGATGCTGGGCCACCTCGACGACACCCTGGCGGCCAACTCCTGGCTGGGTGGCCCGCTGCTTGACATGTCGGTACTACTTGACGAACAGCTCCACTACCTGCGCCCCGTGGCCGATGGCCAGTGGCACTGCTACGTAGCCGTGCGCCTGGCCGATGCCAACCTAGGCATCCTCAAGGAAGTGGTACGGCGCGCTACTACCTAAAGATTGTTCCCCCCTTTTTTCTTTTAACTTTCATGTCAACCCCCAAGCAAACTGTACAGGGCATTATGGACGAGCTGCCGACGCTGGTAGCCGTGGCCGTAGTAGAAACCGAAACCGGCATGCCGCTGGCCTCGCACACCAACATCGCCGACTTCGACATCGAAACGGCGGCGGCCTACAACACGGAGGTAGTAAAATCGAAGCTCAAGGCCCTCAAGGCCCTGAAGCTGAACCAGACCCTGCAAGACATTCTGCTCACCCTCACCGACCAGCTGCACCTGCTCAAGCTGTCGCCCAGCGGTGATAAATTCATCTACCTGGCCGTTAACTCCAAGGATACCAACTTGGCCCAGGCTCGCCAAATCATGAAGGCACATTCGGCTTCGCTGAACTAATTGCCTTGATACCTAATAGATTGTAAAAGCCCGCTGGCCCCCGGCCAGCGGGCTTTTTGTGTGGGGGCGGTAGAAGCTGCAATCTGCCGGGCGCGGCGAATGTTTTCGGCTTATCCCCGGTTAGGGCAGTCGTAACTTTGAAGTATGCAATACTTGGAAGGCCGGCGCTACGTGGTGCTGGCAATTTTTACCCTCGTGGGGCTGCTGTTTGCCAGCCGGCTGTTTTACCTGCAAGTCCTCGACGACTCGTACAAGACGGCCGCCGACCGCAACACCCTCCAGCGACAGGTGCAGGTACCGTACCGGGGCCTCATCTACGACCGCCACGATTCGCTGTTGGTGTCCAACACGCCCGTGTACGACCTCATGGTGGTGCCCCGCGAGGTGAAGCGCCTCGACTCGGCCCGGTTTTGCCAGGTAATGCAGATGCCCATTGAGGACCTGCGGCTGGGGTTGCGGGCCGCCAAGGCCTACTCGCGGGTGCGCCCTTCGCCGCTCATTCAAAACCTGAGCACGCCCGAGCTGGCGGCCATGAACGACAACCTGATCAACTTCCCCGGCTTCCGGGTGCAGGCACGCATGGCCCGGGCCTACCGCACTCCCAACCTGGCCCACGCCCTGGGCTACGTGGGCTCCATTACGCCCAAGCTGCTCGAAAGCCCCAAGTACGCGCACTACGCGCCGGGCGAAAACGTGGGTATTTCGGGGCTGGAGTCGTTTTATGAATCTACGCTCATGGGCCGGCGGGGCGTGCAGTACCGGCTGGTCAACGTGCGCGGCATCGACAAGGGGCCATTTCGGGGCGGGCAGTTTGATACGCTCTCGCAGGCGGGCCAGGACCTGCACCTCAGCATCGACTCGGGCCTGCAAGCCTACGGTGAAAAGCTGCTGGCCGGCCGCCGCGGCTGGATCGTGGCCCTCGACCCCAAAACCGGCGAAATCCTGTGCTTCGTATCGGCCCCGCACTACGAGCCCCAACTGCTGACCGGCAAGGGCATGGGCAATCGCTACATGGACCTGCTGCGCAACCCCAACCGCCCGCTCTTCGACCGCCCGCTGATGGCCACCTTCCCGCCCGGCTCGGTCTTCAAGCTCGTTAATGAGCTGGTAGCCTTGCAGATGGGCGTGGTGTCGCCCGGTACCGGCTTTCCCTGCGACCAGCACCTCGTGCACTGCACCCACCGCCACGAGTACCCCAGCAACGTCAACATCGCCATCAAGCAGAGCTGCAACCCGTATTTCTACCAGGTGATGCGGGCCGCCGTAATGCGCGGCCGCACCCCCAACCGCTTTGAGGATGCCCGCCTGGGACTGGCCGAGTGGCAGAAGATGGTGAAAACCTTCGGCCTGGGCGAAAAGCTGGGCGTGGACATGGGCCACGAGAAGCGCGGCCTCATCCCATCGGCCGAGTACTACGACAAGCGCCTGGGCTACCACCGCTGGAACTTCAAAACGGTGTACTCGCTCAGCATCGGGCAGGGGGAAATCGG